>DASZHQ010000023.1:0-58707 GCA_035937715.1 Steroidobacteraceae bacterium | reverse complement strand
TCTGGAGAGCGGTGGATTGCGCGAGCGGATCCGCCCACCGAAGGGGAGCGGCGGCTGAACGGCGCCTGATCTCTCAGGTCACAGGACAGAAGGGCGGCCGGCCTCGCGTCAGGGCGGACGGGAGGCGGGGCCGCCCTTTTTTATTGGCTGAAAGCGTTTATTGGCTGAAAGCGCCTGCGCAGGAGACTAACTGTGGGACGACAGACGCCGCTGTTCAGACTGCACCAGGAACTCAACGCCCGGATGGTCGATTTCGGCGGCTGGGACATGCCGGTGCAGTATGGCTCGCAGATCGGCGAGCACCACGCGGTGCGGCGCGCAGCCGGCGTGTTCGACGTCTCGCACATGGGGATCGTCGACCTGAGAGGCGCGCGCGTGCGCGTGTTCCTGCAGCGCCTGCTGGCCAACGACGTCGCGAAGCTCAAAACGCCCGGCCGGGCGCTCTACAGCTGCATGCTCAACGATGCGGGCGGCGTGCTTGACGATCTCATTGCGTACTCCCTCTCAGATTCATGGTATCGCCTGGTGGTGAACGCCAGCACCCGTGAGAAGGACCTGGCATGGATCCGCCGCCACGGTGACGCCTACGGCATCGAAGTCACGGAGCGCAGCGACCTCGCCATGCTCGCGATCCAGGGTCCCGAGGCGCGCGAGAAGGCGGTGCAGCTGCTGCCGCCGGCGCACGCGGACGCCGCGCTCGGGCTCGCCGCCTTCGCCGCCCGTGAGTTCGGCGGCTGGTTCGTGGCCCGCACCGGCTACACGGGCGAGGACGGCTTCGAGATCATGCTGCCCGCCTCCACCGCCGTTCCCGCGTGGCGCAAGCTCAACTCGCTCGGGGTTGCCTCCTGCGGGCTCGGCGCGCGCGACACGCTGCGGCTGGAAGCCGGCATGAACCTGTACGGCAACGATATGGACGAGAGCACGCATCCCTTCGAGTCAGGTCTCGGCTGGACGGTGGCGCTCGAGCCGCGCGAGCGCCCGTTCATCGGCCGCGACGCGCTCGAGGTCATCGCGAGGCGCGGCTCCGCGCGTAAGCTCGTCGGGCTGTTGCTCGAAGATCGCGGCGTGCTGCGCAGCCACCAGAAAGTGCTCAGCCCCGGCGTCGGTGAGGGCGAGATCACCAGCGGCACCTTCTCCCCGACGCTCGAGCGCTCCATCGCCTTCGCGCGTGTCCCGTCCGCCGCCGCCGACAGGGTGCAGGTGGACATTCGCGGCAAGCTGCTGCACGCGCGCGTTGTGAAGCCGCCGTTCGTGCGCGCCGGCAAACCCCTGGTGAGTCAAGCGAAGGATCTTCCATGAGCAATGTTCCGCCGGATCTCAGGTACACCAAGTCCCACGAATGGGTGCGCACGCTCGGCGACGGCAGGGTCGAGATCGGCATCACCGATCACGCCCAGCACGCGCTCGGCGACTTGGTGTTCGTGGAACTGCCCGAGCCCGGGCGCGCGGTGCGCGCAGGTGAGCCGTGCGCGGTGGTGGAGTCGGTAAAGGCCGCCTCGGACGTGTACGCGCCGCTCAGCGGAGAGATCACGGAAGGAAATGCCCGCCTCGGCGCCGCCCCCGAGACGGTGAACGCTGCGCCGTACGGGGAGGGCTGGCTGATGCGGCTGCGACCTGCAGCGGGCGCGCTCGCCGCGGCGGCGCTGATGTCGGCGGCCGATTATCAGAAGCTGCTGGACGCGGAGGTTGGCTGATGGCCTTCATTCCTCACACCGAGACCGACGTCGCGGCGATGCTCGCCGCCATCGGCGCCCGCAGTATCGAGGATCTCTTCGATGAGATCCCGCCGGGCCTGCGCGTCGGCGCGCTCGCCGGCGTGCCAGAGCAGCTCAATGAGATGCAGATCGGACGCCTCATGAGCGAGCGCGCGCGCGCCGATGGCACGGCGCTCTCCTTTCTCGGCGCCGGCGCCTACGAGCATCACATTCCGGCGGCGGTGTGGGCCATCGCCTCGCGCGGGGAGTTCTACAGCGCGTACACGCCCTACCAGGCGGAGGCCAGCCAGGGGACGCTGCAGCTGATCTACGAGTTTCAGACCATGATCGCGCGCCTCACCGGCATGCAAGTCTCCAACGCCTCGATGTACGACGGCGCCTCCGCCACGGCGGAAGCTGCGCTCATGGCGGTGCGCGCCAACCGCAAGTCGAAGTCGGCGCGTATTCTCGTGCCGACGACCATGCATCCGCACTACCGCAAGGTGGCCGCCACCACCGCCAGCAACCAGGGACTTAAGTTCGACGAGCTGCCGTACTGCACCGGGGAAGGCATTACCCCGGCCGCCTCCCTCGCCAAGTACGACGGCCAGGACATCACGGCCATCGTGATCCAGCAGCCGAACTTCTTCGGCCGCCTGGAGGATGTGGATGCGCTGACCGACTGGGCGCACGCGCGCGGGGCCTTGGCGGTCGCCGTGGTCAACCCGACTTCGCTGGCGCTGCTGAAGCCCCCCGGAGAATGGGGCGCGCGTGGCGCGGACATCGCGGTCGGCGAAGGCCAGCCGCTCGGGGTGCCGCTGTCTTCCGGCGGCCCCTACTTCGGCTTCATGACGACGCGCCTGGAACACGTGCGGCAGATGCCCGGCCGGATCGTCGGGCGCACGCTCGATAGCGCCGGCCGCGAGGGCTTCACCCTCACACTGCAGGCGCGCGAGCAGCACATCCGCCGCGCCAAGGCGACCTCCAACATCTGCACCAACCAGGGTCTGGCGGTCACGGCCGCGACCATCTACATGTCGCTCATGGGGCCGCAGGGACTGGAGCGCACGGCGGCCGCCGCGCACGCGCGCACCCGCGAGCTCGTTTCGGCACTTACGCACGTGCCGGGCGTGCGTCTGGCGTTCACCGGCCCGTATTTTCACGAGGTGGTGCTGCAGCTTGATCGTCCGGTGGCGCCGGTGCTCAAGGCGCTAGCGCGCGGCGGCATTCTCGGCGGCCTCGACCTGTGCGCATACTACCCCGAGCTCGGCAACGCGCTGCTGGTGTGCGCCACTGAGACCAAGTCCGCCGCCGACCTCGACCGCTATCGCACGCACCTGAGCGATGCCCTGCAGGCGGCGAAAAGAGTCGCATGAACGTGCATGAGCCCGTGATATTCGAATACTCGCGTCCCGGGCGCGGGGCGAGCGACCAGTGGCCGCACGATCCGGGCGAGGCGGCGCTGGCGGATCTGCCGGCGTCGCTGCGCCGCGGGCGCCGGGCGCAGCTGCCCGAAGTGGGCGAGCTCGAGGCGGTGCGCCATTTCACCCGCCTGTCGCAGCTGAACTTCTCCATCGACACGCACTTCTATCCGCTCGGCTCCTGCACGATGAAGTACAACCCCAAGGCGTGTAACCAGTACGCCATGCTGCCGGAATTCCTGGCGCGCCATCCGCTCGCGCCGGAAGCGCAGGGCCAGGGGTTTCTCGCCTGTCTGTACGAGCTGCAGGAGATGCTGAAGGCCCTCACGGGCATGGAAGGCGTTGCACTCAGCCCCATGGCCGGCGCTCACGGCGAATTTGCCGGTGTCGCCATGATCCGCGCCTATCACCGCGCGCGCGGTGACCTCGGGCGCAACGAGATCATCGTGCCGGAGGCGGCGCACGGTACCAACCCCGCGACCGCCACCATGTGCGGTTGCGTGGTGCGCGAGATCCCGGTGGACCGCCAGGGGGACGTGGACCTCGAGGCGCTGCGACGCGCGGTCGGTCCCAACACCGCCGGCATCATGCTGACCAACCCCTCCACGCTCGGGGTGTTCGAGCGTGGCATCGTGGAGATCGCCCGCGTGGTGCACGATGCCGGCGGGCTGCTCTATTACGATGGCGCGAACCTGAACGCCATCCTCGGCAAGGTGCGTCCCGGAGACATGGGCTTCGACGTCATGCACATGAACCTGCATAAGACCTTCTCCACCCCGCACGGCGGCGGCGGGCCGGGGGCCGGTGCGGTCGGGGTGAGCGCGCGCCTCATGCCCTTTATGCCGATCCCCGTGGTCGGCAGGGACGGGGAGCGTTATCGCTGGCTGACCGAAGCCGATCTGCCGCAGTCCATCGGCCGCTTGTCGGCATTCATGGGTAACGCCGGCGTGCTGCTACGCGCCTACATCTACATGCGCCTGCTCGGGCGCGAAGGCATGCGGCGGGTGGGCGAATTCGCCACGCTCAATGCCAATTACCTCCTCAAGCGCCTGCAGGATGCGGGTTTCGACGCCGCCTATCCGCAGCGCCGCGCGAGCCACGAGTTCATCGTGACCCTCAGGCGCCAGGCGCGCGAGCACAACGTGAGCGCGATGGACTTCGCCAAGCGGCTGCTCGACTACGGTTTCCATGCCCCGACCACCTACTTCCCGCTGCTGGTCCCGGAGTGCCTGCTGATCGAGCCGACCGAGACCGAGAGCAAGGAGGTGCTGGATGCGTTTGTGACGGCTATGTCACAGATTCAGAAGGAAGCCGAACAGGACCCCGCGCGCGTGACCAGCGCGCCGCATACCATGCCGGTGCGCCGTCTCGACGATGTCCGGGCGGCCCGACAACTGGATCTCACGTGGCAGCCGAAGGCACAGCCGTAGACCGTTACAAGCCCCGGGGAGTGACTCGCGTGCTGCGTGCCGTGGGCTCGAGTGCGCGCGGGCTCGCGGGCGCTTTTCGCGAGGAGGCGGCCTTCCGCCAGGAACTCGCCTTCGCAGCGCTCGTCATACCCCTGGGCCTGTGGCTCGGTCACAGCGGCGTCGAGCGGGCGCTGCTCATCGGGCCGGTGCTGCTGATTCTCGCCGTAGAGCTCCTCAACAGCGCGATCGAGGCAACCGTGGACCGAATTGGATTCGAGCGGCATGCGCTCGCCGGGCTCGCCAAGGACATCAGCTCTGCGGCGGTCTTCATGTCCTTTGTGCTGCTGGCCGCCGTGTGGCTGCTGGTGCTGCTCGGCCGTTAGGTAAGGAACCGGATGCAACCCCTGCGCCTGCTGTGGGCGTGCCTGCTGGTGTCGTGCGCCTCTTTTGGCGCGTCGGCGGGTCCGCTCACGCCCGCTCCGGCGCCGGGCACGCCCGCCGCCGCCGTGCCCCAACCGGCACCCCCGGCCCCGGCCCTCGCACCACCGCCCCAGGAGAACCCGCCCCCGCCCGGGGCGGAGACGCAGCCCTCCCAGGCCGCTCAGCAGGCGGCCGCCGTCGAGGGTAATCCCGATTGGGCGGAGACCCTCGAGCGCATCTCCAGCAGCGTCGTGTCGATCGACGTCGATTCGACGCGCGCCTTCGACACTGAGTGGAACACGAGCGCGCAGGCGACCGGCTTCGTGGTCGATGCGGAACACGGACTGATCCTCACCAACCGCCACGTGGTGACTCCGGGACCGGTGACCGCGGAAGCGACTTTCCTCAATCGCGAGGAAGTGCAGTTGTATCCGATCTACCGCGATCCGGTGCATGACTTCGGCGTCTACCGCTATGACACGAAGAAGCTGCGCTTCATCAAACCGAAGGCACTGCCGCTGTACCCGGAAGGGGCGCAGATCGGCCGTGAGATCCGCGTGGTCGGCAACAATGCCGGGGAGCAGCTGTCGATCCTCGCCGGCACGCTCGCCCGGCTGGATCGCGACGCGCCCGAGTACGGCGTCGGCAAGTACAACGACTTCAACACCTTTTATCTGCAGGCGGCGTCGGGAACCTCCGGAGGTTCCTCGGGTTCTCCGGTGATCGACATCCGCGGGCGCGTCGTGGCGCTCAACGCCGGCGGCGCGAACGGGGCCGCCTCGAGCTTCTATCTGCCGCTCGGGCGGGTGCGGCGTGCGCTCACCCTCCTGCAGCAGGGCAAGCCGGTCACGCGCGGCACGCTGTTCACGGTATTCAACTACATGCCCTACGACGAGCTCGAGCGGCTCGGGCTCGATGCCGGCACCGAGGCGGCGGTGCGCAAGGCCTTTCCACGCTACACCGGCATGCTGGTGGTGACCGAGGTACTGCCGGGGAGCCCGAGCGAGAACGTGCTGCAGCCCGGGGACATTCTGCTGCGTGTCAACGGCCGCTATCTCACGCAGTTCGAGCCGCTCGAGGAAGTGCTCGACGGCTCAGTCGGCGGGCAGGTGGAGCTGGAGCTCGAGCGCGGAGGCAAGCTCGTGTCCGCGAAGCTTCCCGTGGGTGATCTGCACGCCATCACCCCCAGCGCCTACGCCGAGTTCGGCGACTCCGTGGTGCATGCTCTGTCCTATCAGCAGGCGCGGCACTTCAACGTGCCGGTGCGCGGGGTGTACGTCGCCAACCCCGGTTACGTGTTCGGGGCGGCCGGCATCACCCGCGGCGCCGTCGTGCTGACTATCAATGGCACGCAAACCGACACGCTGAAGGATTTCGAGAAGGGCATCGCGCAGCTCGGCGACGGCGATCACGCCACCGTGCGCTACCTGGCCATCGACGATCCCAACAACCGCCAGCTGCGCTCCGTCCGCATGGACCGGCTGTGGTTCCCGGCGCACCACTGCGATCGTGACGACCACAGCGGGTTGTGGGACTGCCGGGATCTCGCCGCGGGACCGGCACCGAAAGCGCTGGCGGCGAGCTCCACCGCGTTCCCGCACTTCAGCGACCCGCGCCTTAACGCGCTCGCGCCCTCGCTCGCCATGGTGACGTTCGACATGCCGTACTCGATCTCCGGCATCACCGAGCGCAACTACCACGGCACGGGACTGGTCGTGGATGCACAGCGCGGCCTCGTGGTTGTGGACCGCAACACCGTCCCGGTGGCGGTCGGGAATGTGACGGTGACTTTTGCCGGCACGGTGCGGGTTCCGGGCCGGGTCGTGTACATCCATCCGCTGCATAACTTCGCGGTCGTGGCCTACGATCCGCAGCTCATCGGCAGCACGCCGGTGAAATCCGCGAAGCTCACCCCACGCGCGCTCGCTCCCGGGGAGCGGCTGTGGGTGGTGGGGCTCGGGGCCGACAGCCAGATGCACTCGCGCAGCACCGAGATCGCGAGCATCGAGCCGCTCGAGCTGCCGTTATCGCGCACCATGCGCTTTCGCGACAGCAACCTCGAGACCGTGCAGCTGGTCAATCCGCCCACCGAATTCGACGGAGTGCTCACCGACAAGAGCGGCGAGGTGCTCGGCACCTGGTCGAGCTTCGCCTACGAGAACGGGCGCGAGCTCGCCCAGGACACGCGCGGAGTGCCGATCGACGTAGCGGCCGACATGATCGATCGGGTGCGCACCGACCGCCCGCTCCATTCCCTCGAGGTGGAGCTCGGGGTGCTGCCGCTCGCGACCGCGCGGCAGATCGGACTGTCGGATGCCTGGACGCAGCGACTCGCGCAGCACACGCCGACGCGCCGCACGGCGCTTACCGTGGTGCGCCTGGTGGGCGGCTCTGCGGCGACGCAGAGCCTGCAGCAGGGCGATCTGCTGCTCGCGATCGACGCTCAGGTGGTGACGCGTTTTCGCGAGGTGGAGCAGGCCGCGGCCGACAAGGCGCAAGTGAAAGTCACGGTCTGGCGCGGCCAGTCCGAGCAGACGCTCGATGTCGCCACCGCAGAACTGCCCGGCACGGATGTCGATCGGCTGGTGGAGTGGGCGGGCGCCACCCTACAGGCACCGCATCGCGCGATGAGCGTGCAGCGGGGCATCGCGCCGGTGGGCGTGTACGTCGGCTATTTTGCCTATGGCTCCCCCGCCACGCGCTACGCCCTGTATCCCGGCCGCCGCATCGTGGAAGTCGACGGCGTGCCCACGCCGGACATCGACACCTTCCTGAAGGTCGTGACCGGCCGTCCGGATCGCTCCTCGGTGCGCCTGAAGACACTCACCTGGAGCAATGCGCCCGAAGTGACCACCTTGAAGCTCGACAAGCACTACTGGCCGGCGTACGAGCTGCGGCGCACGCCCGCGGGAGGCTGGGTGCGGCGCGTGCTCGAGTGAGGCGGCGCGGCCCACGCGCGCTGCGCGCCTGATCGAGGCTGTGGCGCACGCGCCGGCCCGCCCCCGTCGGCGTCGTGCGACGCCGCCCGCTAGCACGCCAGCCCGCATGCCTTCTGCTTCGCGTAGCAAGGTTGTGACACACGTGATGCTTTCGCACAACACGCGCGAGCCTCCGCCCGCCGCTTGCTAGAATCCATCGCATCATGGTGCGAGTTGTCAGAGCGACGCAGGTCGAGATCGAGACCGCCGTGCAGGCGCTGCGCGACGGCGAGCTGGTGGCGTTTCCGACCGAGACCGTCTACGGCCTCGGCGCGAATGCGCAGAATCCGGCGGCCGTGCAGAAAATCTTTGCGGCCAAGCGGCGTCCGCCGAACCATCCGGTGATCGTGCACCTGGACAGCCCGCGCTTCCTGCACCGCTGGGTGCGTGAGGTGCCGGAAGCCGCCACGCGCCTCGCGGAGGCGTTCTGGCCGGGGGCTCTCACGATGGTCATGCCCCGGGCTGCCACCGTGCACGACGTCATCACCGGCGGCCAGGACACCATCGCGGTGCGCGTGCCCGCGCACCCGATGGCGCAACAATTGCTCACCGCCTTCGGCGGCGGCATCGCGGCACCCTCCGCCAATCGCTTCGGGAGACTCTCCCCGACGCGTGCCGAGCACGTGCGCGAGGAGCTCGGCGACGCGGTGCGCGTGATCCTCGACGGCGGGGAGTGCCAGATCGGCCTCGAATCGACGATCGTAGCGTTCGAGGAGGGGAGCGTGCGGCTGCTGCGCCCGGGGAGCGTCACGGCCGCTCAGATCCGCGCGCTGGTGGGCGAGCTGCTGGTGGGCGCGGAGCGCGATTCCCCGAGAGTGCCCGGGAGCGCCGCGACGCACTATGCGCCGAGCACTCCCATGACTATCGTACCGGCCGGAGAGATCGACGCACAGGCGGATGCCGCCTCTGCCGGAGGCCGGCGCATCGCCGTGCTGGCGCAGCGCCTGCCGCTGCGCGCTCATAAGTACGTCACCTGGATCAATGCCGGGCGCCGCCCTGATAGCTACGGGCGCGATCTGTATACGAACCTGCGCACGCTCGACAAGGCGGGCTGTCAGCGCATCCTGGTGCAGGATGCGCCCGAAGGCGATCCGTGGGACGCCGTCCGCGACCGCCTGCGGCGCGGCGCGAGCAGCGTGGCGGAGAGCGACGATGGCACCGGCGCCATGGCCGTCCTGCCCTAGACGCCGCGGTGCGCCGCCCGCGATTCATCGACCCGTTTCAGCCTGCCGAAGTCCGCCGCCTCGTCCGGGAGTTCGGCTCCCCGCTGGTGATTCTCGACTGCGAGCGCGTGCGCGTGCAGTGGCGCAAGCTGAAGAAGGCGCTGCCGCGGGTGGATCTGCACTATGCACTGAAGTCCATGCCGCATGCGGCGGTGATGCAGACGGTGATCGCGGAGGGCGGGTTTCTCGATCTCGCCACGAGCGGTGAGGTGCAGCTGGCGCGGCGCCTCGCAGTGGCGCCGGAGCGCTGTATTCACACGCATCCGATCAAGCGCCCCGAGGACATCGGCAACGCACTGCAGTTCGGCGTGCGCCTCTTCGTCGCCGACAATCCCGACGAGGTGCGCAAGTTCGCGCGCCTCGCGGAGCAGGCGCAGCTGCTGCTGCGCGTTTCGTTCCGCAACCCCGGTGCGATGGTCGACCTTTCGCGCAAGTTCGGCTGCGATCCGGAAGACGTGCTGCCGCTCGCGCGGCAGGCCGCGGACCTCGGGATCGAGGTGCGCGGCCTGTCTTTCCATGCCGGCTCGCAGACGCCGGACGCCACCAAGCATGTCGAGGCGCTGCGGGCGTGCGCGAAGCTGATGGCCGCCGGGCGCCGTGAGCGGCTCGGCTCCTTCGACACGCTCGACATCGGCGGCGGCTTCCCTATCGATTACGCGCAGCCGGTGCAGGACATCGGCCGCTTCTGCGCGCCGCTGCGCGCGGCGATCGCCAAGGTCCCCAGGCGCGTGCGCGTGATCGCCGAGCCGGGCCGCTACGTCGTCGGCCCCGCAGCCATTGGTGTCGCTTCGGTGATGGGCCGCGCGCAGCGCGAGGGGCACTGGTGGTACTACCTCGATGACGGGCTGTACGGCTCCTATAGCGGACAGCTGTTCGATCACGTGCGTTACCCCGTGGAGCCGCTGCGGGAGGGCGCGCAGCGGCTGCCATCGGTGCTCGCAGGGCCCACTTGCGACAGCACCGACGTGGTCGCCGAGAACCTCATGCTGCCGCAGCTGCGGGTCGGGGACCTGGTCGTGGGTCGGGCCATGGGCGCCTATACCTGGGCGAGCGCGACCGAGTTCAACTTCTTCCCCAAGGCCACGGTCGTGAGCGTGAACCTGCGCCCCGGGGACAGCGGCTCGGTCAGCTCGCTCCCGCCATGATCTGCAACATCGTGTTCGACATCGGCTGGGTGCTGGTGCGGCTCGACTATCGCCGCCTGCTCGGCTTCCTGCAAGCGCACGGCGCAGACGTCGGCGACCGCGCGGCGGTGATGGCGCGCATCGCCCTCGTGGAGCACGAGTGCGGACGTCTTCCCGGGCAGGGACTGCTCGAGCAACTGGCGGGCCTGGCGCGCGAGCGGGTGTCTCTCGATGAGACGCTGGCACATTGGCAGGATGTGTTCGAGCTGCAGCCCGCGATGGTCGAGCTGGCGCACCGCCTGAGCGAGCGCTACCGCGTCTACCTGCTGTCGAACATCGGCGATCTGCACTGGGCGCACCTCTCGCGCGAATACCGCCTGCATGCCATCGGCCACGGGGCGTTGCCCTCGTATCTCGCCGGGGTAATGAAGCCGCACGCCGGTATCTATGCCGAGGCGGAGCGGCGCTTCGCGCTCGAGCCGACCGCGACGGTGTTCATCGACGATCGCGCCGACAACATCGCTACCGCCTGCGGGCGCGGCTGGCGCGGCATCGTGCACGGGGACTACCGCGACACGCTCAGCGCCTTGCGCAGCCTCGAGGTCCACTGCTGAAGGATCGCCATGAGCCGGTACAGGCACAAGTCCCTGCGGCTCGACTATCTGTGGGCAGCGCTGTGCATCCTCGGTGCGGTATATTTCGTGTTCCGATCGCCAGCCACCACATGAAGAACGACGCCGCGGCGGAGCCGCAGACCGCCATCCACACCCAGGTGATCGCCGCCCGCGAGGGCCGCGATCCGCGCGTGATCGCGCGGTTGTTCTCCGGGTGGGCGGTGTTCGGGGAGCGGCAGTTCGTGCGCGGCTACGCGCTGCTGCTGCCCGACCCGGTGGTGCCGGACCTCAACGCGCTCGGTGCCCGCGAGCGCATCGCCTTTCTCTCCGACATGTCGCGCCTGGGCGATGCGCTGCTGAAGGTCACCGGAGCTGTGCGCATCAACTACGCCATCTTCGGCAACCAGGATCCGGCGCTGCACGCGCACGTGATCCCGCGCTACCTCGATGAGCCGCCGGGGCTGCGCGCCGCACCGCCCTGGGCGTACGACTGGAACGCGGCTCCGCCATTCGAGCGCGCCGCCTGCGAGGAGCTCGCCGGGAATCTGCTGCGCGAGCTGACCCGCCTCGGCGTGACCAAACCCATGCGCTACAGTCCCGGCGCCAACGCTTAGGACCTGAGGCGCCGCTAATTCGGCGGCGGTTGCCCGGCGGCGGGGGTCGGGGAGGGTGTCTCCGGGGATGCCGGCGTGGCGGAGGACTGCGGCGCTTTGATGCCGAGCAGCTCGACATCGAAAATGAGCATCGAGCCCGGCGGTATCCCCGGCCGCGCGCGCAGGTCATACGCCAGCTGCGGCGGCACGAACAACTGGTACTTCGCGCCGGGCTTCATCAGCTGCAGCGCCTCGGTCCAGCCGGGGATGACCTTATTCACCGCGAAGCTCGCGGGCTGCCCGCGGGTGTAGCTGCTGTCGAACTCGGTGCCATCGAGGAGCGTGCCGCGGTAGTTCACCGTGACCTCATCGGTGGCCTTGGGCGCCTCCCCGCTCCCGGCGGTCACCACTTTGTACTCCAGGCCGCTCGCCGTCGTGACCACATCCGCCTTCTTGCCGTTCTCGGCGAGGAATTTCGCTGCCGCGCGGTGGTTGGTCTCGCCGGCGGCCTCATAGGCGCTGCGCACCAGCTTGTTGATTTTCTCGCGATCGGCATCGGTCATCTTCGCCTTGCCGCTGAGTCCATCGCGCACTCCCTGAGCCAGGCGCTCGCTGCTCACGGCCTCGGCGCTGACACCGGCGCCGTGCAGCTGCTCGCCCATCGACACTCCAAGACTGTAGCTGACCGAGCTCTTCTCGCTCGCGGGCGCCTTCGCAGCGCCCGAGCTGCCAGCGGCTGTCTTGGTGGCGCCTTGAGCGGCGGGCGCTTTCTTCGTCGCAGTCTCGCCCGCCGCCGGCGTTGCTGCACCCGAGGAGGGCTGCGGCGCCTGCGCGAGCAGCGTGCCCGCAAGAAGTGCGCCCGCAGCGGCGGCGTTGACGATCAGGAACGTGCGGCCGCTGCGCGGCGCTGGCAATGTCATGGGGGGTCCTTGGTGGCATGCGGGCCGTGCACGGCACGGCTTGGAACCGCTTTCGGCGGCGCAGTTTGGCCGATCGGCACCGCGGTTGCCAGCGAGGCTGCGGGCGAGCGCTCGTTGCAGCGGTCGCGGTTGCGCGTCACGCCGGCAGCGGAACTCCTCGCCCGCGAACCGGGGATGGGCTCAGAGCTCGGGGTCGGCGGGCGCAGCGCTGCACGCCAGGTGCCCGAGCTCCTCGTCGGTGAACTGGCGCTGCGCGAGAGAGTGCCGCGCCCGTAGCAGCTGCGTCGCCTCGACATAGATCCGCGACGGCGCGGCCTGCCCGAGAACCCCCGCGTCCGACATGACGCGCACGGCAATGCCCTCGGCGGCGAGGATCCCGGCCAGCAACTGCGCGGAGGGCACGTCCGGGAGCGTTTCGAGCAGCCGCCATTCTGATCCAGGCATCGTCCCGCTATTGTAGGGCCACCGGCATCCACCAGGGCGACGCATGCTCGAGATTCGGCAACTCTCCCGCAGCTTCCGCGAGGGCGCTCGTGTGCACACGGTGCTGCAGGAGGCAAGCGCGCAGATCGCCGGCGGCGAGATCGTGGCCATCATGGGGCGCAGCGGCTCGGGCAAGTCCACGCTCCTCAATCTCATTAGCGGCATCGATCGAGCCGATGGCGGCACGGTGCACATCGACGGCCGCGAGGTCACATCCCTCGCCGAGCCCGCGCGCACGCTGTTCCGCCGTGCGCACATCGGCTTCGTCTACCAGTTCTTCAACCTCATCCCAACGCTCGATGTCGCTGAGAACGTGCGCCTGGTGCTCGAGCTGAACGGCGTGCACGGTGCGCCGGCGCGTGCTCGCAGCCTTGCGGTGCTCGAGGCCGTCGGTCTCGGCGCGCGCGCCCACAGCGCAGTCGAGGAGCTCTCCGGCGGCGAGCAGCAGCGCGTGGCGATCGCGCGCGCGCTCGTGCACCGCCCGCGGTTGCTGCTGGCGGACGAGCCCACGGGCAACCTGGACGACGAGACCGCACGCGAGGTGTTGCCGGCGCTGCTGTCGCTCGTGCGCGAGCACGGCGCCACGCTCGTTATCGTCACGCATGATGAACAGCTCGCCGCCAGCGCCGGCCGGGTACTGGAGCTGCGCGAAGGACGCCTGCACGAGCGGCGTGCACCGCACCCGGCGGCCGCGCGATGAGGGCGCTGCGCGCCGCAAGCCTGCGTCACCTGCTGCGCCATCCGGCGCAACTGGCGCTGGCGCTCGTCGGGCTCGCGCTCGGGGTGGGTACGATCGTGGCGGTCGACATCGCCACCGCCAGTGCCCGGCGCGCGTTCGAGCTCTCGCTGCAGGCGGTGAACGGCGCCGCGACCCATCAGATCGTGGGCGGGCCGCGCGGCATCGACGAGCAGCTTTATGCGCGGCTGCGCAGCGCGCCGCACCCGCCCGGCGAGCCGCGCGCGCAGCTGGCGCCGGTGGTGGCGGGGTACGTCACGGTGGGCGAGCGCGTGATGCAGCTGCTCGGCGTCGACCCGCCGGCGAGCGCGGAGCTCGACGGCGCTGCCGCCAGCGCTGCGCCGGCCTTCGCGCTGCACGGCGCGGAGGAAGCGCGTGAATGGCTCACCGAACCCGGCACGGTGGTCATGAGCGCCTCCAGCGCGCGCGAGCTCGGCATCGCGGCCGACGGGCGCTTTGAGCTCGCCGTCGGCGGAGTGCGCCATCCGGCCCGGCTGATCGCGCGGCTCGAGGACGCTGGGGCCGGCTTCGACGCTCTGCTGCTCACCGATATCGCGCAGGCGCAGGAGTGGCTCGGGACGGTAGGGCGATTGTCACGCATCGATGTGCGCGTACCAGCGGGCGCGGCGGGTACGGCGCTGCTGGCGCGGCTCGCAGCGCAACTGCCGGCCGACCTGGCGCTGCATGCGACGCGCGCGGAGGCGCGCGAGACCTTCGCCATGACGGACGCGTTCACGACTAACCTCAAGGCCATGAGTCTGCTCGCGCTGTTGGTCGGCACGCTCCTCATCTACGGCGCAGTGAGCTTCGCCGTGCTGCAGCGTCGCTCCATCATCGCGGTGCTGCGGGCCCTCGGCGCCACGCGGGGCGAAGTGCTCGCCATGCTGCTGAGCGAGGCGGCGGTGCTCGGCATCGCCGGCGCCGTCTGCGGGGTGCTGCTCGGGCTCGCGATCGGCCGAGGCCTGGTGGGGCTGGTGGCGCAGACCATCAACGACCTGTACTTCGTGGTCGCGGTGAGCGAGGTGAGCGTGCCGGCGAGCGTGCTCGTCAAGGCGTTGTGCGCGGGGCTCGCGACGGCGCTGGTCGCCGCGCTCCTGCCGGCGCTCGAAGTGGCCGGCAGCTCCCCACAGCTCGGGCTGGCACGCTCGGTGCTCGAGCGACGCGCCCTACAGGTCGCCCGGCGCCTGGTGATCGTGAGCGTGCTGCTCGCACTCGGTGCGCTGCTCACGATCGCGGGCTCGAGCCGCAGCCTCCTGGCCGGCTTCGTGGCGCTGTTCATGCTGCTGTTGAGCGTTGCGGCGCTCACGCCGGCGGCGCTGCGGGCGCTGGCCGGCGCCGCGGCAGCAATTGCCGCGCGCTTCAGCCCCGTGGCGCGGCTCGCCTGCGCAGACATCGCCGCATCGCTCAGCCGCACCGGTGTCGCCATCGCGGCGCTCGGCATGGCGCTCACCGCCATGATCGGCGTCGCCATCATGGTGGAGAGCTTCCGCGAGTCGCTGCGCGAGTGGCTGATCCAGAGTCTGCGCGCGGACGTCTATGTGAGTGCCCCCGGGGTCGCCGAGAGCCTCGAGCGGCGTCTCGACCCGCAGGTGATCCGCGCGCTCCTGCAGGTGCCGGGCGTGCGCGCGCACAGCGAGGGACGGCGCGTGACAGTGACCTCCTCCGCAGGCGCGCTGGATCTCAACGCGGTGCATCTCGCCGCCGAGAGCTATGCCGGCTACAGGTTCACGCAGGGCGAGGCCGCGCACGCCTGGCCGCAGTTCGCGCGCGGCGCGATCCTGATCTCCGAGCCCCTCGCGTGGCGGCTGTCCCTGGCACCGGGCGGCCGGCTGACCCTGATCACGGCCTCCGGCCCGCGGGCGTTCACGGTGGCGGGCGTCTACCGCGAGTATGGCAACGATCGCGGCGAGGTGCTCATGGACCTCGAGGCGTACCGGCAGTGGTGGCATGATGAGGGCATCGCCGCGCTCGGAATCTACCTGGCACCGGGCATCCCGGCTGCGCAGGCTGTTCGCGAGCTGCGCTCCGCCGCGCGCGGCCGTCAGGCGCTTCTCATCCGCTCCAACGCCGACATCCGCGCGTTGTCGATGCGCATCTTCGAGCGCACCTTCGTGATCACGCGGGTGCTGTACTGGCTCGCCGCCGGCGTCGCCGCCGTGGGCCTGGTGAGCGCGCTGCTGGCCTGGGAGCTCGAGCGCGCGCGCGAGCTGGCGTTGCTGCGCACGCTCGGGCTCACCCGCGCGGCGATCGCGCTGCTCGTCGTCGGGCAGACCGCCTTCATGGGAGTCGCGGCGTTCCTGGCGGCCATCCCGGCGGGCCTCTGCACCGCGCTCGTACTCACCGACGTCATCAATCGCCGCGCCTTCGGCTGGCAGATCGGGCTGCACCTCGCGCCCGCGCAGTTCGGCAATGCCCTGTGGCTGGCGTTCGCCGCGGCGCTGGCTGCGGGCGCGTATCCGGCGTGGCGCAGCGCGCGCGCGCCGCTCGCCAGCGGGCTGCGGGAGGAGTGATGCCCGGCGCAGGCGCGCATCGGGCGGCAGTTGCCGTATGGGCGGGTGCACTCGCGGGCGCCCTCGGTTGGGCCACTGCCGCGGCAGCGCCCCCCGCGACCGGCCGCGTGTTGCCCGGCACAGCGCCCGGAGCGGGATTTGCGCAGGCGCTGGAGTCACGGCCGTTCGTGTTTCCGCGCGACCACGGGCCGCACCCGCAGTACCGGCAGGAATGGTGGTACGTCACCGGCAATCTCGACGCCGCGAGCGGTGAGCGCTTTGGATTCGAGCTGACCTTCTTTCGCTTCGCCCTCGCGCCGCCCGCTGCGGCAGGCCCCGCCGCCACTGCAGGGGCCGACATGCCTGGCGCGCCGGGTGCTACGCCGGGGGAAACTTCCGCCTGGCGTACGCGCGAGATGTACATGGCGCATTTCGCCATAACCGACGTGGCGCGCCGGCGTTTTCGCTTCGCGCAGAAGCTCTCGCGCGCGGCGCTCGGCCTGGCCGGCGCGCAGGCGCCACCGTTGCGGGTGTGGATCGACGACTGGTCGCTGGCAGGGATCGAGCCGGCGCCTACGCCCGCTGCGCTGGCGCCGTGGACGCTGCACGCCGCGCAGGACGGTTACGAAATCGAGCTCACACTCGAGCCGCTGACGGCACCGGTGCCGAATGGCGCGGCGGGACTGTCGCGCAAGTCGGCCGAGCCCTCCGCCGCCAACTACTACTACTCGGTGCCGCGGCTCAAGGTGCGCGGCCGGCTGTTGCGCGATGATCGCCCGCTCGAGGTGCACGGGCTCGCCTGGCTCGATCGCGAGTGGGGCAGCGGGGGGCTGGCGGCAGAGCAGGCCGGTTGGGACTGGTTCGCCCTGCAGCTGAGCGACGGCGGCGCCCTCATGTTCTACGCGCTGCGCGAGCGGGACGGCCGCCGCGACCCCTGGAGCGCCGGCACCTGGATCGCGCCCACCGGTGAGGCGCGGCCGCTCGCGAACGCCGACGTGGCGATCGCCGTGACCGACAGCTGGCGCAACGCGCAGGGCGTGCGCTATCCGGCCGCCTGGCGCATCGAGGTGCCCGCGCTCGCGCTCAGCCTCGCGGTGCGGCCGGTGCTGCCCGACCAGGAGCTGAAGACCACGCCGCACTACTGGGAGGGGGCGGTGGACGCCGGCGGTGAGCGTTCGGGCGAAAGCGTGAGCGGGCGCGGCTATGTGGAGCTGGTCGGTTACGCCCCGGAACGCTGATGGCGCGGGGCTACTGGCGCCTGCGCGCGCGTTGCCCGATGATGCCGCCGCGTGAGGGACCGAAGGAGATGAACATGCGAGCTGCATTTGTCACCGCGGCGACCGTTCTGGCCGCTGCACTTCCGGTTTACGCTGCGCTCCCGGACGGCACCCGGGCGCCCGACATCCAGACCCAGGCGACGCTCGCGGGCAAGGAGTTCCAGTTCTCGCTGGCCGATGCGCTGAAGAAAGGGCCCGTGGTGTTGTACTTCTACCCGGCGGCGTTCACACCCGGCTGCACGGTGGAGGCGCACGAGTTCGCCGAAGCCACCGCGAAGTTCCACGAGCTGGGTGCAACGGTCATCGGCGTCTCGCACGACCCGATCGAGAAGCTCGACCGCTTCTCGGTGAGCGAGTGCCGCAACAAGTTCGCGGTGGCCTCCGATGCGGACGGCAGCATCATGAAGGCGTACGACTCGGTGCTGCCGACCCACCCGGAGTACGCCAACCGCACCTCCTACGTGATCGCTCCGGATGGGCGCATCGTCTACTCCTACACGGCGATGGATCCCGACAAACACGTCCAGAACACCATGGCCGCCGTCAGGAAGTGGCGCGAGGAGCACAAGCAGAGCTGAGGGAGCTCAGGCGCGCGCCCCGGTGCGCTGGTGCACCGTGAAGCTGCGCGTGGGGCAGGCGGCGGTGCGCGCTGCGCCGCGCCTTCAGGCAAGGTCGGCGAGCACGGCCGGCACGTGACGGCGCAGCAGGAGATTGCGCGCCTGCCACTGCTCGGGCGGCGCCAGCTCGGCGAGGAACGTTACCTCACCGCCGGAGAGCAAAGCGACGGGCACGCCGTCACGGTACAGCAGGCGGTTGCCGCTAAGGGAGGGCAGTCGCGCGCCGGGCGTGAGGATGCCCACCAGGTTCAACGGGTCCGCGCCCGACAGCGACAGGTAATGTCCCTCCTGCGGCTTGCGGCGCGCCGCGCGCAGCAGCGTGATCGCCTCCGGCGCCGCGTACTGCTCGCCGCTGAAGCCGGCGACGAAGCGGCCGCCACGGATCTCCCCGCGTGCCTCGAGGCGGCGGCAACACATGAGCAGATCGCGCCAGGGCGGCAGCCAGTCGGCCTCGCGCGCCAGCAGCCGCCAGAACAGCACGCCCCAGCGGCGCAGGAGCGTGCGCACCACGTGCTCGATCATCTCCTCGCTGCGTCCGCGCCCAGCGGCTGTCGCGCCTGTCGCCTCAGGCTCGGCGGGACGTGCGATCCTCGACCAGCGCCCCGCCGCCTCCATGCCGAAGAGCGCGATGCGCCGGCGCCGCCGGCCTCCCGTGACGGGCTTGCGGCGGTCGGCGGGGACCAGCAGCGCCCGCAGCCCCGCGAAGCTGTCGGAGTTGACCACGCCGAGCGCCACCAGCTCCGCCAGCGCCTCCTCGGTCTGCGTGGGCAAGAGCCCCGTGGCGGCGGGGATCTCATCGAAGAACGACGCGCCTTGGGTGGCGAGATACGCCGCCACGCGCTGCGCATTCCCGGAAGAATGCCCCGGTTCGGCCGGGGTCGCGAGCCCCGACCATATCCGCAGGTTACGCCGTGCCAGCAGCACGATGGGCGTAGCGCGCACCGGCGCGGCGCTGCGCTCGGCCTCGCTCCGCCGCGGGGCTAAACGCGTCCACACGAAGCGTCCGGCGAGACATTGCTCATCGAGCCAGGCGGGCTCGTATTCGCTGATACGGTTGGGAAGGAGCTCCGTTTCCCAGGCGCTTGCCGGGGCCTCGAAGCCTTCGAGCTGGGCGAGGATCGCGCCGACCGCGTCGGGTCCCTCCATGCGGCCCGCTGGAGTGACGCGCTGCCACTCGAACAGGAAGCGCAGGAAGTCGCGCGCCTCGATCGGCTCGATCTCCGCGCGCAGGCGCTTGACCGTGTAGCGGTGAATGCGCGCCAGCAGGCGCCGCTCGCACCACTCGCTCGCAGGCGTTGCCTCGGGCGTGAACGCCCCGCGCATCGCGAAGCCTTCCGCCTGCAGCGCGGCGAGCGCCGCATCGATGCGTGCGACGGGCAGGGCGAGCGAGGCGGCGAGCGCCGCGGCGGTCGTGGGGCCGAGCCCCTCGAGCCGCCCGCGTACCACTTCTATGAGCGCTCCCTCGGCGGTGAAGCTGCGGGCGTGAGCGGCGGGTGTCACGACGCCCGCCTCGCAGCGCGCTTGCGGGTACAGCGCCTGAAGCAGCGGCAGCCGCTCGGCGCTCACCCACAGCCGCAGCGCGCCGCTTTCCAGTCGTGTGACGCGGCGCTGTGCGGCGAGCTCGGTGAGCAGCTGCTCCCAGCTCTGTGCGCGCGCGGCTTCGCCGGCGGTGATGAACGTGAGCCACAGGAGCGCATCGTGCAGCTCATCCGCGTTCGTGGCGTCCGGCCAGGCCTCCTCGCGCACCCGCTCGATCGCCTGCGCGTCGAGCTTGCCGAGGTCGGCGGCACTTTGCGGATCGAGCCAGCGCCGGCTCATCACCGCCTGCGTACGGCGCTCCTCGAGCGGTGCGTCATCGAGAAACGCGTACGGCCTCGCCGAGAGCACCTCGAGAGCGAGTGGCGAGGGCTCGGTCAGGTCGCGCGCGATGACGCGGATGCTGCCGGCCTCGAGCCCACGCAGCACCCGCTCCAAGCCGCCAATGTCCATCGCATCCTCGAGACAGTCGCGGATCGCCTGGTGCACCAGCGGATGATCGGGAATCTCCAGCTCCCCGGGCAGGTTCTCGGCGCACGCCACCTGGTCGGGAAACACTGCCGCGAGCAGGTCTTCGGCCGCCATGCGCGCGAGCGGCGCGGGTACCTTCTTGCCACCGCGGAAGCGCGGCAGCGCCAGCGCAATGGTCGCGCTCCAGCGCCAGCGCAGCGGGAACATCGGCGCCGCGCATAGCGCCTGCACCAGCAGCGCTCGCACCGTGTTGGAATGCAGGTAACGCGCGACCTCGCCGAGCTCGAAGCTGTGCGCGGTGGTGAGCGACAGCACGATGGTGTCCTCGGTCGCCGCGGCCTGCAGCTCAAAGTTGAACGAGCGGCAGAAGCGCTTGCGCAGCGCAAGTCCCCAAGCGCGGTTGATGCGGCTGCCGAAGGGGGAGTGGATGATGAGCTGCATGCCGCCGGCTTCATCGAAGAAGCGCTCGAAAATGACGCTGCGCTGTGTCGGCAGGGCGCCGAGGGCGGCGCGCGCTGCGGCGAGATAGTCGACGAGTTGCGCGGCGGCGGGAGCCGCGATGCCGGCCTCCGCCACCAGCCACGCCGTGGCCGGCTCGATCCCCGCATCGAGCCGCGCCTCGAGCTCGCTCCGTAGCCGCGACACGCTCGCCGAAAGCTCATCGGTGCGTCCCGGCGCCTCGCCCAGCCAGAAGGGGATGGTCGGTGGCTCACCGCGCGCATCCTCGACACGGATCCTTCCGGCCTCGACGCGCAGGATGCGGTAGGAGACGTTGCCGAGCTGGAAAATGTCCCCCTGCAGGCTTTCCACCGCGAAATCCTCATTCACCGTGCCGACGAACTGCGCCTGCGGCTCGAGAATCACCTGGTAGTCGGCGGTGTCGGGGATGGTGCCGCCGGAGGTAATGGCGGTGAGGCGCGCGCCGCGCCGGCCCCTCAGGAGGTGATTGACGGCATCGTGATGCAGCAGCGCGCCGTGGCGACCGCGGCGCGTGCTGTAACCCTCCGCGAGCATGCGCACCAGCTGGTCGAACTCGGCGCGCTCGAGATCGCGGTACGGCCACGCACCCCGCAACAGCGCGTACAGGCCGTCCTCGTTCCACTCGCGCGCCGCAGCCTCGGCCACGATCTGCTGGGCCAGCACGTCGAGGGGCTTGGCTGGCATGACGAGCCGGTCGAGCTCGCCGCGGCGCACGGCGGCGAGGAGTGCGGCGCACTCCACCAGGTCATCGCGCGAGAGCGGGAACAGGCGCCCCTTCGGCGTTCCGCCGACCGAGTGTCCGGAGCGCCCCACGCGCTGCAGGAAGGCGGCAATCGAGCGCGGGGAGGCGAGCTGGCATACCAGGTCGACCGCGCCGATATCGATGCCGAGCTCAAGGGATGCCGTGGCGACCAGCGCGCGCAGCTCGCCGCGCTTCAGGCGCGCCTCGGCATCGAGCCGCGACTCCTTCGCCATGCTGCCGTGATGCGCCGTGACCTGCCGCTCGCCGAGGCGTTCGGTGAGGTGACGGGCGATGCGCTCGGCCTGGCGGCGGGTGTTGACGAACACCAGCGTCGTGCGGTGCTCGCCGATGAGCTCAGCCAGGCGGTCGTACAGCAGCGTCCACACTTCCCCGGACATCACCGCTTCGAGCGGCGCGGCCGGGATCTCCAGCTGCAGGTCGCGCTCGCGCACGTGGCCGGAATCGACGACGGTGCAGGCGGCGCGGCCCGCGGCGTCGAGGTTGCGCGTGCCGACGAGAAAGCGCGCCACTTCCTCGATGGGCTTCTGCGTGGCCGACAGCCCGACGCGCGTCAGCTTACGGCCGGCGAGGGCTTCGAGCCGCTCGAGCGTCAGTGCCAGATGCACGCCGCGCTTGCTGCCCACCAGGGCGTGGATCTCGTCCACGATCACCGTGCGGGTGCTCGCGAGCATCTGTCGGCCGGACTCGGAGCCCATGAGGATGTAGAGCGATTCGGGCGTGGTGACCACGATGTGCGGCGGGCGTTTGCGCATCGCGGTGCGCTCGTGCTGCTGCGTGTCGCCGGTGCGCACGAAGGTGCGGATCTCGATCTGCGGCAGGCCGAGCGCGCCCAGCTCCTCGCGGATGCCGGCGAGCGGAGCCTCCAGGTTTCTGTGGATGTCGTTGGAGAGCGCCTTGAGCGGCGACACGTACACGACCCGCGTCTCGTCGGCGAGGCCGTTGTCGGCCAGGCCGGCGCGCACCAACTCATCGATCACGGCGAGAAACGCGGCGAGCGTCTTGCCCGATCCGGTGGGGGCCGCGATCAGTACGTGGCGCTGCGCTGCGATCGCCGGCCAGGCCTCGCGCTGCGCGGGCGTCGGCGCATCGAAGGTGCGTTCGAACCAGCGGGCGACCGCCGGGTGGAAGGATACGGGCATGGTGCGAATTGAAACACACACCGCGCCCGGCCCGCATTTGGCGGAACGCAAATTCACACAGCACCCAGTGCGCAGAGCGTCGCGCAGCTGTATGCCGGGTGCACGTGCACCGCCCGCGGGACCGGCCGCGGCCCTGGCCGCGACGGGCCACGCCGCGAGGCAGCCCGGCGCGCGAAACCGGAGTAAAGTGGCGGGGCTTGTGACCTAAGTCGAGGGGATGCCGCCAGGATGTGGGAAGAGGAACTGGAAGATCTGGCCCACCGCAAGGTCGCGTGGGTGATCGGCATCATCGCCGCCGCCGCCGTTGCCTTCGGCGGCTGGTACTGGTACGCCGGGCGCATGCGCAGCGCCGCTCCGGCGGCCCCCGTCACTCCCGCCGCGCCGACGCCGGCGAGCAGCGCCCCGCAGATCTCACATCCCATCCCGGGTGAGGTGAACGGCGCCGCCGCATTGCCGGCGCTCAATGACAGCGATCAGGTGACGCACGACTCGCTCGCCGGGGTCGTCGGCCGCAATTTGGTCGATCAGTTTCTCGTGCCGCAGAACCTCGTGCGGCACATCGTGGTGACGGTCGATAACCTGCCGCGGCATCGCGTCGCCGTCGAGCTGCGGCCCGTCAAGCCGACACCCGGACAGGCCGTGACCTCGAAGCAGGGCGAGATCACCACGCTCAGCGAGGCGAACTTCGCGCGCTACGCGCCGCTGGTGCGCATGGTGGAAGGCGCCGACCCCAAGGCGCTGGCAGTGGTGTACGAGCGGCTGTACCCACTGTTCCAGCAGGCGTACGAGGATCTCGGCTATCCGGGCAAGTATTTCAACGACCGCCTGGTGGAGGTAATCGATCACCTGCTGGAGGCGCCCGAGCTGTCCGCGCCCATCCAGCTCGTGCAGCCGAAGGTACTGTGGGAGTACGCCGATAAGAACCTGGAGGGCCGCTCGGCCGGACAGAAACTCCTGATCCGCATGGGGCCGGCCAACGAGCGCGCCATCAAGGCGAAGCTGCGCGAGTTTCGCGCCGAGATCGTGAAGAAAAAAGAACCCTGAGAGGCCCGAACCATGAACGACGCAATGAACGAGGCGGGGCTCGAGAGGCCGCTTGCGGAACTGCGCTCGGTGCTGATTGCGGGTGAGATTCTCGAGGCGTGGACGATCCAGCGGCGGCTGTTCGCGCTCACGCACCGCAGGCTCCTCCTCGCCGCCACCAGCGGCCGGCTGATCGTGCTGGCGCGCCGGCTCCTCGGCGGATTCGACGTCACCACCATCCGCTGGCAGGACCTGGAGGAGGTTACCCTCAGCGTCGGCATGCTGAGCGCTGACCTCGCGCTGCGCGCCGGCAAGGCGACGGATCTCGCCTCCCTCGGCGCGCAGGGCGCGCAGCGGATCGAGTTCCAGGGCCTGCGCAAGGAGCAGTCGCAGGCCGTCTATCGTATCTGCCAGAGCCAGGACCAGGCGTGGCGCGAGAAGCGCCGCGTGCGCGAGCTGGAGGAATTGCGCGCTCGCTCGGGTGGCATCCAGGTGAGCTCCGGCCCCGCCGCCGCGGCGCCCGCCCAAGGGGAGGCCGTGCGCCGGCTCCGGGAGGCCAAGGAAATGCTGGACGCGAAGCTCATCACGGACGCCGAGTACGAAGCCATCAAGGCCAAGATCGTTTCCTCGTGATGCGAGCGGCTCGCGAGCGCGCAGGTCGTGCTCGATGCGGCTTTGCTGCTCGGCAGCATCGGTGCTGTGTTTCGCCGCAGTCCGAGCACGCGCCGGCAATGCACAAGTAGTCACAGGTAATCCACAGGCAATCCACAGCCGAGCTGCGCTAGGCTCGTGCCATGGCCATCCGCTTTCGTCGGCGTCGCGAGGCGCAGAACGAGGTTCTCGGGACCTACAGCTTCCCCAGCCGCACCGTGCAGGTGCTGAGGACACAGGATGACCGGATCCTGTGGACTTGTGATTGCGACAGGTTTCGCCGCCAGGGCAGCCAGCGCGAGCCGCTGTGGTGCAAGCACATCGCGAAGGCGGCGGCGCGGCGCTCACTCGAACGGCTGACGCGCCGCGTGGCGGTGGCGCGCGGACCGGAGCGCTGAGCCGCACCGCCACGCTCGCAGAGCGGAGGCGACGGCCTTACGCCTCGAGCAGTCCGTGCCGGATCGCGATCAGCGTCAGCTCGGCCTGGTTCGAGACCCCGAGCTTCTGCTTGATGTTGTAGAGGTGCGTCCCGACTGTGGACGCGGACAGCTTCAGGTCTTCGGCGATGCGCTGTACGCTGGCGCCGCCGGCCAGGCGCACGAACACATCGAACTCACGCTCCGATAGGCGCTCCACGGAGGACTTGCCGGCGCCTTCCACGTCATCCAGCGCGAGCCTTTGCGCGAGGTTGACGTCGACGTAGCGGCGGCCTGCCGCTACGGTCGTGATCGCCTCGAGCAACGCTTCCGGTGCGCTGCGCTTGGAGAGAAAACCGCGCGCGCCCTCGCGTAGCGCCCGCCGCGCGTGCACCGGGTCATCGTGAGCCGAGAGCGCCAGCACCCGCGCCTGCGGATGGTGCGCACGAATGCGCCGCAGTGCCTCCAGTCCGCCCATGCCGGGCATGGCGAGATCCATGACGACCACATCCGGCGTGAGCTCGAGGTAACGCTGGCAGGCGCTTTCTCCCGAGTCCGCTTCACCAACCACCGTGGTCTGCGCATGCGCCTGCAGCAACAGGCGAAAGCCGGTACGCACCACCGAATGATCGTCTACGAGCAGCACGCGGATCATGCGCCCACCGCCAGCGGAATCTCCGCCGTCAGGCACACACCGCGCGGCTCGCTGTTGCGCACCTGCAAAGTCCCGCCGAGGTGCTCTACCCGTTCCGCCAGACCGCGCAGCCCGAAGCGACCCGGCCGCGACCATTGCGCCGGCAGACCGATACCGTCGTCGGTCACCGAGACGATCATGCGCTGGCCGGTGGAGCTGACATCGATCACAACGCAAGTGGCGTGGGCGTGACGCAGGGCGTTGACCAACCCTTCCTGCACCACGCGGTAGGCCGCGAGCGTTGCGCTGGTGCCCAGGTCCGACGGCAATTGGTGCCGCAGCGACAGGAGCGGGGACGACTGGCGGCGCTGCCAGTCGCGCACCAGGCTCTCGAGGGATTCCGCAAGTCCGAGCGTGTCGAGGGACAGCGGCCTGAGGCGCGGGATGAGGCCGTGCATCGCGTCGTAGAGGCGTGCCGCCTCGTCGCAGATCAGGCGCGCCGCCTCGCTCATGTCCGGTTCACGCGACTGCGTCGCGATCGCCATGGCGAGACTGCGCATGGCGGTGACCGACTGCCCGAGCTCATCGTGCAGCTCGTGTGCGATCAGACGCCGCTCCTCCTCGACGCTCTGCTCGACCAGCAGCGCCAGCTCGCGGCGCTCTTCCAGCCGGGTGCGGGCCTCGCGTGCCTCGCGTTCCACGTGCACGTTGTTCTCCACTGCGTGCGCCATGCGATTGAACGCCGCACCGATCGCGTGCGCCTCGGCTCCGGGCAGCGGCGGGAGGCGGAATGCGAATTCGCCGCGCTTCAGGCGCTCGAGGCCGTCGACGATGACGGGAAACGGGGCCAGCGCCCGGTCCACCAGCCAGAAGGCGAGCCCGCTGAGCACGAGCAGCATGACCCCCGCAATGGCCACCAGCCGCGTGAGATCGTCCCAGGCGTCGAGTATGGCGCGCGAGGGCTGTGCCTCGATCACGAGCTGCGCGCCGCCCGCGAGCGGGAACACTTGTCGCGCGGGCCGCGGCGCCAGCAGATGCGTGAACCACGCCGGCGCCTCGCGGCCGGCTTTGTAGACCGGCGGGGGAGAGTGGTAGAGGACCTCCCCGGACGCCGCGCGTAGCGTGATCTCGTTGGCACGCACATGGCCGAGCTGCTGCAGCAGATCGTGGACGGCCGCGGTGCCGCCTGAGCCGGAGTACTCCGGGGCGAGGCGCCCCAGGACATGGGCGGCCACGCGGTTCGCCGCCTCGACCTCCTCTCTGACGGAGGAGCGCGTATCACGGATCTCGTCGGCGACCAGCACCGCTACGAGCACCGCGGTCAGGCCGGTCAGCACCAGGTTCAGGCGCGTTCGCAGCTTCATGGACGGACCTAATCCCGTGGCCTCAAGAAAATCATGAGGTCACTTTCATGATCATCCGCTTTCGTCTCCCGCCTGCCCGGAGAAGGATACACTGGTACTTGTAGACCGTGTCCAATTGACCCAACGAAGGAACTAAGACTATGCGCTGGGAAACGCCACGAGCGACTGATTTCCGTTTCGGTATGGAAATCACGATGTATATCGCGAACCGCTAGGCTGAAGCGGAAAGGGCTGGGAGCCTGGCCGCCGGGCTCCGTAAGCCCGTTGGGCGCGGGACCCGGCCTGCTGCTCGAGCCAAACCGTGAAGATCCGGGTGCTGGGGTCTGCTGCCGGCGGCGGTTTTCCCCAGTGGAACTGCAACTGCCGCAACTGTTCGGGCGTCCGCGACGGTACTGTGCGGGCTCTTCCCCGAACTCAGTCTTCGATCGGTGTTTGCGGCCGCAACCGCAGCGCCTGGGCGCTCGTGAACGCCTCGCCCGACATCCTCGCGCAGCTCAAGGCCAATCCCGTCCTGCAACCGGCGCGCGCCGCGCGCGACAGCGCGATCGTGGGCATCGTGCTGGTGGATGGGCAGATCGACCACACGACGGGACTTTTCATGCTGCGCGAGTCCCGCGCAGCGCTTCCGATCTGGTGCACGGACAATGTCCATGCGGACCTGACACGTGGCAATCCCGTCTTCGGGGTCCTTGGGCACTACTGCGGTGTCGACCGGCGCAGCATGACGCCCGACGGGCGCGAGTTCACGGTCGATGGGATCGCCGACGTTACCTGGCGCGCGCTTGCCGTGGCGAGCAAGCCCGCGCCTTACTCAGCGCATCGCGAGAGACCCGTGGCGGGGGACAACGTGGCGCTCGTGATCGGCGACGCCGGCACCGCCCGGACGGCGGTGTATGCCCCGGGCCTGGGGTCGATGGAGGAGGCGGTGTGGCGCGCCATGCAGGCGGCCGCGTGCGTCCTCGTCGACGGCACGTTCTGGAGCGATGACGAGATGCCTTCACTCGGACTTTCGGCTAAGCGCGCACGCGACATCGGCCACCTGCCGCAGAGCGGCCCCGGGGGTATGCTCGAGTGGCTCGACAAGCTCCCCGGCGGCACCCGCAGAATCCTGATCCACGTGAACAACTCCAATCCGATTCTCGACGAGGATTCCGCACAACGCGCCGAGCTCACGCGCCGCGGGATCGAGGTCGCCTGGGACGGCCTGGAGATTGAGCTGTGACGGCCGCCGCATGGACACGGGAGGAGTTCGAGCAACGTCTGCGCGAGCGCGGCCGCGCTTACCACATTCATCACCCCTTCAACGTGATGCTGAACACCGGCAGGGCAACGCCGGAGCAGATTCGCGGCTGGGTGGCGAACCGCTTCTACTACCAGATCAATATCCCCGTAAAGGATGCGGCCATTCTCGCCAACTGCGACGAGCGCGCCGTGCGCCGCAACTGGGTGCAGCGCATTCTCGATCACGATGGGCACGGCGACGATCCGGGCGGAATCGAGTCGTGGCTGCGGCTGGCCGAGGCCGTGGGACTCGAGCGCGGGGAGGTGGAGAGCCTGAGCAAGCTGCTGCCGGGCGTGCGCTTTGCGGTGGATGCTTATGTCAACTTCGCGCGCCGCGCGCCCTGGCCGGAAGCCGTGTGTGCCTCACTCACCGAGCTGTTCGCGCCGCAGATCCACCGACAGCGACTCGCCAGCTGGCCCGAGCATTACCCGTGGATCGATCGCGCCGGCCTGAGCTACTTCCAGAGCCGCGCCAGTCGCGCGCAGCGCGATGTCGAGTTCGCTCTCGCGGTGACGCTCGAGCGCTTTTACACGCGTCTCGCGCAGGAGCGCGCGCTCGAGATCCTGCAGTTCAAGCTCGATGTGCTGTGGCAGATGAACGATGCCATGGCGCTCGCTTACGGGCCGAACCCGTGAGCACGCCCGCGCCGGACTGCCGACCCGCCGTGGCACGCGGTATGCGCCTGCAGTGGGAAGCGGCGCAGCAAGCGCACGTACTGCTCTACCCCGAAGGCATGGTCAAGCTCAACAGCAGCGCCGGCGCCATCATGAGCCGCTGCGACGGCGTGCGCACGCTCGCCGACATCGTCACCGACCTCGAGCGCAGCTACGGCCTCGCGGGGCTTGCCGCCGACGTGAGTGCTTTCGTCGCGCTGGCGCTCGAGAAGAACTGGCTGGAGTTGCGCGAGTGAGCGGCGGTCCACCAATCGGCCAGGGGTTGTCGGCGCCGAACGGCTCGCCGGTGGAGGCGGGCGCCGGCGCTGCGGACACCCAAGTGCAGGCTGCGCGCCCGGGCCCGCCGCCGCAGAGCGCGCAGGGAGGGGGGCCTGGGCCACCGCTGTGGCTGCTGCTGGAGCTCACCTATCGCTGCCCGCTGCACTGCGTGTACTGCTACAACCCCACCGAGTTGGCCAGCAGCGCTGCGGAGCTGCCGACGGCGGACTGGATCCGCGTGCTCGGTGAGGCGCGCGCACTCGGGGCAGTGCAGCTCGGACTCTCGGGCGGGGAGCCCCTGGTGCGCGATGATCTGGAGACGATCGTCGGCGCGGCGCACGGACTCGGCTATTACATCAACCTCATCACCTCCGGCGTCGGCATGACGGAGACGCGCATCAGGGCGCTGAAGGCCGCGGGCCTCGATCATATCCAGTTGTCCTTTCAGGACAGCACGCGCGAGCTGAATGATTTCTTGAGCAGCACCCACACCTTCGAGCTGAAGGCGAAAGTCGCGGCGCTCATCCGCCGCTACGACTATCCGATGGTGCTGAACGTCGTGCTGCACCGACTCAACATCGACCACGTGGACGAGATCCTCGGCATGGCGGAAGCGATGGGAGCGCAGTATGTGGAGCTCGCCAACACCCAGTACTACGGCTGGGCGTGGCTCAACCGCGAACAGCTCCTGCCGAGCCGTGCTCAGCTCGAGCGCGCGGAAGCTGCCACGCAGCGTTTTCGCGAGCGCGTGGGCGGGCGCATGCAGATCTACTTCGTCGTGCCCGACTACTTCGAGACGCGCCCTAAGGCCTGCATGAGCGGGCTCGGCTCGGTGTTCCTCGCCGTTGCCCCCGACGGCACAGCCATGCCCTGCCACGCAGCGCGCATGCTGCCTGGCCTCGACCTGCCGAACGTGCGCGAGTCCGGCATCCGTGCCATCTGGTACGACTCGCCGGCCTTCAACCGCTTTCGCGGCGAGGCCTGGATGAAGGAGCCTTGCCGCAGCTGCCCGGAGAGGTCCCGGGACTTCGGCGGCTGCCGCTGCCAGGCGTACCTGCTGACCGGCGATGCGGACAACGCCGACCCGGTGTGCGACCTCTCGCCGCACCACGCGCTGGTGACGGCGGCGGTGGCGCGGGCCGAGCGCGCAGCCGCGGCGGGCGCGCCGGCTGCGCAGGGCGCGGCGGGAGTGGCGCGCGAGCACGTGCTGCATTTTCGCGATCACCGCACCTCCATACCAGTGGTCGCGGGCGAGCCTGTGACCCGCCGTTAGCGCCGGCGCGGCTCCTGGAGAGTGACATGGCGGTGCGACGTGTCTTGAGAATGGGCGAGCCGCTGCTGCACAACGTGGCCGCCGCGGTCACGCGCTACGACGCGGAGCTCGCCGTGCTGGTCGCCGACATGGAGGACACCATGCGCGCGCTGAGCGGCGCAGGGCTCGCCGCGCCGCAGATCGGTGTGAGCGCACGGGTCGTCATCTTCGAGCTCAAGGACAATCCGCGCTATCCGCACCTCACCCCGGTGCCCTACACGGTGCTGATCAATCCGCTTGTCACACCGCTCAGTGCCGAGCAGGATGAGGGGTGGGAAGGATGCCTGTCGGTTCCCGGCATGCGCGGCCTCGTGCCGCGCTATCGACGGGTCCGCTATCAGGGATTCGACCCGCAGGGAGTGCCGATCGATCGTAGCGTCGAGGGGTTTCACGCCCGGGTGGTGCAGCACGAGGTGGACCACCTCGACGGGATCCTCTTCCCGCAGCGCGTGCGGGATCTGCGCAACTTCGGCTTCGAGGATGTGCTCGCGGGACAGATGCCGCCCATGCCGGACTGACACTGCTGAAGGAGACTCGAGCCCATGAGCCAGCGCGCCGCCGGATCTTTCGACGTGAAAGTCACCCCGCAGAAACCCGACACGCAGATCGCGCGCGCGGCCAACTTCGGCCGCCTCACCATCGATAAGCGCTTCCACGGCGATCTCGAAGGCATCAGCAAGGGCGAGATGCTGGCCACCCAGACGGACACGCCGGGCTCGGCCGGCTACGTCGCCATGGAGCGCGTGACCGGAACGCTCAAGGGGCGCGCCGGTGGCTTCGTCCTGCAGCACAGTGCCACGATGACCCGCGGCACCCCGGTCTCATCGATCGTCGTCGTGCCGGATTCCGGCACCGGAGAGCTGCGCGGCATCAGCGGCAAGATGACCATCACCGTCGCCGCGGATGGCGCGCACAGTTACGAGTTCGACTTCAAGATCGAAGCCTAGCGGCAGGTAACCGCGGCCGCCCTCAGGGCGTCTGCTGATGCGCTCCCGGCGCCGGCTCGCGGCTGGCGCGCACGTCGCGCACCATGCGAAGGGCGGACTCGACGCCCTGGTAGTAGCCGGGAATCTGTCCGAGCTCGCGGTAACCGCGCGCGCGGTAGAAGGCGCGCGCCGCCTCGTTCCCGGCGCGCAGCTCCAGCCCGATGATGAAGGTGCCGGCGGTGAGGGCGGTCTCCTCGAGCCATTGCAGCAGGAGAGTGGCAATGCCGCGACGGCGGTGTGCGGGAGCGACGGCGAGGAGATTCAGGTGCGCCACCTCGTCGGCGTAGCGCATGATGGCGAAGCCGGCGAGTGCGAGCCCGGTGCGCGCGGTAAGCACGACGCTGTCCGGATGACGTACGTGCCGGCTGATGCGCGCCGCGCCCCACGCCGGCGTGAGGCCGCCCTCCACGAACTGGCGTGACATCGCCGCCAGCAGCACGGCATCCCCGACGCGGGCTGGTTCCAGGCGGTACTGGTACACGCAACGAGCATAACCCGTCCCGACGGTCGCGCCCATCCGCGGCGCGGACGCGCATCCGCAGGTCGCGCGGCCAAGACAGCTTGCAATCGCTGTTCAGGCGAGCGTGTGGAACACCTTCTGCACGTCCTCGTCCTGCTCGAGCCGGTCGATCAGCGTGAGCACCTCGGTCGCCTGTTCCTCAGGCAGCTCCGTCGGCACGCTGCAGATGTATTCGTGCTCGGCCGAGAGCGGCGTGAGCCCGCGCGCCTCCAACGCCTCCTGCAGCCGGCCGAAGTCGGCGAAGGCGCAGCGGATCACCAGCTGCGGCTCGCCCTTCTCGCCGCTGCTCTCGCCCATCTCCTCGAGTCCGTGATCGATCAGGTACAGCTCGAGATCGTCCTGGTCCAGCCCTGCGGGGTTCAGACGGAACACCCCCATCTTGCGGAACAGGAAGCTGACGGATCCGTTGGTGGCGAGATTGCCGCCGCCTTTGGTGATGATGTTGCGCACCGCCGCGACGGTGCGCGTCGGGTTGTCGGTCGCCGTTTCCACCAGCAGCGCCACGCCGTGCGGGGCATAACCTTCGTAAAGCACCTGCTGGTAATTGGCGGCGTCGCGCCCGGCGGCGCGCTTTATGGCCGCCTCGATCTTGTCCTTGGGCATGTTGAGGGCGCGCGCGTTCTGAATGAGCCGCCGCAGGGTCGGGTTGGTGGAAGGGTCAGCGCCTGCGCCCTTCACTGCCATGGTGATGTCTTTCGCGGTGCGGGCGAACTGCTTCGCCATGCGGTTCCACCGCGCGAACATCGTGTGTTTTCTGACTTCGAAGATGCGCCCCATGAGCCGGCATGGTGCACGAACGACACTGGGGCTGCCAGCCGAAAGGGCGGCACGCCCTTTCGGTCAGTCTGACTAGACGAGCTGCGCCTGCAGCAGCCGCATGCGCCGCAGCTGCAGGCTCAGGCGGCGCTCGATCTCGCGCAGGCTTCTCTGCAGGTCTACTTGCTCCCACTGCTCGAGCACCGCACGTTTCTTCTCGCCGAGCCACTGCTCCTTGACGCGCGCCCAGTCAGCAACGGCGGCAAGAAAGCTCTCGTACTCGTGCGCGAGTCGTGTACGCAGCTGCTCGATGTGCGAGGCGCCCGTGGTCGGGTGCTTCGCCAGCCGCGCCTGTGCGCGCTGGAACTGCATGGCGAGCAGCGCGCGCTGGATCTGGAACATCGGGGTGCGCTTCAGGCGGCGCGTCAGGCCGAGCAGCTGCAGCGCCGCGATCATCCACTTGGTCGGATCCCACTGCCACCAGCGCACGCCGTTGCGATAGTCGTGGGCGAAATTGTGGTGGAAGTTGTGATAGCCCTCGCCGTAGGTGATCACCGCGAGCACCGGATTGTCGCGCGCGCTGTTCTCCTCGGTGTAGGGCCGGCTGCCCCACATGTGGGCGAAGGAATTGATGAAGAAGGTGATGTGATGACTCCACACCAGGCGCAGCACGCCGGCGAGAATCAGCATGCCCCACAGATCATGGAACACGAGCCCGGCTGCGAGCGGCAGCCCGAGGTTGGCGGCGAGTGCCAGCGGCACGTAGTAGCGATGCTGGAATGCCAGCATCGGGTCCTTCTTCAGGTCCGGGATGTTGCTGAAGTCCTCCCTGCCGCTCGGGTACTGGCGCAGCATCCAGCCGATGTGCGAGAACCAGAAGCCGCGCCGCGCGGAGTACGGATCGCGCTCCTCGTCATCGACGTACAGGTGATGCCGGCGGTGCCCGCTGCACCAGGCGAAGGCGCTGTTCTGCAGCGCCATGGTGCCGAACACCAGGTAGAACAGCCGCAGCGTCCAGTGCGCCTCGTAGGTGCGATGCGCCCACAGGCGGTGATAGCCGGCCGTGACCGCCATGCCGTTGGCGATGAGGAAGAACGCGAAGCAGCCCCAGGCGGCGGCCGAGAAGCCGCGCGTCAGCCCATACCACGGCACGAGAATCGCGGCCGCGGCGAAGGTGAGCGCGAACATCAGCGCATTGGCCCAGATCACGGGAGGCTTGGGCTGGTTGCCGGCGGTGGGGGACATGCGTGGAAAGGTCCTTGACCTTAAGGGTCTTGCTGGGAGGCGTGCTAACTTATCACGGCCGGCCCTGCGAAGTGGGACTTGCGTCGTTGTTGAGCATGCTGCGTGGCTTCAGGGCGTCTTACGCGGGGTGCAAGGCATGAGCCTGTCAGAACTTCACCATGAGACCCGCTCCCCAGATGACTTCGCGGCTGCGAAGATCCGGGAACCAGACGCCACCTTCGGCGGAGCAGGCGTCGGCGCCGATGGCGCTGCCGTTATTGCAGACGAGGCTCGCGGGAGATCCGGTATTGCCGAAGGGCGGTGTCACCCCACCCGCGCCGGTCCAGTAAGGAACGTCGGAGTGGCGGAACGTGGCTTCCGTCCACCACGTGATCCAGTCCCTCGGCATGTACTGGAAGTTGAGCTGGAGGTCCCACTGGTAGAGCTTCTGTCCCGGGTTCTCGCTGAAGTACGGCGTCCCGCTCGAGGCGGTCGCGCCGTTGATGGGGGGCAGCAGCGCCAGGTAGCGGCCGGGGTTGTTCATGAAGCCGCCGCCGATGGTGACCGCGTAGAGGTTGTGGTCGAACCAGGTGCGGTCATAGAGCATCACGCCGAAGAAGTTGGCCTTGTTCGGCCCGTGCGAGCAGCTAACGCCGCCACCGTATTCGCAGCCGATATCCCAGGTCAGTGACAGCGCCATCTTTGACACGCCCTTGCCCGTGCTCTGGCCCGGGCTCTGCCTGGCGTCGTAGTACTTCCACAGGATGCTGTCGTCCTCGTGAACGCGGGTGACGTTCGCGTAGTTGATGTAGCGCCCATTCGGTTTGGGCAAGCCGATCGCGGCGTTCGGGTTGCCGCCATTGTTGGGAACGCCGCTCCCGCTGGCGAGGTTGTCCTGCCCGATGCTGTAGCTGTTGAGCACCAGTTTGAAGGAGTCATTCGGGATCCAGAGTATCTGCCCGCCGAAACCGGGATGGCTGTTGTATTTGGCGTAGGACTGCCAGCCGTTGATCAGCCAGGGCTCGATCTTCAGGGTCTGCGTCGGGAACCACTGCACGCGCAGTCCGTTGAAGAACCACGGCGTGTTGGATGACACGAACGAGGGCTGGTACGTCCAGTTGTCGAAGTTGTAATAGCTGAACAGACCGATGTAGGAGACGAACACGCCGGCATCGACGTTCAGGCCGTGGTTTACGTCCCAGTGATAGCCGGCATTGGCCTCCGAAAAATATTTGTAGGCCCCCTGCAGGTCCCACTGGCCGACGCCGGCACTGGCGTCATTGCGCGGCGTGGTCACGGCAAACAGCCCGAACATCGACAGGAAACGCGCCCTGACATTGTGCCAGTGGAAGTCACCGCCGAAACTGACCTGCTCGATCTGAAACTCGCCCGAGCGGAACTCTTCCGTCGAGCCGACGATCGTGTGATCCACCGGGTGGTTGAAGTCCTGCAGGTAGTTCACGTCGAAGCGCACTTCAGGAGTGAAGAACTTGGTGTCGAATACGGGCGTCGTCTCGCGGCTGGTGCCGTTCATCCAGCCGATATCGCCGACGGCGAACGGCGTCTGGGTATCGACCGCCGCAGCGGGTTCGGGCGCCTGCAGCGCCTCGGGCAGCACCTGGGCGATGGCCTGCGCGAGGCTCGCGGCGGCAGGAGGCGCTGCGGGAGCCGCAGCGGCGGCCACGGGCGCAGTTGCCGCCCCCACAGCGTTCATTACCAGGTCGTAACGTGTGGCTTTCCGCGCGATGACCGCGAGTGAAGGCACCGTCGTGGTCGGGTAGCCCGCGAACTCCGAAGTTACCGACCAGGTGCCGGCTGGCACGTCCGCAAACGAATACACGCCGTCGCTCCCCGAAACCGTGGCGCGGATGCCGCTGCCATCAACTCTCACGGCCGTCACGGTCGCCTGCGCCACCGGCACTCCGGCGCGGTCCCTGACCACACCCACGATCGCGCCGAGGTCGGTGGCATCGGCCACGGGCAGCATCAGTCCGGCGCCGAGCACGGACAGCAGTATTCCTGGCAGGAATTTCGGTGTGCGCATCAATTTGATCCTCTTCCCAGGCGCGAACGCCATTGGCGGGATCGCCCATCGTACGGGGCCGTGCAGGCGTGGATAGACCAAGCGGTGTTAAGAAACTGGCGCTTGCCGGCGTGCGGGCCCAGGAGACGCTGCTAGCTGGCACGGGGCTGTCGCGCCGCCAGGTCGAGCGCGCGCGCGGCGAAGAGAGACCGCCCCGCAGATCAAGGGGGCGGTCTGCGATCGACAATCATCGATTGGCGATGTGATTCCCGCCCGCGGGCCGAAGTGCGCGATAAATCGGGCCGCGCAGGCGGTACCACAAATATAGACCTCCCCCTGACTGCTGTCACAGCCGCAGAGCTGCGTGTCCAATCTGGCACGACTGAGCCACTCGTGGCATTGCGCTGACCACAGCGGCCGATCGCATTCATAATGTGTCATGAACGTTATTAGCGGCTGCCGGTGGAAGATCCCCGCGATCGGGGCCTGCGGGTGATGCTCGAAACGATCAGCGAGCATGGATGCTTTGGTGGCTTGCAAGGCTTTTACCGCCATGCCTCGGCTGTTATCGGTTTGCCGATGCGCTTTGCGGTGTATCAACCGCCGCAGGCCCAGCAGCGCCAGGTGCCGGTGCTGTTTTATCTCGCCGGCCTGACGTGCACGGAAGAGACGTTCGCAATCAAGGCCGGTGCACAACGCGTCGCTGCGCAACACGGCCTGATGCTGGTGAGCTGCGATACGAGCCCGCGACAGACCGGTATTGCCGGAGAAGCGGACGACTGGGAATTCGGCAGCGGCGCGGGGTTCTATCTCAATGCGACGCAGCCGCCGTGGTCGCGGCACTTTCGGATGTACGACTACGTGCTCCATGAATTGCGTGAGACGGTGCTGGGGCGTTTCCCGGGCCTTGAACGGCAGCTGGGGATTTTCGGACACTCCATGGGAGGCCATGGGGCACTGGTACTGGCGCTGAGAAATCCGCATCTCTATAGATCGGTATCGGCATTTGCCCCCATCTGTTCGCCGACGCGCGCCCCCTGGGGACAGAAGGCGTTCGCGCGCTATCTGGGGGAGGAGCGCTCCACTTGGGCGAGCTATGACGCCGTGGAACTGCTCGCAGCGCGCGCGACGCGAATATTCCCTGAAATTCTGGTGGACCAGGGGCTGGCGGACAAGTTTCTGCCGCAGGGGCAACTGTTGCCGGAGCTGCTCGAACAGGGCTGCACGGCGGCCGGTCAACCGCTGCAGCTGCGCCGTCACGACGGCTACGGACACGATTACTATTTCATTGCCACGTTCGTTGCGGATCACCTTCGCTTTCATGCGGATGCGCTGGCTGCGCTCGCTCGCTAGCCCGGAGATTCCGCGAGCACCGCGGCGCGGCCCTATACTGCGTTGATGCCGGTCATGCGGGCATTGCCGTGGATGCTGCTGAGCGCGGCTGCCAGCGCCGCCGAGGCGCCGCAGGCCGGGCAGGGCACGCCGCTTACCCTGACACTGTCGCAGCAGCAGGCAGTGGGGATCCGGATCGAACATCCACTGCCGCTGCATAGTGCGCCGCAGATCGAGGCCTACGGGACGGTGCTCGATCCCGTGGCGCTGGTGTCCGATCTGGGCCGGGTGCAGAGCACTCAGGCCACGGCAGCGGCGCTGCTGGCCGATGCCGCGCGCCTGGAGCGTCTCTACCGCGACGATGCGCGCGCCTCACTCAAGTCCTGGCAGGCAGCGCAAGCGCAGTCGGTCGAGGCGGCCGCGCAGGCGCGCGCGGCGGCGATGAGCTTCAGCCTGCAGTGGGGGCCGCTGGCGAGCTGGAGCGCGGCCCAGCAACGCGCGCTGCTCGAGGCACTCAGCACGGGACAACGAATGCTGCTGCGCGCGGATGTGCCCGGGCGCCACGCCGGCAGCACCATTGATGAGCGCGCCCTGGTGGAAGTTGACGGCCTGAACATCAGCGCGCGCGTCCTGGGTCCGCTGCCGCGGACCGATGCGCAATCGCAAACCGCCGGCTGGCTGCTGGAACTGGAGCGCCGTCCCGAGGGCCTGGGACCTGGGGCCCGTACCGCGGTGCGTTTGCAAACCGCAGCGGTGGCGGGCCTGCTGGTGCCGGCGACGGCACTGGTGTATGCGGAACAGGGCGCTTATGTCTATCGACTGGCGGATGGAAGCGGCGGCGATACCTTTCATTACGCGGCGGTGCCGGTCAAGCCACTGGCACGCATCGGGAGCGGCTGGATGATCGAAGGGCTCACGCGCACCGATCAGGTCGTCGTGGAGGGCGCCGGCGTGCTGTGGTCGCTGCAAGGCATCAGCACCTTCTCCGCCGCGGAACAGGAACACGACTAGCGTCCATGCTGGCCACCATCGTTCGCGCTTCGCTGGCGAATCCAAGGATCGTGACGGCGCTTTCTTTGCTCGTGGCCCTGCTGGGCGTGGGCGCGCTGCTCAACGCCCGGCTTGACGTGTTTCCGGACTTCGCGCCGCCGCACCTGCTGGTCCAGGCCGAGGCACGCGGCCTGGATGCGACCCAGGTGGAAGCGATGGTGACCCGGCCGCTGGAGGATCTGCTTGCCGGCGCCGGGAACGTCGCGGTGGTGCGCTCCACTTCGAGCCAGGGTCTGGCGGCGATTCAAGTGGTCTTTGGTCGCGGCAGCGATCCTTATCTGCAGCGGCAGGTCATCAGCGAGCGGCTGGCCGATGCCGGCGTGCTGTTACCGGCGGGCGTCGGGCCTCCGTTGCTTTCGCCGCTGAGCTCGTCGATGGAATACCTGTTGCACTTCGGTTTCACCAGCGAGCGGCTGTCGCCGCTCGAGTTGCGTGATCTGATTCGCTGGAACATCAAGCCGCAGATCCTGGCCGTGCCGGGTGTCGCCCAGGCGCAGCTCTTCGGCGGTGACTCGCGCGAGCGGCAGCTGTGGATAGATCCGCTCAAGCTCAACGCGTCCGGTGTGACCCTGGAGGAAGTCTTCGAGGCTGCGCGTCGGGGTACGCAGATGACCGGCGGCGGCTATCTTGAGACCGCGACGCAGCGCCTCGTGCTGCAGGCCCAGGCGCCCGGGGATTCACTCGGCGCGCTCGAGCAGGCCGTGATCGCGAACCATGCGGGTGTGCCGCTACGCATTGGCGACGTTGCGCAGGTGCGCGACGGGTCGGCGCCGCGCTTTGGCGATGCGATCATCGGGGGCCAGCCCGGCATTCTGGTGGAGACATCGACGCAATACGGCGCCAACACGCTCGACGTCACGCGCGAACTCGAGCACCGCCTGCAGACTCTGGTTCCGGAGCTCGCGCAGCGCGGCGTGCAATATCACCCGGCGTTACTCCGGCCGGCCAGCTTCATCGAGAGCGCCATCGCCAAGCTGCGCAATTCGCTGTTGATCGGCGCGCTGCTGGTGATCGTGCTGCTGCTGGTCACGCTGCGCGACTGGCGCGGGGCGTTGATATCCTTCAGTGCCATCCCGGTGTCGCTGCTCGCCACCGTCTGGATCCTCAGCAGCGGGGGCCTGTCGCTCAACACGATGAGCCTGGGCGGGCTGGTGGTCGCCCTGGGCGTGGTGGTCGACGATGCGGTCATCGATGTGGAGAACATCACCCGTCGCCGCCGAGGTGCCGGCCCAGGCGCCAACTGGGGCGCGCTGTTGCTGAATGCCTCGCTCGAGGTGAGGCGCCCGGTGTTCTATGCCACCGCGGCGGTGGCAGTGGCCTTCCTGCCGATCCTGATGTTGTCGGGTCTGCAGGGAGCCTTCTTCCGGCCGCTGGCCGCGGCGTTCCTGCTGGCGGTCGGACTGTCGCTGTTGGTTGCCATGAGCGCGACCCCGGCGCTGTGCGCGTTGCTGATGCAGGGCTACGCCCCGCGCGCGGAGCCTGCCTGGTTGCGCCGATGCAAGGGCTGGCAGCGGGCGGCAATTGCGCGTCTCGAGCCTCAGGCGCAACTGGTGCTGGGCGCGGTGCTGCTGAGCGGTGTCGCCGGGCTTGCGCTGCTGCCGCTGCTCGGCGCACGCCTGCTGCCGGACTTTCGCGAGAACTACCTGATTGCGCATGCCGCCCTGCGCCCCGGGATCTCTCTGCTGGAGACCTCGCGTATCGGGCAGCGCATCGCGCAGCGTCTGGCGGCCATTCCCGGCGTCAAGAGCGTGGCCGAACAGATCGGACGGGCGGAAAACGGTCAGGATCCGGATGCCCCCAACAAGAGCGAGTTCGAGATTCAACTCGACCCTTCACGACCGATCACCACCGGGCAACTGGAAGCCCGGGTGCGCGCAGTATTCGACCAGTTTCCCAACCAGCTGGTGGAGATCTACTCGGTGCTCGCAGAACGAATCGGTGAGACGTTGTCCGGTGAAGTCGCGCCGTTCTTCGTCAGCGTGTTCGGTCCTGATCTCGACCTGGACGATCAGGTGGCCGGCGAAATCGCGGCGGTGCTGCGCCAGTGGCCGCAGAGTGGGACGGTGCGGCTGGCGGTGCCGCCGCGCCAGCCCGAACTGCAGGTGCGGATGCGTCCGGAGCGCCTCAGTCTCTTCGGACTGCATGCTGCGGACGTGCTCGGTGTGCTGAACGCCGCATATCACGGAACGGCCGTAGCCCAGCTCAATCAGTCCGACCGCGCCATTCCGGTGGTCGCGCGCATCGCCGGGGCGGGCGTGACGCCCGACGACGTGCGCGAGCTGCGATTGCGCGGTCGCGATGGCGCACTGGTGCCGTTGTCAGCCGTGGCAACGCTCACCATGGTGTCGGCGCGCAGTCTCATCGAGCATGAGGACGGACTGCGGCGCCAGGTAGTCGTCGCCAATCCACGCACTTCCGATCAAGCCGGCTACGCGCGCACCGCGCAGCAGGCGATCGCAGCGCACGTCAGGCTGCCGCCGAATGTCTATCTGCGCTACGGCGGCACCGCTCCGGCGCAGGCGGCAGCCGCACACGAGCTGCTGTGGCATTCGGCCGCGGCCCTGGTGCTGATCGTGCTGTTGCTCGCGCTGGCCTTTGGTCACAGCCGGCAGGTGCTGCTGGTGCTGGCCGCATTGCCAAGCACCCTGATCGGCGGTGTCGTCGCGGTGGCGCTGACCGGAGGGACGCTGTCACTGGGTGCGATGGTCGGCTTCGTCGCGCTATTTGGCATGGCGGCGCGCAACACGATTTTGCTGATATCGCACTACGGGCACCTGATTGCCAGCGAAGGCCAGCCCTGGGGATTGTCGTGCGCGCTGCGCGGCGCAGAAGAGCGTCTCACACCCGTGCTGCTGACGGCGCTGCTCACCGCATTGGCCCTGCTGCCGGTGGCGCTGCAATCGCGCCAGCCGGGACATGAGATCGAAGGTCCGATGGCGATCGTGATTCTCGGCGGGCTGGTCTCCTCGACGTTCGTGAGTCTCGTTCTCGTGCCCCCGCTCGCTGCGCGCTGGTTGCGGGCCTGATAAGGCTCGCCGCTTGACGCGGTGTAGTGAGGCATTTTCGCAACACCCTGGAGTCACACTGTAACCTTTTTGGCAGGGCCTTTCCCTCCGGAGAAATTTCTTTCCGAGGCGACAGGCCCCAGCGCGGAAAGCGTACAGTTGTTGTTGTTATACAACAGCAAGTTGGCCTATCGTATGCCCCGGGGACCGTGCGTGGCTGCGCTGGCGCAGCACCCGAACGGCATTACAAAGGACAACCTGTGGGGAGGAACTCAATGAAGCACATTCACATCACTCAGCAGATCCTGCGGCCATCGATTGCCGGCGTCCTGCTGGCCGTACTGGCAATGCCCGCGGCGGCGGTGGACCTGAAGACCGCAGATGGCTCGTGGACCTTTTCCATCGATGGCAACGTGAACGTGGATTACATCTTTTCCAGCTGCCAAAGCCCAAGCAGTGCGGTCGCCGTCGTCGGCGGCCTGACCTGTGTGGGCTCGGCAAGCGGCAGCAACGTGTCCAACGTCGGTAACGGTCTGTTGCCGGCAGCGTTCTCGTTTGGCGTAGCGACGACGCAGGAGGGCTACGATCTCGCAGCGCACCTCGGCCTTTATCCGGGCATCGCTACCAACGATGGCGGCAGCCCGAATCTGCAGGCAAACAGGGGGAACGGCTCCTCCAACACGGCGCTCGGGACCACGGGTCTGGATATTCGCCAGGTCTACATGACGTTCGGCAACAAGGCCATGGGTACCTTTACCCTCGGTCGGAATATCGGGCTGTTCGCGGCCGACGTGATCCTCAATGACATGACGCTGCCCGGAGTCGGCGGGCCCGGCTCGGCCGCTTCGCCCGCGCCCACAAACACGACACTCGGTGGGATCGGCCTCGGTTATATCTACACGGACTGGCTGGCGCAGATGGACTACACCACACCGGACCTTTCGGGCTTTAGTGTGACGGCCGGTATCTTCGATCCGATCAATTCGCTCTCGGACCCCGGCGCCGTCCAACCGAAGAAGGCGCCCGGAGTGCACGCCAAGGTGAGCTACACAATGCCGATCTCGGAAGCCACCAAGCTCTACCTCTCGGCGACGTTCCTTACCCAGAAGCAGAATTACCAGGTCGGGGTACCGGCCGCTCCCTACAGCTACACCGGCAGAGGCGAGGATATCTTCGTCAAGCTCGACGTGCAGGACTGGGAGGTGTTCGGGTACTACTATCACGCCGAGGGCCTGGGGACGACGGCGTTGTTTAATCTGGGCGCTTTCGGCCTGGGTGAGACGCGCACCTCGAAGGGCTACCTCCTACAAACGACGTACAAGTTCGGGCCGCTCAAGCTGGGCGTGAACTACGGCGAGAGCAAACTCGACTTCGCCAATGGGGCGGATCAGCTCGCCAACCCCGGTCTGGTCTCGAGCAACCGCAAGGGGACGGTGGGGGTGTATTACTCGTTGACCAAAGCCCTGACGTTGCTGGCCGAGGCCAGCCGGACGAAGAGCGAAGCGCACTTCGGCGGCAGCAACGACGCCACGACGGTCAATGTCGGCGCGTACCTCGGATTCTGAGGAGATCAGCGGGCACGGTGACCAAGCTGAGCAACGTCATTGCGTCGACGGCTATCCGGCCGTCGACGCTGCCAGCGGTTGCCCTGTGTGTCGCGTGTTGCTTAGGTCGACGTGCTGCTTACGTCGAGAGGAAGGCCACGCCAATGCCGGGGGGGCCGCGCGGCTGTGCGCCAGCGACGCCGTCAGCGTGGCGATAGAGCCTGGCGGGCGCGGGCGGCGAACGAAAGAGCGTCCGCGACTGTGCCATTTGTGACGCAGGCCTTGTAGCGAACTCGACGCCGGCTCGGCGGTGAAGGTTCTGCTGCGGATAGATGTGAACAAGACTACGATATCCAGCCCAAATTCCGCATTAACTACAAAGGGAACACGGGGTGTGCTTGGGAGGAACGGAGGTTGGGCCGATCAAGCCTGTCGCGAGCGCGCGCTCGCGGCAGTACTCACCGATGCACCGAACGTACAACTCGAAGTCTCGAAGTCTTAGGAGAACTGCGTATGCGATTCGAACGCAATAGAACCCTATGCGCCGTAGGCGCCGCGCTGGCACTTGGAGCGTTCTGCGCAGCGGCAATTGGGGATGAGGTCACCGACCGCTCAAAGGATTCTAATCTCTGGGCCGCTCCCGGTGGCGATCAGGCCTTGACGCGGCACAGCGCGCTCAAAGACATCAACACCTCGAATGTTGGTCATTTGGGCATGGTGTGGTCGCAGTCGAGCGGCACGTTGCGCGGCCACGAAGGCCAACCGCTGGTCGTCGTCGTCAACGGCAAACCGATGATGTACATGGAGAGCGGCTGGCCGAATATCATCCAGGCGCTCGATCTGAGCGATCCAGATCATCCGAAGGAGGTCTGGAACTACAAGAAGACGACCAATCGCGACGAATCCGCGGTACCGCGCGCGTGCTGCGACACCGTCAACCGCGGTCCGTCGTTTGCGAATGGCAAGCTGGTGTTCGGAACGCTGGATGGCTTCGTGATTGCCCTCGACGCCGTGACGGGCAAGGAAGCCTGGGTAGTCAAGCACGCTTATCCGGACAAGGGCGAGACCATTACGCCTGCGCCCCTGATTGCCGAGGGCAAGGTCCTGATCGGCTTCGGCGGTGATGAGTTCGCGGCGCGCGGTCGGTTCACGGCCTACGATCTGCAGAGTGGCAAGAAGATCTGGGAGTGCTACAACACCGGCAGCGACAAGGACGTGTGTCTGACGAAGAACAGCAATAAGAAGCATCCCGAGTACGGTACTGCCGGGCACGACGTCGGCATTTCCAGCTATCCGGGCGACGAGTGGCAGCGTGGTGGCGGCGCGATGTGGGGCTTCTACAGCTACGATCCTGAGCTGAAGCTGGTCTACGCAGCGAGCGGCAACCCCGGCCTGTGGAGCCCGCAATACCGCTGCGGAGCAACCCCTGTGACGCAGGAGGCGTGCAACAACGGCAAGTGGGACAACAAGTGGTCGATGACGATCTTCGCGCGCAACGTCGAAACCGGCGAAGTCGCATGGGCGTATCAGATGACGCCGTTCGACCAGTGGGACTATGACGGCATCAACGAGAACATGCTCGAGGACCTTACCGTCGACGGCAAGCCTCGCAAAGTGCTGATCCACTTCGACCGCAACGGCTTTGCGTACGTACTGGACCGCGTGGATGGCACGCTGCTGCGCGCCCACAAGTACGTGACCACCAACTGGGCGGAAAAGGTCGACATGAAGACCGGCCGGCCCGTCAAGGTGTTCGAGCACTCGCCGCTGAAGGCGCACGGCAATACGCAGGCCTGTCCGTCGGCCATGGGCGGCAAGGATCAGCAGCCCTGCGCGATCGATCCGAGCGAGCCGGGCATGGCGTACTGCCCGACCAACAACTGGTGCATGGAAGATGAGCCCCAGGAGCGGTCGCATACCCAGCAGGGTATCGTCTACGTATTTGCCAACGTCTACATGTATCCGGAAAAACCGGGCATCACCGGCAAGTTCAAGAAGTTCAACGTTCTGACCGGGGAGACCGTGTGGGAAATTCCGGATCCTTATCCGAACTGGGGCGGTGCCCTGGTCACGGATGGCGGCCTGGCGTTCTACGGCAGCCTGAACGGCGACTTCCGCGCGGTCGATCGCGCCTCGGGCAAGGTGCTGTGGCAGAGACGGCTGGGATCGGGAATCATCGGAAACCCGATCACCTACCGCGTCAAGGGCAAGCAGTACGTGTCCGTGTGGAGCGGTATCGGCGGCTGGATCGGCCTGCCGGTGACTGCGGGTCTTGATCTGAACGACAAGTTCGGCGCGATCGGCGCCACCGCCATGACCAAAGCGGCGAATCTCAGCATGATTCCGCAGGGCGGGACGCTGTATACCTTCGCAGTACAGGAATGAAACGCGACAAAGGAATTATTGTCAGATAGTGCGACGGGTGGGACGCGCTCCGGCGCTGGCGCCGGGCGCGTCCCTCGTCCCTGCGAAGGCACCGCAAGGCCGAGGAGCCGCAGCGAATGACGAGGTGGAGGAGAGCCGGGTCGGTGCTCAATGCAGCGCTGGCCGCAGGGGTGGTCACTCTGCTGATCGCGCCTGGTGCAGCCCAGGCGGCACTGCGCGTGTGTGCCGATCCGGGCAACATGCCCCTCTCCAACAATCGCGGCGAGGGTTTTGAGAACAAGATCGCAGCGGTACTCGCGCGCGCGCTCGACACCACCGTCGAGTACTACTACCGGCTGGGCATCGAGCGCGGGCTGACTCGCACGACGCTGGACGCCGAGCAGTGCGACGTCATGCTCGACATGCCACTCGGTTCAGACGATGTCATCACCACCACGGCCCTGTACCGCACGACCTACGTGCTCGCTTACCGCAGCGACCGGGGCCTCGGCACCCTCAAGAGTCTCGATGATCCGCGACTGAAAAGGCTCAAGGTCGGCGTCTACGAGACTTCGGCGATCCGCCAGGCTCTGGCCGATCACGGCGTCAGCAACGTCGAGATCCATTACCTCAGTCACGACGCCGATCTGGTTACGGCACATCAGCCGAACTACCAGGTGCAGCAGATGGTCGACGGCAAGCTCGACGTGGCTGCAGTCTGGGGACCGCTGGCGGGCTATTACAGGGTCATGAAACAGGCGCCGCTGACCATTCAGCCGGCCAATCTGATGGACGATGCCGTGCAGCTGGAATATGACATGGCTATCGGGCTGCGTCGTGGCGACAAGGACCTGCGGCGCCGCCTGGACGAGGCGATGCGCGCGCAGCGCGACGCGCTGCACGCGATCCTGAGTGACTTCGGGGTCCCGCTCGTGAGCTGCGACACCTGTGTAATCAGCGGGGACCTGCCGGCGCATGGACCGTATGCGCCGCCCGCGCCCCCTGCGCCGGGCGGTGCCAGGCCCTCGGTGAGCATTGCCCAGCTGAACGACTGGCTGGCCCACGGCGCGAATGTCAACGTGGAGCTCAACAACGCGGTGATGGCGGATGATCAGGTGCGCGCGGCCTATCTGCTCGAGAAGAAGCACGCCTCGCTTTCCGCCCAGGACCTGCAGGGTGAAACGCCTCTGCATCATGCCCTGCTGCAGAGGTCCCCGGCCATGGTCGGGTTCCTGATCGCGCATGGTGCCGACGCCAACCAGCGCGATCGCGACGGCTGGACGCCACTTATGACGGCGGCCTATTGCGATGACGCCGTCGATGTCAAGGTCCTGGCCGCACACGGCGGTGATCCCAATGCCGCAAGTGCCCAGAATTTCACGCCGCTCGGCATCGCTGCGCAGTATGGCAAGGACAGGGCTGCCGAGGCTCTGATCGAGGCGGGCGCTGATCCGGGTCGGGTGATGGGCGACGCTGGCTATACGCCGCTGATGCTCGCGACTGCAAACGGCGCGCAAGCGGTGGTACAGGCTCTGATTCAAAAAGGCGTTGATGTGAACTCCCGCAATAGCGGCGGCGTGACCGCGCTGATGGTCGCGGCCGCGAACGGCCGCGCCGATATGGTCGAGCTGCTGGTGCGCGCCGGCGCAAACGTGAAGGCGCAGACCGACCGCGGCGATACGGCGCTGTCGATCGCGCGCGCCAAGGGTGATGAGAAGGTGATCAGGCTGCTGGATGAAGCGCCCGCACGTCCCGGCGCTTGGAACGGACGTGGTGGGCAAATGGACAAGCGAGGCGCGTAGTGCTTAAGGCTACATTGGTCGCTTGCATGGCCGGACTGATCTCATCGTTGACATATGCGCAGGAACAGACACCGGCTGCGCCTTCCGGGGCGCAGGCGGGAGCGCAAGCTTCACCGCCATCCGGCAGCACGATGGCGCCCGTACAGCGGGCAGACTCCGCGCCGCAGGGCACGCTCAAGAATCCTTATAAGGATAGCGACGCGGGGGTCGTCGATGCGGGCCGCCAGGTGTACATGCGCTACGGGTGCAGCGGCTGCCACGGCGGCACCGGCGGCGGGGGCATGTGCCCGCCCCTGACCAACGACGTCTGGGTTTACGGCGGCGATGACGACACGTTGTTCAGGCTGATGGCGTACGGCAGCGAGACCCTGCAGAGCAAGGGCTACAGCCGCAAGGCCGCGGAGAACGTCGTAGGCGCCATGCCACCCATGGGGCAAATCGTGCAGACGGATGATGATTTGTGGCGCATCCTTACGTTTATACGGGCCAATTACCACGGCGCGCCGGAGTGCAAATTCGGCTGCGGAGGCAAATGAGCCGCCGCCGTGACGATCGGCTGGAGGGGGGCGTTAGTTTATGATGCGTGCGCGACCCGCATCCCACAATCCTGCGGACCTCATCGGCAATCTGGTACGAAGGCATGGTGCGGAGTTCCCGATCCCGGAAGTCGTCCGGACTTCCTGGAGCCGCTGTCTCAATAACTACGCGCTCGACCCGCAAGAGATCAGGCGCCCGAACAGCGTCGAGCGGGCGGACCTGCAGGCCCGTCGCGAGCGCCTTGGCGTCCTGCTCGCCATCGCACGTATCGAGATGGAGGCCCTGGGAAAGCTCATCAGGCACTCCGAGTACAGCATCATGCTGACCGATCGCGACGGGGTTATCGTGAGCTACCTCGGTGATAGCGGCTTCCTGGCCACCGCCCGGCGCAGCGGCTTTCGCGAGGGAGTGATGTGGAGTGAGCGGGAGATGGGCACGAACGGTATGGGGACCTGTCTGACGGCCCGTCGGCCCGTCGTGATTCACCGCACCGATCATTTCCTGGCGCAGAACACGCAGCTGACCTGCTCCGCGGCTCCCATCTTTGACATGCGCGGGGAGCTGCTGGCTGCGCTCGACATCTCCGGAGCCTCCTCCAGCCCCCAGAGCCACACGCTGGCTCTGGTCGATATGGCGGCCCAGAATGTCGAAAACCGCACCCTGCTCAGCGCCTGCAAGGAGCTTCATCTGGTGCGGTTTCACCGCTGTGCGGAGTTCGTCAGCACGCCCGGTGAAGGGGTTATTGCCTTCGACGATCAGGGCCGCATCAAGGGCGCCAACCGGGCAGCGCTGAAGCTGCTCGGCCTTCGCGACCACGAGTCCGTATACGGGCGGCGGGTGGATCAGGTCCTCAATACGAGCCTCGCGGCCCTAATGCGGCTGACGGGACAGCGCGGCTATCGTGCCGAAGCGCTGAACCCGAAGTTCGCCCAGAGACGCTGGTTTGCGACCGTACATGCGCCGGCGGAGTCCCCCCACCACACCCAGGTCGCCGTAGGCGCGGCCGAGGGCGCCGGCGGCGCGTCGGTCGCCGAGACACGCGGCTCGCTCGAGTGCCTGTATTCGGCGGATCCGACGATGCGGGACAACGTAGAGGTTCTGCGGCGCGTGATCGATCGCGATATCTCGGTGCTGTTGCTGGGCGAAACGGGCACCGGTAAGGGTTATTGCGCGCGCGCCATCCATAACGCCAGCAATCGCGCGGGTAAACCCTTCGTCACGGTGAACTGCGCCGCCATTCCGGAGACTCTGATCGAAAGCGAGCTGTTCGGTCACAAGCCGGGCGCTTTCAGCAGTGCCACGCGCGAAGGCGGCGTGGGCAGGATCCTGCAGGCGAATGGCGGCACGCTGTTCCTTGATGAGATCTGCGACATGCCGGTGGCGCTGCAGACGCGCTTGCTCAATGTGATCGAGGATTGCGAGGTGATGCCGCTCGGGGGCAACGAGGTGGTGAGCGTCGACGTGCGCGTCATCAGCGCCACGCAGCATCACCCCCTCGATATGATCGCCAAAGGCCAGTTCCGCGAGGATCTCTACTACCGGCTGAATGGCATCACCGTGCGGCTGCCGCCGTTGCGGCAGCGCACCGACGGCGCGGAGCTGATTCGCAGGTTACTGTGCAGCGAAGCGGCCGGTGAGCCGCCGATCGAGATTGAGCCTGCGCTGCTCGAGCGGCTCGTGCGCCATTCCTGGCCGGGCAACGTTCGCCAGCTGCGCAATGTTTTGCGCACCATGCTGGCGCTGTGCACGTCAGATTGCCTGACGCTGGCCGGCTTCAACGAAGAGTGGCTTGCCGGCGGCGGTGCAGCGCAGGACGTGCCCGACGAAGCGGCTCCGCTCCCCGACGGCGACGGCGAGAGCGTACTGAGCGATGCGGAACGCGAGGCGTTACGGCGGACGCTCGAGTCCTGCCAATGGAACGTGAGCGCAGCTGCAGCACGGCTGCACATCAGTCGCCGCACCATATACCGCAAGATTCATCGACACGGACTCATGCGGCACGCCCAGCAACCTCGGGGCGAGCACCCAGGAGCCCGAATGAGTTCCTGAGCGGAACTCTTGACGTCGTATTCAAACCCAGAGGCGAGGCATGACTAAGATGGCAACCAAGATTCACCCGATGGTTGATAACGGAGTCAAGAAGGGCACGGCGGGCTTCGCTGGCGGCACGCTCACCTGCAAGTGCACGAGCAACCCGGTGACGGTGCGCATCGGATCGAACGTGGCCTTCAATCACGCCTGCGGCTGCACCAAGTGCTGGAAGCCCGCGGGCGCGCAGTTCTCCATCGTCGGTGTCGCCGGGCGCGACAAGGTCTCGGTGACTGCCAACGGTCAGAAGCTGAAGATTGTGGACGAGAAGGCCCCGATCCAGCGCTATGCCTGCACCGGCTGCGGGGTGCACATGTACGGGCGCATCGAGAACAAGGCGCACCCGTTCTACGGCTTCGACTTCTTCCACACCGAGCTTTCGAAGGATCAAGGTTGGGAGGAGCCGCGCTTTGCGGCCTTCGTGTCCTCGATCATCGAGTCGGGCACCAAGCCGGATCAGATGGGTGCCATCCGCGCCAGGCTTAAGGAACTCGGGCTCGAACCCTATGATTGCCTGTCGCCAGCGCTGATGGATCTGATCGCCACGCACACGGCGAAAGCCAAAGGCGTGCTGGCCGCGTAGAGGAACGTTTGTGAACTCAAAGCCCCGCGCTGGTGCGCGGGGCCATCAGGAACCTGTCAGCCATGAAAACACGTGCTGCGATTGCCTACGCTGCCGGTAAGCCACTCGAAGTCGTGATGGTTGATCTCGAGGGGCCAAAGGCCGGCGAGGTACTGGTGGAACTCAAGGCAACCGGTGTGTGCCACACCGATGAGTTCACGCGCTCGGGAGGAGACCCAGAGGGCCTGTTCCCGTCGATTCTCGGACACGAGGGCGCTGGCATCGTGGTCGAGGTCGGACCCGGGGTCACCTCGGTGAAGAGCGGCGATCACGTCATTCCCCTCTACACGCCAGAGTGCCGCCAGTGCAAGAGCTGCCTGTCGCGCAAGACGAATCTTTGTACCGCGATCCGCGCCACGCAGGGCAAGGGTGTGATGCCCGACGGCACGAGCCGCTTCTCCCTCGGCAAGGAGAAGGTGTATCACTACATGGGCTGCTCCACCTTCTCCAACTTCACGGTACTGCCCGAGATCGCGGTGGCCAAGATCCGCGAGGACGCCCCCTTCGATAAGGTCTGCTACATCGGCTGCGGCGTCACCACCGGGATCGGCGCGGTGATCAATACCGCCAAGGTGGAGCCCGGCGCCAACGTCGCCGTGTTCGGCCTGGGCGGTATCGGGCTCAACGTGATCCAGGGCGCGCGCCTGGCTGGCGCCAACAAGATCATCGGCATCGATCTGAACCCAAATCGCAAGGCGCTCGGCGAGAAGTTCGGCATGACCCATTTCGTCAACCCCAAGGAAGTCGAGGGGGACCTGGTGGCGCACCTCGTCGCGCTCACCGACGGGGGCGCGGACTACAGCTTCGAATGTATCGGCAACGTCAACCTGATGCGCCAGGCGCTGGAATGCTGTCACCGCGGCTGGGGCGTGTCGGTCATCATCGGCGTGGCCGGCGCCGGACAGGAAATCAAGACCCGGCCCTTCCAGCTGGTGACCGGCCGTGTGTGGAAGGGAACGGCGTTCGGCGGCGCCCGCGGGCGCACCGACGTGCCGAAGATCGTGGAGTGGTACATGGACCGCAAGATAGCGATCGATCCGCTGATCACGCACACGATGCCGCTCGATAAGATCAACGACGCTTTCGACATGATGCACGCCGGTACCTCGATCCGCAGCGTTGTCATTTACTGAGCCGGAGTTCCCGGCCCGGGCGTCCGCGGCCTACCCAGCCGTGCCGCCGCGCCGCGTCGCCAGACCGCCCGGGCGGCTCCGGCACCCGAGCGGTTCAAGGCGCGCTTTGCGCGCAGTGGTATCTTGTGCGCTGATCTGCAACAGGATGATGCAATGAGCGAGAGACTCTCACCTGGCGGCCGCTGGCATGAGCTCGGCGCCGCAGCGATCCTGACGGTGTTGAATCTCGTGGGGCAGGGCGCCTGGGCGAATGACGCCGCCTCTTCCGCGGAGCGTCTCTACGTTTCCGATGAGACGGGCGGCAACGTAGTGATCGTGGATCCACAGCACGCCAGCGTCGTGGCGCGCATCGCGGTGGGTAAGCGCCCGCGCGGCATCCAGCTCTCCCCGGACCAGCAGAGACTGTACGTGGCTCTGTCGGGCTCGCCCATGGGCGGCCCGAACGTCGATGAATCGAAGCTTCCGCCGCCGGACCGGCGCTACGACGGCATCGGCGTGGTCGACCTCAAGTCGCAGAAGCTGATCAGTACCTACCCGAGTGGTGCGGATCCGGAGACTTTTGCGCTTTCGCACGACGGCAAGGCGTTGTACGTCTCCAATGAAGACACGGGCATGCTGTCGGCCGTTGATCTGAACAGGGGCACGTTGCGCGCCACCGTAGCCGTGGGTTCAGAGCCGGAAGGCGTGGCGGTGAGCCGCGATGATCGCATCGTCTACGTCGCCTGCGAGACTGCCAACGCCGTATACGTAGTCGATGCGCAGGGCATGAAGGTCCTCGCGAAGATTCCCACCGAGAAGCGCCCGCGCGCCATTCTGCTGGCGAAGGAAGGCCACCGCGGCTATGTGACCGGCGAATTTGGCGCGGCGCTCACGGCTTTCAGCACTGACGATTACAAGGTCCTGAAGACCATCGCACTGGGTGACCCGAAAGTCGTGCGTCCGATGGGGATCGCCTCGCCGGATGGTCGGCGGCTCTACGTCACTACCGGGCGATTTGGTGCACTGCTCGAGGTCGACGCAGAGACCGGCCGGATCCTGAGGACCATTGACAAGGTCGGACAGCGTCCCTGGGGCGTGGCTTTGAGCCGCGACGGGACTAAGGCCTACACCGCCAATGGACCCTCGGGCGATATCGCCGTCGTCGATCTGAGGTCAGGTCACGTCGACGCCAAGATCGCAGTCGGAGGCAGTCCCTGGGGCATCGTAGCGGCCGTAGTGCCTGAATGAGCTGCGGATGGCTACGGAGTCTGCTGGTGCTCGCAATAGCTGCGACAGTTAGCGGTCCATACGCGACCTCGATGGCCATCGCGGCCGCCGACGACGGCGAGGGGGACGTGGAGCGCTCAACGACTCAGAAGCGCGTCGGAATCTGGAAGGCAGTCGTGCCGCCGCCGGGTACGATGCACGGGGAGTTCGATAACCACGACCCGTTCGGTCTTGCCGCCGGAGTGAGGATCGCAGCGGATTGCTCCATCAACTGGGTCGATCCGGATGCGGGCAAGCTCTACTGCTTCTCGAGTGCGACGTCATTGGTGTTTTTTCTCGACGGCCCCCGCGCCTATCTCGAGCGGGCAGGCGCGCAATGGCTTCGCCTCGGCGGCCAGGCACGCTGACAGTTCCTCCAGCGTGCAGGCTATGAGCCACCCGCGCCTGCGCGCCGCGAGTAGTCAGGGAACGACGTGGGAGCTGCCGAGATCCTTCCACTCGTAGCGCGGCACCTGTACCCACTTGCCATCCTTGAGCTCCGGCACCTTGTGCACGCGGGTCTGCTCGATGGTCATCTTGCCGTCCTTGTCGGTGATCCAGAAGTCGATGTCGTAGATCTGGTCCTTGGTACCGACCGCGCGAAAGTCGGTACAGGCAAAGTAATGCCCGTTCTCGTCGAGCTGCCGGATCGGCTGATGCGTGTCGATGAACTCGAGATCCAGCACCTTGCCGGTCTTGTCATCCTTGAGCTTGAACACGCCGTTGTTCTTCGCCGCCTCGGCGAGCGCCCCCTGTTCGACGGCCGACATCACTTCCCAGCCGCGTTTGTTGGCGACGTGTCCGGGGTGCTCGGAAGCGGGAATCCACCACCACGGCACCGGCGAGCGCGCCGTCACAGCCCAGGCGCCGTCACTCTTGATCGGTTCCTTGTAGATGCGGATCTCCTGGACTTTGAGCTGTCCGTCGGCCGGTGCCACCCAGAAATCGATCAGGTAGCGCTTCTGTGCCTCGGCCTGATCGTGAAACTTCACGTCGGGAAAGAAGCCGTACCCATCGATGGTGCGCGTGAAGTCGATGGCGTCGAAAACGAGTTTGAGCTGCTCGCCGTTGAGCGGGTCTTGCAGCGGAAATATGCCGCTATTCGCCTTGGTTTTTGCGTCGATGAGTGCCTTGACCAGCGCCTCCGCATCTGCACTGTCGAAGTCCTGCATCGCCTTCTCGGTCGATTCGACACTGCTGGCGGCGATGAAGTCGCGCGCCTTCTGCAGATTCGCGTCCGGGTGCTCGAGGAATGCCTTCCTGGCCGACTCGCTGCTGAAGCAGTAGACCTTGCCGTCCTTGGCCGTCCAGGTCGAGGTGCAGTTGGTCATGACATGCCGGCCCTGAGACAACCCTTCCGCGCACTGTCCCCCGAACTGCACCGCGGAGGCCGGCGTCGGACCGTCAGCCGAGGCGGGGATCAGTGCCGCGTAGGCGAGCAGGGCGCCGACGAGGGCTGCACGCCCGAACATCGAGGCTCCGGCGACGAGGAGGCTCCTGGCATCGCGCTTCATGGTGCTGGTGCGGGTTGTTTCCGGGCGGCGCGCCGCGTGCGACAGGTCGGTCGGCCATCCATGTTACTCCTGCCTCACGACGCTGTCTCGGCAGAGGCGCGCATGGCTCCGACAGGGCACATGGGCGGTGCTGGACTTCGCTCACCAGGCGGAGCTTTCGCTTGCTCGTCAACGCGCTAGCGGGGTAACGCTGCCTCAATCCAGGCGTATTCGCATCCCTGCCCAAATGGCGCGCGGCTGCGCGGGTGAAACTGCGTTTTCATTGGTCCAATTCGCCCGATTTGGGATGAAGGACCCGTTTGGGTTGAACGCGTCGCGGGTCAGGAATCCGGCCGTGGAATACTCCCGGTCAAACAAGTTGACGAGGTGGGCGAAAACCTCGGCGTTTTTCCTTATGTGCCAGGTGCTTTGCAAATTGACCACGGCGTAACCGGGAATCGATCCGGTTCCTGTGATATGAGCGCCCCCACCGTTGGTGCCACCGACCTGATTGGCATTGTTCTCATTTCCATGTAGGTAAGAGCCGGAGGCCACCACCAGGTTGCCACCCACCTCCCAGCGTTTACTCAGCTCGTAGTCGAGGACTAGCCGGCCCGTATGCCGCGGAATCAGCGGAATCCGATCTCCGGGGCGAACGAGAATGTTTCCGTCGGCATCGGCGCTGCTGTTCGAATTGGCACTGACTTCAAACTTCGACTGAAAGGTGGCATCGACGAAGCTATACGCCGTCTGCCAGTGCAGGCCGCCTTGTCTGCCGCCCAACGCCAGATCAAGTCCCTGCCGGCGCGTACTGCCAACGTTGGTGAAATAGCCCTGGTTGGCGGCGGTCGCGACAAACTGGATATCATTCCTATTGACGGTGTGGAACAGATCTGCGCTCCACACCAGCCGTTGATCGGGCAGACTACCCCGTACGCCCGCCTCGAAGGTTCGCGCGACCACCTGGTCCAAGCCCGGGTCGCCTGCGAAGGCGTTGGGCAGACCGCACGGCGCCGCGGAATTGGCGCAGCCGAGCTCAATTGCCGTCGGTGCACGACTCGCCTGGTTATAGTCGGCAAAAAGGGTCAGGGCGTCGCTCGGCGTCAGCGTGAATCCGAAAGCCGGATTGACGCGGCTGAACGTATGATCGCCGATCACAGGCCTCGCCTCGTCAAATCCTGAGCCGACATCGGCCACATGCGTGTCCACACTGTATCCGTTGAGTGTCTCCGTGCTGCGGTTGTAGCGAATGGACAGCGAGAAATGCAGCAGCTTGTTCGGCGAGAGGTTGTCGGTCGCATACACCCCATAGATCTTGTTGTCTCCGCTGAGCGCGATGACCGTTTCATTGTTGAACGGAGTGACTTCGTAGATGAGCATCCGCTGCGGCGACAGCGGCCCATACTGCTGTGACTGGACAAACGTGTCGCGCGAGTCGCTGTAGTCCGCACCCAGGATCGCCTGGTTGGCCCAGCCGAACAAATTCTGGGAATCGGTGAGCTGTGCGCCGAGGCCTTTAGTGCGCTGGGTCAGCCGCGAGGTGGCGTTTTGGCCCGATGCGCAGTAGGCGAGGTCCGCTCGACTGGTGGGCGGTGCCGTGCAATCGAAGGGCGGTCCGGTGTAGCTGTTATCGAGGTAGCTGTCGTTGATATTGCCGTTGATGGCACGCGTCAGCAGATGGCGATAGTAGATGCTCCCCGACAGGAGCAACTTCTCCGTCAAGAACTGCGTGCCGGTGAGATTCACGAAATTGAGGAGGTTCTGCGTGAAGTCGGGCGTGTAGCTTGCCTGGCGGCGAAAATCCAACATGCTGGTGGGCAGGGCAGCATTACCGTACAGGCGGGTGTCCGCATAGGTGTAGCTCAGGTCGATGTCAGTCCTGTCGTTTTGCCAGCCAGCCTTGGCGAAGCCCTGATAGAGGCGCGTCGGCGAGTTATCACGCCAACCGGTCTCGTCGAAGTAATTTCCTGTCAGAAAATAGTCGAAGTTGCCGAACTCTCCGCCCGTCTCCCCTTCGAAGGACCGCCTGCCGAAAGACCCACCGTACGCCTCGAACACGGTCCCCGGGTCATCATGTCCGCTCTTGGTCCGTACCGAGAGCGCTCCGCCAAGGGTATTGAGCCCGAACACGGGATTGGAGCCTGATATGAGGGTTACGGTCGAAACGGCCGCTCGTGGGATCAGATCCCAATTGACGGTATCGCCGAATGACTCATTGACGCGCACACCATCCACGTAAACCGACAGGCCCTCGGGCGTACCCAGAAGCGGCGACGCCGTGAACCCGTGGTAATTGATGTCCAGTTGAAACGGGTTGTCGGCACTCTCGCTGACGTTGACGCCGCTGAAGTTGTTGTTCAGGTAATCCGCCAGACCCAGAGCCTGCTGACGCTGCATGTCCCTGCTGTCGGCGGTCTGTACATTTGCGGGTATCTGATTCAGAGGCAGGCCGAGACCCGGTAGCGGCGTGGTACCGATCACCGTGACCTGCGGAAGCTCCTGGGCAGTCGCCGGATTGCTGGGAGAAGCCGCCGTCGCCTCGGCGGCAGACGCGACGACCGGCAGCGTTGCGGCCGCGAAGCAAATGAAACCCCACAGCCGCAGAATCGAACTCCTGATCCGCTTGGTCGGATGCGCAGCGAGTGTAGAGAGGCGGTGCCGGATGCGTCCAGACACATCGGCCGGGCCACCAGCCCGAAACGGCCCGCCAGGACGCCGCAGGCGCGGCACCAGGGGATCACGGGACGCCGCTCGGGGGTTGTTTTTGTTGGGCTACGGCACTGGCGCTTCCGCCGCTGGAGAGGCAGGCGCAAGGAATGAGGCCGTACGCGTCGGGTTGGCTGCATGCTACCGTTGCGGCATGGCGCAAGCGCGCGCTCGCCACGCTGAGCGGCCAGTAGTCAATACGGAGTCAGGTGCATGTTCGAGCGTCTCGAGCCGGTCGTTCCCGATCCGATTCTCGGCCTGATGGCCGCCTTTCGCGCCGACCCCGATGCACGCAAGGTGGATCTGGGCATCGGGGTGTATCGCGACGAGCATGGCGACACGCCGGTGCTCGGCGCCGTACAGCAGGCGGAAAGCGCACTGTTCGAGCGCCAGACGACCAAGAGCTATGTGGGGCCAGCCGGTAACGCGGGATTCAATCAGGCCATGGAGCGGCTGGTGCTCGGGGCGGCGCATCCGGCACTTACGGCGGGACGCGTGCGCAGCGTGCAGGCGCCTGGGGGCTGCGGTGCCCTGCGCCTCGGAGCGGAGCTCATCCGCGCGGCCTGCCCGGATGCGGTCGTGCACGTGAGCACGCCAACCTGGGCGAACCACACGCCGCTGCTCGCGGGCAGCGGATTGAAACTGGAGCGCTACCCATATTTCGATGCCGCTACCGGCGGAGTGCAGTTCCACGCCATGACTGCGGCGCTCGAGCGCCTGCCGGCGCGCACGGTGGTGCTGCTGCATGCCTCGTGTCACAACCCGACCGGGGCGGATCTGTCGCAGGCGCAATGGCGCGAGCTGCTCTCACTGGTGAAGCGCCGCCAGCTCCTCCCCTTCATCGACATGGCCTACCAGGGACTGGGCGAAGGCCTCGACGCAGACGCCTTCGGGCTGCGGCTGCTCTGCGCCGAGCTCCCCGAAGTGCTGTTCGCGGTGTCCTGCTCGAAAAACTTCGGCCTGTACCGCGAGCGCACCGGCTCACTGCACCTCGTCGGTGAATCGCCCGCGGCAGCAGACGCCGCGCTGAGCCAGATGGTGCGCCTGGCGCGCGGCATCTGGTCGATGCCGCCGGATCACGGCGCCGCCATCGTGCACGGGATCCTGGGCGATGAGTCCCTGCGTTCGCAATGGATGGAGGAGCTCGCCAGCATGCGCCGCCGCATCCAGGGCCTGCGGCACGAGGTGGTGCAGCAACTTAAGGCACACTGTCCGCAGCGTGATTTCGACTTCATCGCCACGCAGCGCGGCATGTTCTCCTTCTGCGGCATCAGCAGTGCGCAGGTACGCGCGCTGCGCGAGCGCCATCACGTCTACATGACCGAGGACAGCCGCATGAACGTCGCCGGGCTGCGGCAGGAGAACCTCGAGTACTTCGCACGCGCGGTGGCCCAGGTGCTCGCGGCTTAGGCGCATGCCGCGACGTCGGCGGCGTTGTCGTGCCGGCACTGTGGCGCGCACCGCCGGCTCACTCCGGCACGATGATCCGGTGCGTCGACTTGACCTCTTCCATGACGAAGTAGGTGTGGGTCTGCTGCACGCCGCGCACCGCGGCAATGCGATCGCCGAGAAAGCGCCGGTAGCTCTCCATGTCGGTGACGCGCACCTTCAGCAGGTAGTCGAATCCGCCCGCCACCATGTGGCACTCCATCACCTCGTCGTGCGCCAGCATCACCTGCTTGAAGCGCTCGAAGGCATCGGGCGTGGTGCGATCGAGCGAGACCTCGACGTAGGCGAGCAGGCCCAATCCCAGGCGTCCCGGGCTCAGCCGTGCAAAGTACCCCTCGATGTAACCGGAAGACTCCAGGCGCCGCACGCGCTCGAGGGTCGGGGTCACTGTGAGGTGCACCTCGCGCGCGAGCTGCGAGACCGCCACCCGGCCATCCTGCTGCAGCCGCGCGAGCAGGCGTCGGTCGATGCGATCAAGACCGCGCTCGCTGGCAACCGCGGTCGCGGCGGTTTTCCTGTACCCCATCATAGTAAATTCTACTGATAAATCGGCCAAAATGGATAATTTATCTCTGATTGTGCAGCTAGAATAAGCATAATTGACTATTCAGGAAACGGGCTGGATATGACGGTGAGTGCGGCGACTGGGAGGGCAAACGGCGCGAATGCCCTGGCGGAATTGCGCACGCAGCTGCGCGCCGCGACGCTGCGTCCGGAGGCCGATGCCTCCGGAGAAGCGCTCGCGGATCTCTCCGAGGTGCACGCCGCACTTGCGCGCGCCGGATCACGCGCGGCGCGCTGGGTGGAAGTCGCGCGCGCCGACAAGC
>DASZHQ010000022.1:0-39337 GCA_035937715.1 Steroidobacteraceae bacterium | reverse complement strand
GTCGGCGAGGCCGCGTATCGCCTTCTCGACCCACTCCATGAGATCACGGTAGTCGGCGTACGCGAGGTACAACTCGAGCATCGTGAATTCCGGATTGTGCTGCGTCGAGAGGCCCTCGTTGCGGAAGTTGCGGTTGATCTCGTACACGCGCTCCAGGCCGCCGACGATCAGGCGCTTCAGGTACAGCTCCGGTGCGATGCGCAGGTACATGTCCAGGTCGAGCGCATTGTGGTGCGTGCGGAAGGGGCGCGCCGCGGCCCCGCCGGGGATCGGTTGCATCATCGGCGTCTCGACCTCGATGAAGTCGAGCGCATCGAGGAAGTCGCGCAGGTAGCGCACGATGCGCGTGCGGGTGCGGAAGACGTTGCGGCTCGCCTCGCTCATGATCAGATCGACGTAGCGCCGGCGGTAGCGCGTCTCGGTGTCGGCGAGCCCGTGCCATTTGTCCGGCAGCGGCCGCAATGCCTTCACCAGCAGTCGCAGCGCCTCCACGCGCACCGACAGCTCCCCGCTGCGGGTGCGAAACAGCACCCCGCTCGCGCCAATGATGTCGCCGAGGTCGTAGCCCTTGAAGGCCTCGTAGGCGGCGCCCAGGGTTTCCTGCTGCAGATACAGCTGGATCTGCCCGGTGCGATCGCCGATCTTCGCGAAGCTCGCCTTGCCCATGAGGCGCTTGAGCATCAGCCGCCCCCCGACCGTGACGCGCGTCGGGTTGGCGTCGAGCCACTCGCCGCTCTTCTCGCCGAAGGCCGCGTGCAGCTGCCCGGCGAGCGCATCGCGGCGGAAGTCGTTGGGAAAGGCCACGCCTTTTCCACCTGAGCCGCCGGCGTCTTGGCGCAGCTCGGCGAGCTTCGCGCGCCGCTCGGCGATCAGCTTGTTCTCCTCGCCCGCCTCACCGCCATTACCGGCGCCGCCGGGACTGCCTTCAGCTCTTGTCATGTCTCAGACGCCCGCCTTGAGCGATGCTTCCATGAACTGATCGAGGTCGCCGTCGAGCACCGCGGCCGTGTTGCCCACCTCCACCCCGGTGCGCAAATCCTTGATGCGCGACTGGTCGAGCACGTAGGAGCGGATCTGGTTGCCCCAGCTCACGTCGGACTTGGAATCTTCCAGCACGCGCGCGGCGGCGTTGCGCTTGTTGACTTCCAGCTCGTAGAGCTTGGCCTTCAGCATCTTCATGGCGGTGGAGCGGTTCTTGTGCTGGCTGCGCTCATTCTGGCATGCGGCCACGATCCCGGTGGGCAGATGGGTGATGCGCACTGCCGACTCGGTCTTGTTGACGTGCTGGCCGCCGGCGCCGGAGGAGCGGTAGACGTCCACCTTGAGGTCGGCCGGGTTGATCTCGATCTGAATGTCGTCGTCGACCTCGGGCGAGACGAACACGGAGGCAAACGAGGTATGGCGGCGGTTGCCGGAATCGAAGGGGGACTTGCGCACCAGGCGGTGCACGCCGGTCTCGGTGCGCAGCCAGCCGTAGGCGTACTCCCCCTGCACGGACACGGTGGCGCTCTTGATGCCGGCCACTTCCCCCGGACTCGAGTCGATCACCTCGCAGGCGAAGCCGCGCGCGGCCCCCCAGCGCAGGTACATGCGCAGCAGCATCTGTGCCCAGTCCTGCGCTTCGGTGCCCCCCGCGCCCGCCTGGATGTCGAGAAACGCGTTGTGTGCGTCCATCTCGCCGCGGAACATGCGCTTGAGCTCCAGATGCCGCACCTGCGACTCCAGGCGCTGCGCGTCGCGCTCGATGTCGCGCGCGGCAGGCTCGTCGTCCGCGGCCTCGGCGAGCTCGAGGAGCTCGCAGGCCTCGCCGACGCCCTTGGTGGTGCGGTCGATCTCGCCGACGTCGGTGCTCAAGCGGGCGCGTTCGCGCCCGAGCTCCTGCGCGCGCGCCGGGTTCGACCAGACGGTCGGCTCTTCGAGCTCGCGCGCCACTTCCTCGAGGCGCTCGCGCTTGCGATCGTACTCAAAGAAACCCCCGTAGCGAGGCCATGCGCTCGCCGAGGTCTTTGAGCTGACGCCTGAGCTGATTGACTTCCATAACTGTCCCGGAGCGAAACGCGGCAGCGGCCGCAGCGTACGGCACGAAGCGCCGGATGCTAGCACCGCGACGCAGAGTTTAGCGAGCCGCGGGCAGGAGGTGTTCGATCAGCAGCTGCAGGCGCCGCTCTCCCTGGTACTCGTTCACCTCCAGCCGGTATACCAGCTGCGCCAGTCCGGCCGGGGGCTCGAACGCGCCGCCTGGCTCGATGTGGTTGAAGGCAATCGCGTCGAAGGAGCGCCCGCTGCGCGGCACTTCCGCCCACATCTTCACGTGGCGCTCACCGATCACGCGCGCGCCGCGGATGCTGAACAGCCCGTCGAACGTCGGCTCCGGGAAGGCCTGGCCCCAGGGACCGCCGGCCCGCAGCGCGCGCGCGGTGTCGAGCGCAATCTCTTCCAGTGCCAGCTCGCCGTCGGTCTCGACCGCATCGCTCACGGCGGCGCCCGGCGCGCAGCGCGCCACCTCCTCATCGAAGGCGCGCGCGAACTCATCGAGTCGCGCACGCTCGAGCGTAAGTCCGGCGGCCATGGCGTGACCGCCGAAGCGGCTGATGAGATCGGGATGGCGCGCGGCAATCGAGTCGAGCACGTCGCGGATGTGGATTCCCGCCACCGAGCGGGCCGAGCCGCGCAGCAGCGCCGCATCGGCGCTCGCGAACGCAATCACCGGGCGGCGCAGGCGATCCTTCACGCGGCTCGCCACGAGTCCCACCACGCCCTGGTGCCAGCTCTCGTCGAACAGGCACACGCCGCTGCGCTGCACGGCGTCGGCGGCCGAGCTCTCCAGCACCCGCACGGCGCCGAGGGCCTCGTGCTGCATCTTCGCCTCGATCGAGCGCCGCTCCTCGTTAAGCTCATCGAGCCGTGCGGCGAGACGCTGCGCGGATGGCTCATCGTCGGCGAGCAGGCACTGGATGCCGATGCTCATGTCGTCGATGCGGCCGGCGGCGTTCAGGCGCGGTGCGACGCCGAAGGCCAGGTCGGTCGCGGTGAGATCCGCCGCGGCGCGCCCGGCGAGCGTCAGCAGCGCGCGGATGCCGGGCACGCAGCGTCCGGCGCGAATGCGCTTCAGCCCCTGCTCCACGAGCACGCGGTTGTTGGCATCGAGCGGCACGACGTCGGCGACGGTGCCCAGGGCCACGAGGTCGAGCAGCTGCGCGACGCCGAAGGAAGCGCCGCCCTGCCCGGCTGCCTCGAGACGGCGGCCGAGAGCGGCCATCACGTAGAAGGCGACGCCGACGCCCGCCAGCGCGCGGCTGCCGAAGCGGCTGGCGGGGAGATTGGGGTTGACGATCGCGTTGGCGTCGGGGAGTTGAGCGCCCGGCAGATGGTGATCGGTGATCAGCACGTCGATGCCGGCAGCCCGCGCGGCTGCCACTCCGGCATTGCTCGAGATGCCGTTGTCGACCGTCACGATGAGCGTGGGAGCGCGCTGCGCCGCGAGCGCCACGATCTCCGGGGTGAGGCCGTAGCCGAAGTGAAAGCGGTTCGGCACCAGAAAGTCCACCGCCGCAAAGCCGCCCGCCTTAAGCGCCCGTACCACGAGCGCGCTGCTGGTCGCCCCGTCCGCATCGAAGTCGCCGACCACCAGCACCCGCCCCGCGCTACGGTGCTCGAGTAGCAGCTCGACCGCCGCCGCGACGCCCTCGAGTGTGCCGATGGGGAGCAGCCGCCCGAGGGAGGTGTCCAGCTCCGCCGGCGAGCGCACCCCGCGTGCTGCGTATATGCGCCCGAGCACCGGATGCAGCCCCTCGGGAATGAGCAGCCCGGATGCCGCGCAAGCGCGGCGCACGATGCGCAGTTTCAGGCGAAACTCCCGAGGCCCGCGCGCGGGCGCCGCCAGAGCCGCAAGCGACTGCCGCGCCGCAGCGTCGCGCGTGTATCGTTGACGATCAGCGTCACGCTGGCGAGCTCACCGCGACGCAGCGCCCGCAGCGCCGGGGACACGAAGCGCGCATCGAGCCGCGCCACGGCCTGTGCGACCGAACTTTCATTGACGCGCTGCACCTCCCCTCCCGCCTCTGTCACCAGCACGGCACGCTGCGCGCCCTCTTGCGCGAGCACGTCCTCGAGCCGCTCCGGAAGCGGCCGGCACGCACTGCCCAGAAGATGCCACAAACCCGCAAGCCAGGCGTCGGTGCCGAATGCCGGCCCCGGCTCCTCGGGTGCGGCGGGAGCGGGCGGCGGGCGGCGCCCTGCGGCGCCCCACAGCCACAGGGCGTTGACCGGGGGCTCCCCGCGCTGCACGCGCGCCTCGTTCAGCGCCTGAGCATGCAGCCACATTTCGATCTCGCCCGTGAGGCGCCGCAGCGGCGCGGCCGCTGGCCCCTGGGGCAGGCACGGCGCCACGTCGCCGCCGGCGCAGCGCGCCGGCTCGGTGGTGGCAACGGGTGCGATGCCGCAAGTCTCGAGCAGGAAATCACCCGAGGGCAGGGGCAGGAGCGAGAGGTCCGCAGATGCGAATGTGCGGCGAAAGTCCGCCGCCAGCGCCGCCTGCTCCGCCGGCGCCAGACGCAGCAGGCCGCGATGATCGAGGTGCACGCGCGTGAGGCCGGCGCTCAGGTGCACGGGCGTCGCGATCCAGCTGGCGCTGAAGCCCTGGCCGCCTTGGGCGTGCGGCGCGGCCGCGACGCACGCCGGCGCCAGCCCGGCGAGGTCGGGGCGCCCGACATGGCACACCAACCATTCGCGCCAACCGCGCGGCAGCCGGGCGCGCTCGCCGAAGCGGCCGGCGCTCTCGATGCCGGGCACCGCAGCGAATCCCGCGGCGGGCGCGGACGCTTCTGCCTCGGCGGCGCGCGGCAGATACAGGTCGTCAACGACTATGACGATTTCGCGCACGGGGCGGTATCGTACCGCGGTGAAGCTCACCCTCGAACCGGGCACGCCCGCCAATCTGATCCGCGGCTACTCGCACAACGAGCTGCGCATCGGCGAGCAGCGCGTTGAGCGCAGTTGCATCGTTACGGCCACGCAGCTGATCACCGACTGGGAGCCTGGCGCGTTCGCCGACCTCACCCCCGCTCACCTCGAGGCGATCTTCGCGCTCGGACCGGAGTTGGTTCTGATCGGCACCGGACCGACGCAGCGGTTCGCCACCGCTGCGGTGCGCGCCGCGTTCGCGGCGCGGCGCGTCGGACTCGAAGTCATGCAGCTCGGGGCGGCATGCCGTACGTTCAACGTGCTGCTTCAGGAGGAGCGGCGGGTAGCCGCGGCGCTGTTCCTGCGTTAGTGCCGCAGGGCGCGAGGATGATCGGCAGAAGACACAAGGGGAGGGTCAACCAACCAAACAATCATTCGAAGCTGACAGACTCGAACAATTGCACTTTTATTGTTGTTGCCAACGTTATTGCTCTTGTTGCGAACTCCCCTCCTCCCTGTGTCTTCTGCGGGTCACCCTCCGGTTTCTGTCGTCGTTAGGAGACAGGGGACGCATGTTAAACGGGTGGCAGAAGTCCGCGCAACTCATTTGCGGCACAGAGATTTTTTTTGCCCCCGCACCCGCCCGCAGGGCCCGCGCTCAGCGCGCAAGGGGCTGTTTTATGGGCAATTGTGCGTGCGGGAGCGGTAAATTGACGGGATACCACCGCTGTGCAGCACGCTAATAGGTTTTATTATCAGCCTGTTAGGTTGTATTCATCATCCGGGACATTAGATACGCGCCGCTCCAGGCCCCCCGCTCCTTCAGGCAGTGCCGCCCAGGAGGGGCACGAAGGCCACCGGACCGAGCGGCTCGCGCTCGATGCGCTGCTCGCGCCGCGTGAGGCGCACGAGCTCCTGCTCACCCTCGGGACCGATCGGCACCACCAGCCGCCCGCCGACCTTCAGCTGCTTGATGAGAGCGTCCGGCACCGTGAGCGGGGCGGCGGCGACCAGTATGCCGTCGAAGGGGGCGTGCGGCTTCCAGCCGAGGGTGCCGTCGCCGTGACGGAAGCGCACGTTGCGAATGCCGAGCTCCTTCAGTCGTTCGCGCGCGCGCGACAGCAGCGGCTCGATGCGCTCGATGGAGTACAGGTGCGTCACGAGCGGCGCGAGCACCGCCGTCTGGTAACCACAGCCGGTGCCCACTTCGAGCACGTTCTCGAGCGTTCCACCCTCGAGCAGCGCCTCCGTCATGCGCGCCACGATATAGGGCTGCGAGATGGTCTGCCCGTAACCGATCGGAAGCGCCGTGTCCTCGTAGGCGCGGCTGCCGAGCGCCTCGTCCACGAAAATATGCCGCGGCACGTTGCGGATGCGATCCAGCACCGTGAGATTCTCGATGCCCTGCTCGCGCAGGCGCTGTACCAGTCGGTCGCGGGTGCGCGCCGAAGTCATGCCGATCCCGGACATGCGCAGGTCAGCCATTGAGCTCGTCCAGCCAGCTTCCGAGCGCCGGCAATGCTGCATGGCGCGTGAGATCGACCTGCAGCGGGGTCACCGACACGTAGCCGGCGGCGACCGTCTCGAAGTCGGTGCCGGGCCCGTCCTCCTGCTGCGCGCCGGCGGGACCGATCCAGTACACCGGACGCCCGCGCGGATCCTGCGCCCGCATCACCGGCTCGGAACGGTGGCGATAGCCGAGCCGGCTGGCCCGGAAGCCGCGCAGCTGATCGAAAGGAACATTGGGCACGTTGACGTTGAGGATGAGCGCGGACTGCAGAGGCCTCTGCAGCAGCTGCGCCACCAGCAGGCGCGCCACTTCCGCCCCGGTCTCGAAGTGTCCGCCGCCCGCCGCGCCGGTGCACAGCGAGACCGCGATGGTCGGAAGGCCGAGAAAACGCCCTTCCACGGCAGCGGCCACCGTGCCGGAATACAACACGTCGTCGCCGAGGTTGGGACCGTCGTTCACCCCTGAGACCACCATGTCGTGCTCGAAATCGAACAGCCCGGAAATCGCCAGGTGCACGCAGTCGGTGGGCGTGCCCGGCACGAAGTACACGCCCGGCTCGGACTCGAACACGCGCAGCGGCACATCGAGGGTGAGGGAATTGCTCGCGCCGCTTTTGTTGCGGTCCGGCGCGACGACCGTGACCTCGGCCAGGGTGGCGAGGGCCTCGCGCAGGCGGCGGATGCCCTCGGCGCGAAAGCCGTCGTCGTTACTGACCAGAATCTTCACTTAGTGAATTGCGTGGGGTGCGCCGAAGTGCCGCTGACTATACTGTAAGAAGGACTTCGGTGGCGGAGCCGACCGTGACTGCCCTGCCCGGCGATGATAACCACCCCGACGACGAAGCCGATGAGGCGCGTCTGTTCCAGAACGCCGTGCGTGGCGTGCGGCCGCTGCCGCAGCGCACCCCCGCGCCCGGCCCGCCCCGTGTGCGCCCGCACGCGCGCTTCACGCGCGCCGACCGGGCGGCGGTACTGCGCGAGAGCCTGGGCACGGACGCTGCCGACCCGCAGCTCGCCGGCGGGGAGGAGTTGGTGTTTCACCGCCCGACGGTACAGCCGGCGGTGCTGCGCAAGCTGCGTCGCGGGGAATACCGCATGCAGCGCGAGATCGACCTGCACGGCCTGACCGTCGCCGAGGCGAAGGCAGCCCTGCGGCAGTTCCTCGTCGCCGCGCTCGAGCAGCGGGTGCGCTGCGTGCGCATCATCCATGGCAAGGGACTGCGCTCGGGACATCGCGGGCCGGTGCTCAAGACGGCGGTCAATGCGGTGCTGCGCCGTAGCGATGCGGTGCTGGCCTACGTGTCCGCCCGCCCGGTCGATGGCGGAACCGGCGCCGTCTACGTGCTGCTCGCGCCCCGATGAGGATCACTCGCCGCCGGCGCAGCGATCGGGCTCGACCTCATCGGCCGTCACGATCAGCTCGCGCAACACGGCGGTCGCAAAGGCTCCGCGCGTCAGGCGGAAACTCACCCGTACCGCGCGCGGCTCCGCCTCGCAGCGCGCTTCGCGCACCGCGAGCCTGAGGCTGCGCCGCTCCTGGCGCAGCCCCGCGGCGCTGCACAGGCCGCACTCGGTGGCGAAGCGCGCCGCAACAGCCGACTCGAGCTCGAGCACCCGCCCGGCGCTCGCCGGCTGCCCCCTGCCCCACAAAGGGCCGGTCGGGTGAATCTGCAGCCGCTCGCAACGGGCGGCGAGGCTCGCATCGGCCGGATCGGCGGCGAAGATGCTGCCGCGGCCGTCGAGGTTGGCGAGATCCCCGGGGAGCACCCGATCCCAGCTGCTCTCGCGCACGCGCTCGGCGAGCACTGCATTGAACACGACGCTGCGCGCGGCGGAGATGACGAAGCCGCGCTCCTGCCGCCTGGCGGCGCCCGAGCCCGGTGCGATGCGCGCGAGGTTCGCGCCGTCGCGACCGAAGCGCTGCGGCCCGAAGTAATTCGGCACGCCGCAGCGCACGATGTGCGCGAGGCGCGGCGCGATCAGCGCGGCGAGCGCAGTGCCCTCGCCGCCGGGCGCAGCGATGCGCACGCTGAAGGAATTGCCTGCCAGCGCCCCGCGCGGGAGCTTACGGGTGTGAGGATGCGCTTCGAGCACCTCGAACTCCGCGCCCGCCGCCGCCGGCCAGTCGACGGCCGCACCCGCGCGCGGCACCGAGAACCACTGGATGGCGATCGCGCGGCGATCCTTGAGTCCGGCGTAACCGACCGCGGCCGGGTGACAGTGCGCGAGCCGCGCCAGCTCGCCCGCCACCCACTGGGTGTTGGCGTTTCGCTTGCGCACCCGCAGCAGCAGGTGCGCCCCGCTCCCCGCGGGGGTGAAGCCGAGGTCCTCCTCGACCACGAAGTCTTCGAGCGCAGCGCGAAGGATGCCGGCGGCGGGCGGTGAGCCGTAGGCGCGCGGCGGATCCAGCGCGACGGCGCGCGCTGTGAGTGCCTCACCCTCCATGTTCGCCCGACTCCCGCAGTGAACCGCAACGGCGTGACGCCAGTCTGCCGTGGGAGTGCGGGGCTTTCCAGGCGCCGTTGACCGCGCTGCCAACGGGGAATACCCTCCCGAGCGCTCGCGTTGACGTCCAAAAAATCAAATTTCCAACCGAGGGAGAAATCCGATGCGCAGACTCTGTCACCTTCTTGTCATCGCCGGCGTGGCCTGCCTGTGGTCGGCGGGCGCGATGGCCCAGATGAAGACGAGCGGATCGAACGTGTGCGCCAAGCCTGATCCCTCGCACGTGCTGCCCGCCGGCGACCGCCCCGATCACTCCGTGGGCGTGGAGCAGATGAAGTGCACGTGGCCGAAGCCCTTTGAGATCGGGACCGACAAGGCCAAGGAGTCGGTGGCGACCGAGACCATGGAAATGACGGGTGACAAGACACACGTGCACGGCATGCACGTCGTGACCATGGCGAGCGGCGATAAGGTTTTCGTCAGTTATCAGGGCAACGGAACGATGAAGGACGGCAAGCCGGTCGAAGCGAAGGGCACCTGGAGCATCACCGGCGGAACCGGTAAGCACAAAGGGCTCAAGGGTAAGGGTACTTACACCTGCGCGCCCTCGGGTGGCACTATGGGCTGCAGCGGCGAGGGTGAATACCAGCCGCGGAAGTAATACGCACGGCTTCGCCCGCAGGCCGCGGCTCAAGCTCCGCTCAGCAGCACCACCGCCTGCGCCGCAATGCCTTCGACGCGGCCGAGGAAGCCCAGGCCCTCGGTGGTGGTCGCCTTGATGTTGACCCGCTCCTCCTCGAGCGCGAGCAGCCTTGCGATCTGTCGTCGCATCGCAGCGCGGTGCGGCGCGATCTTCGGCGCCTGCGCGATCACCGTGAGGTCCGCGTTCGCCACGGTGAGACCGCGCCCCCGCAGCATCGCCAGCACCTCCGCGACGAAGCGGGCGCTGTCGGCGCCGCGCCAGCGAGGGTCGGCATCGCTGAAGTGCTGGCCGATGTCGCCCAGGCCCGCAGCTCCCAGCAGGGCGTCGCACAGTGCGTGCAGCACGACATCGCCGTCGGAATGCGCCACCACGCCGCGGGTGTGCGCGATACGCACGCCACCGAGCATGACGAAGTCCCCGGGGCCGAAGGCGTGAACGTCGATCCCGCAGCCGATTCTCATGAGCGCTCCTGCGCGGCGCACGCCTCGCGCCGCGATCGCAACAGCGCCGCCGCCAGCAGCAGGTCCGCAGCGCTGGTGATCTTGAGGTTACTCGCCGCGCCCTCGATGAGCAGCGGATGCTCCCCGTGCCACTCGAGCGCCTGCGCCTCGTCGCTCGGGCTGCGCCCGTCCGCATGGGCCTGATCGAGCGCGGCGCACAGCCTGCCGTAGCGGAACACCTGCGGCGTGAGCGCCCGCCACAGTCCGGTGCGCTCGACCGTCTGCGCCACGCTCGCCCCGCTGCCGGTCGCGCCGTCCTGCGCGCGCTTCAGGGTATCGGCTGCCGGCACCGCCAGCAGCCCCCCGAGCGGATGCGCGCCGAGCATGCCGAGCAGGCGCTCGAGATCCTGCGCATCGAGGCAGGGCCGCACCGCATCGTGCACCAATACCCAGTCGTTCGCCCCCGCCCGCCCCTCGAGGGCGCTCAGGGCCCGGCGCACCGAATGGCTGCGCTGTGCGCCGCCGGTGACGACCGTCACCGGCGGGCGTGGGGGGCTGCGCGCGCGCTCTGCATCCGCGGAACTCAGCCGCTGCGCCACCTGCGCCCAGCCTTCATCGTCCGGGGCCAGCGCCACGACCGCTTCCGCGCAGCGTGCATCGCCGAGAAAAGGGCTGAGCGCCCATTCGATGACGGTGCGCCCCTCGAGCGGTGCGTATTGCTTCGGGAGGGGCGCGCCGAAGCGCCTCCCGGCGCCCGCGGCCGGCATGACGAGCCAGTAGCGCATCGGCGTGTGTCGGGGTCAGCGCGCCGCGGTCCGCGTCGACGCGTGACTGGTGTCGCCCGGCCGCGCGGGAACCACCTGATAAAAGGTCTCGTTGCGCGCGATCATGCCCAGGTCACTGCGGGCGCGCTCCTCGAGAGCCTCCATCCCGGTCTTGAGGTCGCGCACCTCGGCGACCAGCTGGTGGTTGCGATCGCCCAGCTGTTCGTTCTCCGCGCGCTGCGTGGCGACCGCCTGCTTGAGCCGCGCGACCTCGCGCACCCCGTCCCCGGAGAGCCACACGCGATATTGCAGCACGATCACGGCGACGGCCAACACAGCAGCGAGCCACTTCATGGGCCCGAGAGCGTAGCACAGCGATCGCGCGCGTGAACGCTCAGACGGGGCCCGCCATGCTGCGATCCAACGCCGCACCCGCGCGGCGCGCAGCCGCGAGACGCTCCGGCCACACCCGCTCGAAGCGGCGGCGCACGGACTCGACGACCTGCGCTGGCGCACTTTCGGGGCGGCCGGCTCCGAAGGGCGGCTCGGGGGCGTATTCCATCGCCAGCTGGATCGCCTGGCCGAGCTCCACACCCCCGACATCGGCCGCCACGGCGAGGGCCATGTCGATCCCCGCCGTCACCCCACCGCCTGTGATCACGTTGCCGTCGCGTACTACGCGGCCGGGATCCGCAATCGCCCCGAACAGCGGCAGCAGCTCGCGAAACGCCCAGTGGCAGGCGGCTCGCCGGCCCCTGAGGAGGCCGGCGGCGCCGAGCAACAGCGAGCCGGTGCACACCGAGGTGAGGTAGCGCGCCTGCGCCCCGAGCCGGCGCAGCGCGCCGAGGTAGATCGGATCGTCCATGGCGGCGCTGCAGCCGAAGCCGCCCGGAACGCACAGCAGTGCGCACTCGCGCACGTCGCTGAGCGCGTGCACGTTGGCGAAGGTGATGCCGCTGTCGGCGGCGAGCTCGCCGGCCTTCGACGCCGCGAGCACGATTCTCGCCCCTGGGAGCCGGCTCAGCACTTCCAGCGGAGCGGTGAAATCCAGTTGCGTGAGGCGCGGATAGAGCGCAAACACGATGGGAAAGTCCTGCGGCACGGTAGCTCCCGGCGGCGAGATGCCGCTTCAGGCTCGCATGATGCCGCGCACGCCCCCTGCCGGAAGGACGTTTTGCGTCGTTCTTCGGCCAGCAAGCTGGCGCCGCCCGGCCCTGCCGGCCGGCGCGCGCGCTCAGATCCTGATCGGAAATGCCTCGCGGCCCGCGTAGCCCACTCCGGGGAGCTCGGCCTCGATGCGCAGCAGCTGGTTGTACTTAGCGATGCGGTCCGAGCGCGACAGCGAGCCGGTCTTGATCTGCGAGGCGGCAGTCGCTACCGCGATGTCCGCGATCGTGCTGTCACAGGTCTCGCCGGAGCGGTGCGACACCACCGAGGCGTAGCGCGCCTTGTGGGCCATGTCGATGCACTCGAGCGTCTCGGTGAGCGTGCCGATCTGGTTGGGCTTGATGAGGACCGCGTTGGCGATATGCTTCTCGATCGCCTGCCGCAGGATCTTCGTGTTGGTGACGAACACGTCATCACCCACCAGCTGGATCTTCGCACCCAGGGTGCGGGTGATCTCGTCCCAGCCCTCCCAGTCCGCCTCGCTCATGCCATCCTCGATGGTGATGATCGGATACCTGCCCACGAGCCCCGCGAGATAGGCGGTAAACTCGGCGGCCGAGAAGCTGCGCTGCTCGGATTCGAGGTGGTAGCGGCCGTCGCGGAAGAATTCCGAGCTGGCCACGTCGAGCCCGAGATAGACATCCCGCCCCGGCCGGTAGCCCGCCTGCTCGATCGCCTCGAGGATGATGCTGAGCGCCGCCTCGTTGGATTCGAGGTCCGGCGCGAAGCCGCCCTCGTCCCCCACGGCGGTCGACAGGCCACGCCCGGCGAGCAGCTTCTTCAGCGTGTGGAAGATCTCAGCGCCGTAGCGCAGCGCCTCGTGGAAGCTGGGCGCACCCACGGGCAGGATCATGAACTCCTGGATGTCGAGGCTGTTATCGGCGTGCGCCCCGCCGTTCACGATGTTCATCATCGGCACCGGCATGAGGGGGGCAGCGGCGCCTGCGGCGAGCCGTGCCAGGTGGCGATAGAGCGGGATGCGCGCCTCCTTCGCCGCCGCGTGCGCGCTCGCGAGGGATACGGCGAGGAGCGCATTGGCCCCGAGGCGGCCCTTGTTCTCAGTGCCGTCGAGCGCGATCATTTTCCGATCGATCGCCGCCTGCTCGCGCGGGTCAGCGCCGAGGAGCGCCGAGCGCAGCACGGTGTTCACGTGCTCGACCGCCTTCAGCACGCCCTTGCCCCCATAGCGGCGCTGGTCGCCGTCGCGCAATTCCACCGCCTCGCGCGTGCCGGTCGAGGCGCCTGAGGGTACCGCCGCCCGGCCCGAGACTCCCGAATCTAGGATCACGTCGGCTTCGACGGTCGGATTGCCGCGCGAGTCGAGGATCTCACGCGCGCGGATGTCGGTGATGCGGCTCATCGCCTGGGCTCCTGCGGGGTGGTCAAAGCAGCGATTCTTCGAATGGCACCTTTTTCACCGCGCGATCCAGCTCGGCGAGCGTATCGAGCAGCGGCTCCATGCGTGCAAGCGGCCAGGCGTTCGGACCATCCGACAGCGCCTGCTCGGGACGCGGGTGCGTCTCCATGAACAGCCCCGCGACGCCGGCGGCCACGGCGGCGCGCGCCAGTACCGGGATGAACTCGCGCTCGCCGCCGGAGGAAGCGCCCTGACCGCCCGGCAGCTGTACCGAGTGCGTGGCATCGAAGACCACCGGGCAGCCGGTCGCGCGCAGAATCGACAGCGAGCGCATGTCGGACACCAGATTGTTGTAGCCGAAGGAAAAGCCGCGCTCGCACACCATGATGTGCTCGTTGCCCGTGGAGCGGGCCTTCTCGACGACGTTGCTCATCTCCCACGGGGAGAGGAACTGGCCCTTCTTGATGTTGACGGGCTTGCCCTGGGAGCTCACGTTGAGGATGAAATTCGTCTGCCGGCACAGAAACGCCGGAGTCTGCAGCACATCCACCACCGCGGCGACCTCCGCGAGCGGGGTGTCCTCGTGAACGTCGGTGAGGACCGGCACCTGCAAAGCGCGCCGCACGCTCTCGAGCACCTTCAGCCCGGTCTCGAGCCCGAGTCCCCGGAAGCTCGCGCGCGAGGAGCGATTCGCCTTGTCGTAGGATGCCTTGAAGATGTAGGGCATGTGCAGGCGGGCGGTGATCTCCTTGAGGCGCCCGGCAATCTCCTGGCAGAGCGCCGGGCTCTCGATGACGCACGGGCCGGCGATCAGGAACAGCGGCTCGCGGGGCCCGACTTCGTGACCGGTCAGCTGCATGGCTGTTTCGTTGCGCGCCGCGCGCTGCGGGCGGCGCGCCCTCAGGCGCCCGCCGCCCGCGGCAGCTGCGAGGCGCGCTGCGCGCGCGCGGCGCGGATGAACCCGGTGAACAGCGCATGCCCGTCCCGCGGGGTCGAGGTGAACTCCGGATGAAACTGCGTCGCGATGAACCAGGGGTGATTCGGCAGCTCGATCACCTCCACCAGCCCGTCACGCGAGAAACCCGAGAAGCGCAGCCCCGCCTGGCGGTAGCGCTCGAGGTAGGTGTTGTTGAACTCGTAGCGGTGGCGGTGGCGCTCGCTGATGATGTCGCGCCCGTAGAGATCGCGCGCCCGGGTGCCCGCTCCGAGCAGCACTTCCTGGGCGCCGAGGCGCATCGTGCCGCCCTTGGCGCAGGCCTCATCGCGCGTCTGAGCGCCACGCATCTGGTCCTGCCATTCCGAAATGAGGGCGATCACCGGGTGGGCCGTGGCGCGGTTGAACTCGGTGCTGTTGGCGTCCACGAGCCCCTGCACGTGGCGGCCGAATTCGACGATCGCCACCTGCATCCCCAGGCAGATGCCCAGATACGGTACGCCCTGCTCGCGCGCAAAGCGCACCGCATGGATCTTGCCCTCGATGCCGCGCTCGCCGAAGCCGCCCGGCACCAGGATCGCGTCCACGCCCTTCAGCAGGTGGGTGCCGTGCTGCTCGATGTCGGTGGACTCGATGTAGTGGATGTTGATGCGTGTGCGGCTCTTGAGGCCGCCGTGCATCAGCGCCTCGTGCAGCGACAGGTACGAATCGCGGATCTGCACGTACTTGCCGACCATGGCGATGTCGACCTGTCCCTCGGGGTTCGCCCTGGCGCTCACCACCTGGCGCCACTCGGCGAGGTCGGTGGCCGGCACCTCCAGGCGCAGCTTGTCGACCACGATGTCATCGAGCGCCTGCTCGTGCAGCAGGATCGGGATCTTGTATATGTCGTCCGCGTCGACCGCGGAAATCACCGCCCGCTCCTCGACATTGGTGAACAGCGCGATCTTGCGCCGCTGCTCCTCGGGCAGGGGGTGCTTGCAGCGGCACAGCAGCACGTCGGGCTGGATGCCGATGCCGCGCAGTTCCTTCACCGAGTGCTGAGTCGGCTTGGTCTTGATCTCCCCCGAGCCGCCGACGATCGGCACGAGCGTCAGGTGCATGTACACGCAGTTGTTGCGTCCCAGCTCGACGCCGAGCTGGCGGATCGCCTCCAGGAACGGCAGCGATTCGATGTCGCCGACCGTGCCACCGATCTCGACCATGCAGACGTCGGCCCCATCGGCGCCGAGCTTGATGCTGCGCTTGATCTCGTCGGTGATGTGCGGGATGACCTGCACGGTGGCGCCGAGATAGTCCCCGCGCCGCTCCTTGGCAATGACACGCTCATAGATGCGGCCGGTGGTGAAGTTGCTGTTGCGCCCGGTGGTGGTGCGCACGAAGCGCTCGTAATGGCCGAGGTCCAGGTCGGTCTCGGTGCCGTCCTGGGTGACGAACACCTCTCCGTGCTGGAACGGGCTCATGGTCCCGGGATCTACGTTGATGTAGGGGTCGAGCTTGACCATCGCCACCTTCAGCCCGCGCGCCTCGAGTATCGCGCCGAGCGAGGCGGCGGCGATCCCCTTGCCCAACGAGGACACGACGCCGCCGGTGACGAATACAAAACGCGTCATATGGAGCTCGAGGAGATTCCCGTCGCCTGAGGCCGCTGCCGCACAAAAAAGTGGCGGTAGCGACGACGGGCCAGCAGGTTAACACATCCGCCCGGCGGCGTGCGCGGCTTCCCGTCTGGCGCGGCGCAGACCGGTCAGTCCGCCGCGCTCCAGACCAGGCGGCCGCGCCTCGTGCTGCCCTCGCGCGCCTGCACGGATTCATCCAGCCATAGGTCGGCGGCCGCGATGAGGTGCTCGCCGGCGAAGATCAGTGGCAGATAGGCGCGCTGGTGGACCGGCACGCGCGCCTCCTGCAGCAGACCCTTGAGCGTGCGCCGCGGGCCGCCGCGCACCGGCCGCAGCCGCTCGCCGCCGCGGCGCGCGCGCACCGTCAGGGTGGGCGCGAGCGCGTCCAGGTCGAGCGGCCCGCGGGCGTCGCGCCGCAATACCAGGCCGCCGAACCGTTCGGGGAGCGAGCAGCTGTTTGTGTCGCGCCAGTTCCAGGCGAGCTCCTCGAGGGGCGCGGCGCTCGCGCCCGCAGATGGGGTACTGCCTCCGGCCGGCCGCCGGCGCGCCGCTGCGCCGCTCGAGCGCGCTGCGCGCACGGCTGGCGGGGGGGCGAGCGCCGGCAGCAGCGACAGGAGCTCTCCCTGACGCTGTACCCTGGCGCCCTCCCAGGCGACCAGCGGCTGCGCATCCGCGCGCGCTGCCAGCAGCGGACCCGCGATCTCCTCGAGGCGGCTGCTCGGGGGAGCAAGATGGCCGGCGGCGCTGATCCAGAAGCGCAGGGCGTTGCGGCGGCGGTCCGGGCTCAGGGTGCGCAGCACCCTCGCCGACAGCATGGCACCGCAGGCGGCGCGGGCGGCGTCGGCCGCGCCGAGCTCATCGAGCAGACGCTGGGCTTCCGCGGCGTGACGCGCGCTGCGCGCCACGGTCGCCGCCGCCCGCGGCCAGCGCGCGCGGATCGGCGGCAGCACGCGCGCGCGCAGGTAATTACGATCGAGGCGCAGCTCCTGGTTGCTCTCATCCTCGATCCAGCGCAGTCCCTGCCCGCTCACCCAGGCGGTGAGCTCGGCGTGCGTGAGCGGCAGCAGCGGGCGCACCAGGAGTCCCCGCGCAAACGGCGCCACCGCCGGCATGGCCGCCAGTCCCGCTACCCCGGCACCGCGCAGCAACTGCAGCAGCACGGTCTCGAGCTGGTCATCCTGGTGGTGCGCGGTGAGAAGCACTTCGTCCGGGGCGAGCGCGGCGCCCAGCAGGGCGTAGCGCGCCTGCCGCGCCGCGGCTTCGGGCGAGGCGCCGCGCTCGCGCACGACGCTGGCGGTGCGCACCGCGAGCGGCACCCCGAGAGCGCGCGCTACACGGCGGCAATGCGCGCTCCAGCGCACCGAGTGCGCCTGGAGGCGGTGATCGACGTGCAGCGCGCGCAACTTGAGCGCGGAAGGCGGAGACTGCGCCAGCGCCGCGAGCAGCGCCGTGGAATCGGCGCCGCCGCTGAAGGCGACGCACACGGCGATCTCGGGAAACTGCGGCAGCAGCTGCGCGAGGCGCATATGCAGCCAGCGCGCGCCGAAGGGTTGGGGGCGGCGATGCGCCGCGCGTGCCACGCGCGCCTTACGCCGCGCTTTCGGCAAACACGCCGAAGGCGGCGATCTTTTCCGCCCGCGCCGCCCGCAGCTGCTCGCGCGGCACGGCTTCGAGCTCGTCGAGATGGCGGATGAGGGCGGCCTTGAGGGCGGCGGCGATTGCGGGCGGATCGCGGTGTGCGCCTCCGAGCGGCTCTTCGATGACCTCATCGACCAGTCGCAGCTTCTGCAGGCGATCGGCGGTGAGATTGAGCGCGTCCGCGGCCACCTCCTTCTTGTCCTGGCTCTTCCACAGGATGGAAGCGCAACCCTCCGGTGAGATCACCGAGTAGGTGCTGTACTGGAGCATCAGCAGGCGGTCGGATACGCCGATGCCGAGTGCACCGCCCGACCCGCCCTCGCCCGTGACGACGGTGACGATGGGAATGCGCAGCACCGACATCTCGAAGAGATTGCGGGCGATCGCCTCGCTCTGCCCGCGCTCCTCGGCGCCGACACCAGGGTAGGCGCCCTGGGTATCGATGAGCGTCACCATCGGCAGAGCGAAGCGCTCGGCGAGACGCATCAGGCGCAGCGCCTTGCGGTACCCTTCCGGCTTCGGCATGCCGTAGTTGCGGCGCACCCGCTCCTTGGTATCGCGGCCCTTCTGGTGGCCGATGACCATCAGGGCGCGCTCCTCGATGCGCGCCAGTCCCCCGACGATCGCACCGTCATCCGCATACATGCGGTCCCCGTGCAGCTCGTTGAACTCGGTGCAGATGGCGTTCACGTAGTCGAGCGTGTAGGGACGATGCGGATGGCGCGCAAGTTGCGTGATCTGCCAGGGCGTGAGGTTGGCGAAGATGCTCTGCGTGAGCTGTCGGCTCTTCGCCTGCAGCCGCCCGATCTCCTCCTCGAGGTTGACCTCGGATTCGGAGGTCACGTGCCGCAGCTCTTCGATTTTCGCCTCGAGCTCGGCGATCGGTTGCTCAAAGTCGAGGAACGATACAGCCATACGGACTACCCTAACTCACCGTCCGTCGGCGGAGAAGGATGTGCCGGCAACTGCCGGCGGTGCGGCGTACACCACCTGCAGCGCGTCCACCCCTACCAGCCCCTCGAGCTGCTCGAGCAGTTCGCGGCCGGCGCGTACCGTCCACTGCTCCCCGAGGTTGAGCGCGCCGCTGGCCGCGCTGCCGCAATACTCGATGGTGACCGCGCACGGTCCCGGCCGCCACGGTGAGAGGAGCGCCTCCAGGCGTGCACCGAGCAGCGCGGCGTCGGTGTGCGTGCAGCGGATCACGAGGCGCCGCGCCTCCTGTTCGCGCACCTTGTCGAGCTCGGCGATGCGCCGTGCCGAGAGCCGCCAGGCGTCGCTGAACTCATCGAAGCGCAACTGCCCCTCGACCAGCACCAGCGCATCCTTGGCGATCACATCGCGGTGCTTGTGCCAGGTCTCCTCGAACAGCATGACCTCGATGCGTCCGGTGCGATCATCGAGCGTCAGGATCACGCGCGGGCCGCGCTTCTTCACCTCATCGATCAGACCGGCGACGGTGACCGGTTTGCGCCCGCCGAAGCGTCCCGGCTCGAGGCCAGGGGTGGGCCGATCGCTCACCAGATCTGCGATGCGATGTGACACCAGGCCCGCCAGGCTCGACTCGAAGCGCCCGAGGGGGTGGCCGGTAAGATACAGCCCGAGCGTCTCGCGTTCCCCGGCGAGGCGCACCGCCTCGCTCCACTCGGGAAGCGGCGCGGAGGTGCGGCGCGGCTGCGCCGCGCCCGCGCGCTCATCGCTCGGAAGTCCGAACAGATCGTTCTGCCCCGCCTGGCGCGCGCGCGAGTTCTGGTCGCCGAGATGCAGCGCCTCGCCGAGGCGGTCCATGAGGGTCGCGCGGTTGGCGCCGAGACCGTCCAGGCTTCCCGAGCGCAGCAGCGCCTCGAGCACGCGCCGGTTGACCTTCTGCAGGTCGAGTCGCCGGCACAGCTCCTCGAGCGCCCGATAGGGTCCGCGCGCCTCGCGCTCGCAGATCAGCGCTTCGACCGCGCCGCGGCCCACGCCGCGTACCGCACCGAGCCCGTAGCGGATGCTGCGCTCGCCACAGGCGGTGAACTCGTAGCGCGAGGCGTTGACCTCGGGCGGCAGCAGCGCGAGCCCCATGTCGCTGCATTCCTTGATGAGCGTCACCACCTTGTCGGTGTGATCCATGTCGGCCGACAGCACTGCGGCCATGAACTGCGCGGGGTAGTGCGCCTTGAGGTAGGCGGTCTGGTAGGACAGCAGCGCATAGGCGGCGGAATGCGACTTGTTGAAGCCGTAGCCGGCGAACTTCTCCATCAGGTCGAAGATGTGGCCGGCGGTGTACTCGCGCACGCCACGCGCCACCGCGCCGCTGACGAACACCGAGCGCTGCTGCGCCATCTCCTCGGGGCTCTTCTTGCCCATCGCACGCCGCAGCAGGTCCGCACCCCCGAGCGTGTACCCGGCGAGCACCTGAGCGATCTGCATGACCTGCTCCTGGTAGAGGATCACGCCGTAAGTGGGCCTGAGGATCGGCTCGAGCCTCGGATGCAGATAGTCGATCGGCCCGGAGCTCCTGCCGTGCTTGCGGTTGATGAAGTCATCCACCATGCCCGACTGCAGCGGACCGGGCCGGAACAGCGCGACCAGCGCCACGATGTCCTCGAAGCAGTCGGGCTGCAGCCGGCGGATGAGATCCTTCATGCCGCGCGATTCGAGCTGAAACACCGCGGTGGTGCGACAGGATTTGAGCAGCGTGTAAGTGGCCGCATCGTCCATCGGCAGCGCGCTCACCGTGAGGGGCGCGGCGCCGGCCGGGCGCTCGCGGTTGACCAGGGCGAGTGCGCGGTCGATGACGGTGAGGGTTCGCAGCCCCAGGAAATCGAACTTCACCAGTCCCGCCGCCTCGACGTCGTCCTTGTCGAACTGCGTCACGACGCTCCCGCCGGACGCATCGCGGTAGAGCGGCGCAAAGTCGGTGAGCACCGAGGGCGCGATCACCACGCCCCCGGCGTGCATGCCGGCGTTGCGTGTCAGGCCCTCGAGCGAGCGCGCCAGGTCGATGAGGTTGCGCACTTCGTCCTCGGCCTGGTACAGGCGCTTGAGTTCCGGCTCCTTCTCCAGCGCCGCCTCCAGCGTGATGCCGAGCTCGAACGGAATCAGCTTCGCGATACGGTCGACATAGCCATAGGTCATGCCGAGCACGCGTCCGACGTCGCGCACCACGGCCTTGGCCGCCATGGTGCCGTAGGTGATGATCTGCGAGACGCGCTCGCGGCCGTACTTCTCCGCGACGTAATCGATGACCCGGTCGCGGCCTTCCATGCAGAAGTCGATGTCGAAATCGGGCATGGAGACGCGCTCGGGATTGAGGAAGCGCTCGAACAGCAGGTCGTAGCGCAGCGGGTCGAGATCGGTGATGCGCAACGCGTAGGCCACCAGCGACCCCGCGCCCGAGCCGCGCCCCGGGCCTACCGGCACGCCGTTCTCGCGCGCCCAGCGGATGAAGTCGGCGACGATGAGAAAGTAGCCGGCGAAGCCCATCTGGCAGATGACATCGAGCTCGCGCACCAGGCGCTCGCGCTGTGCCGTCGGGGGACCAGCGGCGTCCGGGAAGCGCTCGGCCAGGCCGCGCGCGCTCTGCGCGCGCAGGAACTCTTCGGTACTCACACCCGCGGGGAGCGGGTACTGCGGCAGCCGTGCCTGGCCGAGGGTGAGCGTCAGGCTGCAGCGGCGTGCGATCTCCACCGAGTTGGCGAGCGCTTCGGGCACGTCGGCGAACAGCGCCGCCATCTCCTGCGGAGTACGCAGGTACTGCTGGCGCGAGTAGCGGCGCACCCGGCCGGTGTCGGCGAGCAGCGCGCCGTCGTGAATGCACACACGCGCCTCATGCGACTCGAACTGCTCCGCCCTGAGGAAGCGCACGTCGTTGGTGGCGACCACCGGGACGCCGCGGCGGGCGGCCAGCGCGAGGGCGCCGGCGATATAGGTTTCCTCGAAGGGCCGGCCGAGGCGCTGCAGCTCGAGGTAGAAGCGGCCGGGGAACAGCGCCAGCCACGCCTCGAGCGCCTGCTCGGCGTCGTGCTCGCGCGCGTTGACCAGCGCACGACCGATGTCGCCCTCGAGCGCGCATGACAGCGCGATCAACCCCTCGAGAGAGGCCGCTGAGAGCCAGGCGCGCTCGATGCGCGCCGTGCCGCGCTCCTGGCCCTCGAGGTACGCGCGCGTGACCAGGCGCGCAAGGTTGCGGTAGCCGCGCTGCGACTGGCACAGCAGCGCCACGCGCGTGGGAGGCTGCCGCTCGCCTTCCTCGCGCACCAGCAGGTCGACGCCCACCAGCGGTTTAATACCGGCGCGCAGCGCCTCGGTGTGGAACTTCACCATCGCGAACAGGTTGCTCTGATCGGTGATCGCGACCGCCGGCATGCCGGCGGTCGCTACCGCGGCGACCAGCTCGGGCACGCGCACCACACTGTCGATCAGGGAGTACTCGGTGTGCAGCCGCAGATGGACGAAGCTCTGTGACATCGGCGCAGCCTTATATCTCGTCCACAGCGAGCGTCGCGGGCTCGCCGTCCGCCTTCATGGGTGCGAACGAGCGGCGGTGCTGCGGCGAGGGCGTCCGCCCGCGCAGAGCGTGCAGATGCCCCGGCGTGGCGTACCCCTTGTGCACGGCGAGCTCGAAGCCCGGGTAGCACGCATCGAGCGCTCCCATCATGGCGTCGCGGTAGGTCTTGGCGAGGATGGACGCCGCGCTGATCGCCGCGACGCTCGCATCGCCTGCGACGATGGCCTCGAGGGTGCACGGCAACGCCAGGTCGGCGATACAGGGGCAGCAGTTGCCGTCCACCTTGACATGCGTCGGCGGCACCGGCAGCGCGAGCAGCGCGCGTCGCATCGCAAGCAGCGTAGCCTGCAGGATATTCATGCAGTCGATCTCGTCGCGGTCGGCCCAACCGAGGCCGAAGGCGAGCGCGCGCGCGCGGATGATGGGCGCAAGCCGCGCGCGCTCCGCCGGGGTCAGTATCTTCGAGTCGGCCAGCCCGCGGATGCGCCGCTGCGGATGCAGGATCACCGCCGCAGCTACCACGGGGCCTGCGAGGGGACCCCGGCCTGCCTCGTCGACCCCCGCGACGCGCTCCAGGTCCGGACCCCGCAGTGCTCGCATGGCCCTCACCACCTGTCAGCCGCGCACCGGGCCGTCGTGCAACGCCGGTAAGGCGCTCGCCCGGCTGACGAGGCCGATGATCGCGTCCGCGGCAAGCCCGGCGCCGCCGCGGCGCAGCGTACGATGCACCGCATCGAATTCTTCCTGCAGCTCGCGCACGTGCGCGGGATCTCCCATTTCGCCCAGCAGCGCCTCCGCCAGTGCAGCCCCCGTGACCTGCTCCTGGAAGAGCTCCGGCACCAGCCGCCTGCCTGCCAGCAGGTTCGGCTGCGAAAAGTATCGCACCTTCACCAGCTGCGTGGCCCGCAGAACAAACGCCGTGAGGGCGCTTACGCGGTAAGCGACCACCATCGGTCTTGCCGTGAGGAGAGTTTCCAGGGTCGCGGTCCCCGAGGCCACGATCACCCCGTCGGCGGCGGCGAGCGCCCGCTGCGCCTGTCCATTCAGCAGCCGAATCGCAGGCGCGTCAGGGGCTTGGGCGATCTCCTGCTCGAACGCTTCACGCACGCGAGCCGAGGCCATCGGCGCGATGAAACCGTAATCGGGATGCCGCGCCGCGATGCACGCGGCCGCGGCGACGAAGGGTGCCGCCAGTCGCGAAACCTCTCCCAGACGGCTGCCGGGAAGCAACGCCACGAGCGGCGCGTCGCCCGTGAGCGCCAGCTCGCGCCGCGCCGCGTCGCGATCGACCCCGAGGGGGATCTCATCCGCCAGGGGGTGCCCCACGAACACCGCCGGCACGCTGTGCCGCGCATAGAACTCGGTCTCGAACGGCAGCAGGCACAGCACCAGATCGCACGCCTTGCCGATGCTGCGCACCCGCCCCTGCCGCCACGCCCACACTTGCGGGCTGACGTACTGCACGGAGCGGATCCCGGTCGCTTTCAGTCCCCGCGCGAGGCGCAGGTTGAACTCGGGCGAGTCGATGCCCACGAAGACGTCCGGGCGTGCGGCCCGGAAGCGCTCCAGGAGTGCGCCGCGCAGGCGCAGCAGGCGCGGCAGGTGCTGCACAACCTCGGTGAGCCCCATGACCGCGAGCTCATCCGCCGCGGCCCATGCCTCGCACCCGGCGGCGATCATCTTCGGGCCGGCCACGCCGAAGCAACTCATCTCGGGTACCCGCGCGCGCAGGGCCGCGATCAGCGCCGCCCCCAGCTGATCGCCCGAGTGCTCGCCCGCCACGATCCCGACGCGCAGCCTCGCCACGGCGGGCTGCCCCGCGCCCGCAGCGCTCATCGCGCCAGGCTGCGTGCAGAGGCGTGGATGAAGTCGACGAAGGCACGGATCTCGGCGTGCTCCTGCGCCAGAGGTGCGAGCCGTGCCATTGCGTCCGCGAGCTTCAGCTCCGAGCGATAGAGGATGCGGTAGGCCTCGCGGATATTCCTGATCTGCTCCTCGGTAAAGCCGCGCCGCTTGAGGCCCTCGGAGTTGACCGCGATGGGCACGGCCGGATTGCCGGCAACCATGACGTACGGCGGCACATCGCCCCTGAGAATGGCGCCGCCGGCGAGAAAGGCGTGGGCCCCGATCCTCGTGAACTGGTGCACGGCGGTCAGACCGCCGAGGATCACCCAGTCGCTGATCTCGACGTGACCGCCGAGTGAGGCGCAGTTGGCGAACACCGTGCGGCTGCCCACCACGCAGTCGTGCGCGACGTGACAATACGCCATGAACAGGTTGTCGTTGCCGATGCGGGTGACCCCCTTGTCGTGGGTGGTGCCGCGGTTGATCGTGCAGCCCTCGCGAAATACGTTGCGATCGCCGATCTCGAGCCGCGTGGGCTCGCCCTGGTACTTCTTGTCCTGCGGCGCATCGCCGATGGAGGCGAACTGGAAGATGCGGTTATCCGCGCCGATGGTGGTCGGACCGTTGATCACCGCGTGCGGACCGATCACGGTACCCGCTCCGATCTGCACCTGCGCGCCGATGATGGTGTATGGCCCGACGCCCACGTCGGCGGCCAGCTGCGCCTGCGGAGAGACCAGGGCGCGCTCGTGGATCACCCGCCCGCCCCCGGAGCGACCATCATGTCCGCGTGCGCCACCTCCTGCTCTCCGACCCGCGCCACGGTGGAAAAGCGCCAGATGCCCCGGAGCGAGCGCTGCAGCTGCGCGGTGAGCAGCAGCTGGTCGCCCGGCACCACCGGGCGGCGAAAGCGCGCCTTGTCGATGCCGACGAAATAGAAACGCGTGCGGTCATCGGGGATGACGCCAGCGGTCACGAAGCACAGGATCCCGGCGGCCTGCGCCAGGGCTTCGATAACCATGACGCCGGGCATCACCGGGCGTCCGGGGAAATGTCCTGGAAAGAACGGCTCGTTGAAGGTCACGTTCTTCAGTGCGCGGATGCTTTCGCCGGGACGGCACTCCAGCACGCGGTCCACCAGCAGAAACGGATAGCGGTGCGGCAGCCGCTCGAGGATCGCCTGCATGTCGAGTTCGACGGCCTCAGTCATGATCGTCTTCCTGCGTGGCTTCCTGCGCGCCCGACAGGCCCACCGCACGTTCCAGCTTTCTCAGGCGTGCAAGGAGCGAGGCGCTGCGTTTGAAGCGCGCCACCAGCCGTCGCCAGGTGCGTGCCTCTTCGATCGGAAGTGTGCTCGAGTATACGCCGGCGCTAACGACCGAGTGCGTCACCGAGGAGCCGCCGGTGACGACGACATCGTCGGCGATGCTGATGTGGCCCGCGAAACCTACCATGCCGCCGATCATGCAGCGCTTGCCGATGGTGGTGCTGCCCGACACACCAGTGCAGGCGGCGATCACGGTGTGGGCGCCGATGCGCACGTTGTGCGCGATCTGGATGAGATTGTCGAGCTTGACCCCCTCCTCGATGACCGTGTCGTCGATGGCGCCGCGGTCGATGGTGGTGTTGGCACCGATCTCCACGTCCGCACCGACGCGCACCGTGCCGAGCTGCGGCACCTTCACCCAGCGGCCGTGGTCGGGCGCGAAACCGAAGCCGTCCGCGCCGAGCACCACCCCCGGCTGCAGCACGCTGCGGGCGCCGATGCGCACCCCGCGGCCGAGCGTCACGCGCGCCACCAGCCGCACATCCGCCTCGAGCGTGACGCCCTCGCCCAGCACGCAGTGCGGGCCGACCAGGCAGCCCGCGCCGATGCTCACGTTCGGCCCGAGCGTGGCGAAGGCGCCGATACTCGCGCTCGGATCGATGCGCGCGCTGGCGGCCACCACGGCGCTCGCATGTACCCCGGCGGTGAGCGCCGGCGCGGGATGCAGCAGCGCCGCGATGCGCGCGTAGGTGGCGTAGGGGTTATCGCACAACAGCATCGCCGTACGGCACTCGCCGGCGCTCGCCGTATCCAGCACCACGGCGGCGGCGCGCGTGTCGGAGAGCTGCGAGCGATAGCGTGGATTGGCGAGGAACGCGAGCGCGCGCTCGTCCGCGTCGACGAGCGTCGCCACATGCTCGACTAGCGTGTCAGGGTCGCCGCGCAGCTCGCAGCCAAAGCGCACCGCGAGCTCTCCAAGCGAGACCGGCATGGTCGTGAGACCGGGTGCCGCGCCTGCGGACGCGCCGGCTATTTCGACTGTGGTTTCGTAGCCGGCGGCGTCGGCGCCGGCTTGCCTCCAGGGGCGGGCGAGGTCGGCGCTGGCTTGGCCGCTGCCGGCGCGTGCGCCTGCAGCGCGGCGAGGATCGCCGGCGTGATGTCGAATGTGGGGGTGAAGTAGACCAGCGTCTCGGCGGTCAGGATGAGGTCGTAGTTCTGCGCCTTGGCGTAACTGCGCACCTCTTCGCCGAGGGTGCGCTGCAAGCGGGACATTTCCTCGTTGCGACGCGCGGTGGCGTCGTCGTTGAACTCCCCACGCGCGCGCTCCAGGTCGCGCATGCCGTCGCGCAACTCCTTCTCCGCGCGCACGCGCTGCTCTTCCGTCATGGTGGCGGCATCCTTCTGCAGCTTCTCCTGCTTCGCCTTCAGCCCCTGTTCCTGGGCCTGCAGCGTTCGCTGGCGCGGTGCAAACTCGGCGCGCATGGTTTCGCTCGCCGTCTTGCCCTGCGGCGAGTCCTCGAGCAGCCGCTGCGGGTCGACGACACCGATCTTCGTTTCGGCCCAGGCCGGCAGCGCCAGCGCGCCGCTCGCCGCCACCAACCCCACCGCCAACTTACTGATGATCGAACGCTTCACGGAACTACCTACCCTCGCATGTAACTGGTTGTGAGTGCCGGGCCCTGCCCGGCCTAAACGCCTAGTATCGCGTAGAACCTGCCCCGGCGGCTTGGTTTCTTTTGATGCGGGGCCTCAGAACGCGTTACCCACCGAGAACTGGAATCCCTCCTTCTCATCGCCCCAGGTGGTGATGCCGTTTCCCTGCTTGGCGTTGAGGGGCACGCCGAAGCTGAAGCGGAATAGCCCGAGCGGCGCGAGCCACTGCACGGCGACGCCGACCGAGCGCTTGGTGCTCGACCAGCCCCGGAACTGGTAATCCGCGGGCGTCACCCCATCGGGCCCGAAGAACTGGATCCGGTTACTGGTCTGGTACACCCCGCCGATGTCGTAGAAGGCGCTGACGCGCGCGGTCTGCGCGTATTTTACCGGCATCGGGAATATCAGCTCGTTCTGGCTGCCGATGCGCAGGTTGCCGCCGTAGGGGTTGCCGAACTGGTCCTTGGGACCGAGGCGGCTTTCGCGAAAGCCGCGCACGTTGTCCGGGCCGCCGCCGAAGAACTGCCGGTAGGGGGGGATGGCAGTGGTGGCGCCGAAGGGTGCGCCGTAATCCACGCCCTCGAGAAACGACAGCGTCCAGCGATGCCACAGCGGCACGTACTTGACGAACTGGTAGTTGGCGACCCAGTACTTGACGTCGCTCCCCGGGACGGTCACCGAGAAGGAGACGTTGGTGCGCATGCCGCGGTCGGCGAACAGGGTGCGGTTGCGCGTGTCCCAGTCCCAGCCCAGCACGGCCTCGGTGCTCTTGAAGTTCGAGCCGTAGAACACGTATTCGTTGTTGGTGGCATCGTCGTGCGCCACGCGGCTGTAGGGATGGCCGTTCTGCCGCACCCACTGCTGTGCCTGCAGCGCGCTGCTCAGGGAGTTGGTGAGCAGCTGCGAGCTGTTGAAGGCGCCCCCGAAGCGCAGGTACATGTACTCGGTGATCGGATACGCCCAGGTGGGCCCGAGGCTGAGCGTCTGCGAGGAAAAGTTCGACGAGGAGGAGACAAACTGCGTCACGTTGCTGTAGGTAATCGATTCCGTGCGCTGCAGGTTGTCGATATTGGTGTACGGGTTGGTGTGCTGGATGGAATAGATCTTGCTGAAGGCGCCACCGTTCAGGTTGACGGCGATACGTTGGCCGCTGCCGAGGAAATCGGCATCCGCGAAGCTGCCGTTCAGCATAAACCTGTAAGTCTCGGAGTAGCCGATGCCGCCGGAGAGCTGCGACGCCGGACCCTCCTCGATCTTGAAGTTCACGTCCACCAGGTCGGAGGAGCCGGCGACCGGCGTGGTCTCGAAGTCGACGGTCTTTACGTACGGCAGGCGCTGGATGCGCTGCTTGGAGCGCTCGAGCGAAGTGTTCGACAGCCAACCCCCCTCGAGTTGGCGCATCTCGCGGCGCAGCACCTCGTCGTTGATGCGGTTGGCGCCCGTGAAGGAGATGCTGCGCACGTACACGCGGTTGCCGGGTTCGACGAAGAAGGTCAGCGACACGGTGTGCTTGGCGGTGTCGGCGGTCGGCACCGGGTCGACCTTGGCGAAGGCATAGCCGTCGCGCCCCATGCGGTTCTGCATCAGCTCCTGCGAGGAGGTGATGAGCTTGCGGTTGAAGGTGTCGCCGGGATGGATGAGCAGCAGCTGCTCGAGCTGCGCCTGCGGCACGACGAAGGTGCCGGCGAGCTTCACCTGCGAGACCTTGTAGACCTGGCCCTCGTCGACGTTGACAGTGATGAAGATGTCTTCCTTCTCCGGGGCGATCGCCACCTGGGTGGAGTCGATCTGGAAGTTGGCGTAACCGCGATCCATGTAATAGTTGCGGATCTTCTCCAGATCCCCCTGCAGCGACTCACGCGAGTAGCGGTCGTCCTGCTTGTACCAGGAGAGCCAGTTGGGGGTCTTCAGCTCGAGCGTCTCCAGGATGTCCTTCTGCGGGAACTTGCCGGCGCCCACGAGGTTGATCTCGCGGATCTTGGCGCGCGAGCCTTCCTTGATGTCGATCTTGATCTTCACGCGGTTGCCGGCCTCCTCCTCCACCTTGGAGTCGATGCGCACCCCATACTTACCGCGTGCGAAGTACTGGTCAGTCAGGTACTGCGTCACGTCTTCCAGGACCGAGCGGTCGAAGGTCTTGCCGGTCGCCAGTCCCACGCCGCGCAGGGACTTCTGCAGGTCTTCGGTCTTGATGTCCTTGTTGCCGGTGATCTCGAAACTCTCGATGGAGGGCCGCTCCAGCACCACGACAATGAGCGTGCTGCCGTCGCGGCGCAGCTGCACGTCGCGGAAGAAGCCGGTGGCGTAGAGCGCGCGGATCGCTTCGCGCACGCGCTGCGGGGTGAGGTGATCGCCGATATTGACCGGCAGGTAGTTGTAGACGGTGCCTTCGGAGACGCGCTGCAGGCCCTCGACCTTGATGTCGCCGACGGTGAACTCCGTGGGCGTCGTCTCGGCCTGCGCGAGGGTGAGCGTACAGCGCATGAGCAGTGCCACTGCGGCCAGGGCCGCGGCGCCGGCGCGCTCACCCCCGCCCGCTGCGCGGCTCTTCATGTTCTGACCACCCGTGACTCTCTTTCGCTTCGCGCCTGCGGCGCTGTTCACTCTACCGGCATCACACTATTCGCTCCGGGGGCACGCGCGCCTCCAGAGGCTCCCACCTGAGGGCCGTAATGGCGGCCTTCGCAACGCTCAACTGAACTGACGCGCAATATCGTTGTATAGCGCGACACCCATCAGGACGATGAGCAGGGCGATACCAACCTGCTGTCCCAGAGCCTGTGCCCGCTCCGACAACGGGCTGCCCTTCAGCCACTCCACCAGCTGGAAGAGGATCTGTCCGCCATCGAGGATCGGGATCGGCAACAGGTTGAGAAATCCCAGCGACAGGGAAATGAGAACCAGGAAGCTCAGGAACGAGGCCACGCCCGCCTCGGCGGAATCGCCGGCGAACTCGGCGATCGAAAGCGGGCCGCTCAGGTTTTTCAGCGACACCCGCCCCAACACCATGCGCCAGAACAGCCGCGCCTGCAGCAGCGACATGTTCCAGGCTTCGGCGCCGGCACGCTGCAGCGCCGCCACAGGTCCGAGCTCGGAGTGCAGCAACATGTTCGCGGGGTAACCCACGCCTTTGGGCTGCATGACGCGAATGCGGCCCACGCGCCTGCCGCCGGCCTCCTCGCTCGCTACCTGCAGCTGCGCGCTGCGCAGCTCACCGCCGCGCCGGTAATCGATGCGCACGTGCGCGCCGGGGCGGGCGCTGATGTATTCGACGATCTGGCGGAAGTCGTTCATAGGCACGCCGTCGATGGCGATGATGCGATCCCCCGCCAGGAGACCTGCGCGCGCCGCCGGTCCCTCGGGCGTCACCGGTCCGAGCACCGCCGGCACCTGCGGCATCCAGAACTGGAAGCCCAGTCCGCGGAACAGCTCCGCGGGCTCGGTAAGGCGGCGCCGCTCGGTCGCGTCCGCGACGCGCAGCTTCGCCTGGCGCGTCTCCCCCCCGGTGCCGCGCACGCTCAGGTCCGCCTCCCCGCGCGCGCTCATGGCATCGAGCAGACCGAACACCACGTCGCGCTGACCCGTCACGGCGACTCCGTTGACAGCGCGGATCTCGTCGCCGGAGCGCAGGCCCGCCAGGGCGGCGACCGAGCCGGGGGCCACCTCGCCGACCTTCGGCCGCACCTCGGTCACCCCGCTCACCCACAGCATCCCCCACAGAACCAGTACGGCGAACAGGATGTTGAAAGCAGGTCCGGCGAGCAGCACCACGATGCGCTGCCAGGGCGGGCGGCGGGTGAAGGAGCGCGGCAGTTCCGCCGGCGCGACCGGCCCCTCGCGCTCGTCGAGGAGTTTCACGTAGCCGCCGAGCGGGATCGCGGCCAGCACGTACTCGATTCGGTCGGCGCCGCCGATGTGCGTCAGGAGGGGTCGGCCGAAGCCCACGGAGAATCTGAGCACCTTGAAGCCCAGTCGGCGGGCCACCCAGAAGTGGCCGAACTCGTGCACCGTGACCAGCAGGCCGACGGCGATCACGAACCACAGGACGTACCAGATGAAGCTCATGCGTGAGCGCCTCTCACCGATGCATTTCTTGTCATGCCGACGATCTGCTCACGTGCGTGCGCTCTGCTCTCCGCGTCGGCCGCCAGGACGTCCTCGAGCTCGCCGATCGCTCCCCCGATGCTGCGCTCTACTACGGTTTCAATGACCGCCGCGATGCCGGGAAAGTTCAATCGCCCCTCGAGGAAGGCCTCCACCGCCACCTCATTGGCGGCATTCAGCACCACCGGCTGCAGCCCGCCGGCGCGCGCCGCGGCCTGGGCCAGCGCGAGGCATGGAAACTTGTCGGTATCAGGCGCCCGGAAATCGAGCCGCCCCGTCTTCAGCAGGTCGAGGAATTCTACACCGGAGTCGATTCGGTCGGGCCAGGCGAGCGCATGGGCGATCGGCGTGCGCATGTCGGGCGCGCTGAGCTGCGCCAGTACCGAGCCGTCGGCGTACTCGACCAGCGAGTGCACGATGCTCTGCGGGTGCACCAGGATCTGCACCCGCGCCGGGGTCAGCCCGAAGAGCAGGCAGGCCTCGATCAGCTCCAGTCCCTTGTTCATGAGCGTCGCGGAGTCGATGGAAATCTTGCGGCCCATGCTCCAGTTGGGGTGCGCGAGCGCGGCTTGCGGCGTCACGCTGGCGAGGGCCTCGCTCGGAGTGTCGCGGAACGGCCCGCCCGAGGCAGTGAGCAGTATGCGTGTCAGCCCCGGCGGCGCGACCCCGCTCGTGAGGCCCGGCGGCAGACACTGGAAGATCGCGTTGTGCTCGCTGTCGATCGGCAGCAGCAGCGCGCCGGAGGCGTTCACCGCCGCGAGCAGCAGCGGACCGGCCATGACGAGGGACTCCTTGTTGGCGAGCAGCAGGCGCTTGCCGGCGCGCGCCGCGGCGAGCGTCGAGCGCAGCCCCGCCGCGCCGACGATCGCGGCCATCACGCACTGCGCCTCCGGCAGCGTGGCGAGCTCCTCGAGTGCGCCGGGGCCGGCGAGTACGCGCGTCCCGCCGGCCTCGCCAGCGAGGAGGCGCTTTAGCTCGGCGGCGGCGCTCGCGTCGGCGAGCGCCGCATACGCCGGGCGAAAGTCACGCACCTGCCGCGCGAGCTTCGCGGCGTTGGTGTTGGCTGCGAGCGCGACCAGGCGGAAGCGCTCAGGATGGCGCGCCAACACATCGAGCGTGCTCTCGCCGACCGAGCCGGTGGAGCCGAGCACGGCAACGCCGATCACGCGACCACCCCGAGGAGCGTGAGGCCCAGCAGCAGCACGGGAGCTGCGCCCGTGAGGCTGTCGATGCGGTCCATGACGCCGCCGTGGCCGGGGAACACGCTGCCGCTGTCCTTCATACCGGCGAAGCGCTTGAGCAGGCTCTCGGTGAGATCGCCGACGATCGAGAAGCCGACGGCCGCCAGACACAGCGGCAGAAATGCCGCCAGCGACACCTTGAACCACAGGCTTCCCGCGATGGCCACCAACACGCTCACTGCGATCCCTCCCAGCACACCCTCCCAGGTCTTGCCCGGGGACACTTCCGGCGCCAGGCGAATGCGTCCGAAGCGCCGCCCAAAGAAGAATGCGCCGATGTCGGCGACCCATACCAGCACCAGCGCGAACAGCACCCATTGTGCCCCGTGCGGCAGCGCCAGCCGAAGCCGCACCAGTGCCAGCCACGCCGGCACCAGCGCCAGCACCCCGGCCACGGCGGCCGACCATGCCGCTACGCGCCGCGGCGCGACCACGATCCACGCCAGGGCCGCCAGCCACCACAGCACCGCCACCGCGAGCACCAGGTCGCGCCCCTCGGGCGTGGCGGAGAGCCGCCACACGACCCAGAGCAGTGCGCCGACCAGCAGCACGTAGCCGAGTCGCCACGCGGCGCTGCCGAGCAGCAGGAACGCCGACCATTCCCACGCCCCGGCGAGCGCCGCCACGGTCAGCACGATCACCGTGGCCCAGGCAGGCAGCCACAGCACGACCGCAAGCAGCACGGCCACGAGTACCACGGCCGTCAAAATCCGCTTGCGCAACGTGTCTGCCACGCGCGGGCCGTTCAGGCTTTCGCCGCCGGGCGCAGCGCGCTCGTGCGCCCGAAGCGCCGCTCGCGGGTAGCGAAGAACGCGAGCGCCTCCTCGAGATCGCTCACGCTGAAATCCGGCCACAGCCGTGCACTGAAAAACAGCTCCGCGTACGCCAGGTCCCAGAGCAGGAAATTGCTGACGCGCTGCTCGCCGCCGGTGCGGATCAGCAGGTCGGCCTCGGGGAGCCCGGCGAGCGCGAGCCTTGCGGCGAAGCGAGCTTCGTCGATCTCCTCCGGACGCATTGCACCGCTTGCACACTCGCGCGCAAGTTTCTGCGCCGCCTGAATAATATCCCAGCGGCCGCCGTAGCTCATGGCCACCTGCAGATTCAACCCCGGATTCGCCCCGGTGCGCTGCTCGACCGCGGCGATGCGAGTCTGCAGCCGCATGGCAAGGCTGGTGCGTGCGCCGATGAAACGCACGCGCACTCCTTTCTCGTGCAGCTCGTCGATCTCGCGATCGAGAGCCTCGATGAACAGCCGCATGAGGCTGCCGACCTCCTGCGCCGGGCGTGCCCAGTTCTCGCTCGAGAACGCGAACAGCGTCAGCGCCTCGACGCCGCGCCGCGCGCATTCCTCGATGCACATGCGCACCGGCTTCAGTCCCGCCTTATGGCCGGCCGGGCGCGCCAGCCCGCGCGCGGCCGCCCAGCGGCCGTTGCCGTCCATGGTGATCGCGATATGCCGGGGGACGAGCTTGGCGGCAGCGGCGGGCATCAGACCTGCATGACCTCTTTTTCCTTGGCCTGAAGCAGCGCGTCGATATCGGCGATGTGCTTGTCGGTGAGTTTCTGCACCTCGGTCTCGGCGCGCCGCTCGTCGTCCTGGGAAACGAGTTTCTTCTTCAGACGGTCCTTGATGTCGTTCATGACGTCGCGGCGCACGTTGCGCACCGCCACGCGCGCGTTCTCGGCGTCGTGGCGCAACACCTTGGTGATCTCGCGCCGCCGCTCCTCGGTGAGCGGCGGCATGGGGATGCGGATCACGCTGCCGGCGGTCATGGGGGTGAGACCCAGGTCGGACTTGAAGATTGCCTTCTCGATCGCCTGCACCACGGTCTTCTCCCAGGGCGAGATGACCAGCGTGCGGCCTTCCTCGACGGCGATGCTCGCCACCTGCTGCAGCGGCACTTCGGACCCGTAGTAGTCCACCTTCAGGTGCTCGATCAGGCTCGGGTGCGCCCGCCCGGTACGCAGCTTCTTCAGATCCGCCTGGAAGGTCTGAACGCATTTCGCCATGCGCTCGCGCGCCTCTTTTTTCGCTTCCTCGAGCATGGGTTGTCTCTCCTCTCGCCGGCTTACCGCCGCTACTCGAATGTGACGGTGCTACCGACGTCCTCGCCCCGCACAATACGGGTGAGGTCGCCCGGATTGTTCAGATTGAACACCCGCAAAGGCAAGTGGTTGTCGCGGCACATGACGATCGCGGTCGCGTCCATCACGTTGAGCCGGTCGGCGAGCACCTTGTCGAAGGTCAGGCGCGGGTAGCGCACCGCCTGAGCGTTGCGCAGCGGATCGTCGGAGTACACGCCATTCACCCGGGTGGCCTTCAGCAGCACATCGGCATTGATCTCGATCGCCCGCAGCGCCGCGGCCGTGTCGGTGGTAAAGAAGGGGTTGCCGGTACCGGCGGCAAAGATCGCGACGCGCCCCTTCTCCAGGTGGCGCACGGCGCGGCGGCGGATGTAGTCCTCGCAGACCTCGTTGATGCGGATCGCAGACATCACGCGCGCATGCAGCCCGGCGCTCTCGAGCGCATCCTGCATGGCGAGCGCGTTCATGACGGTGGCGAGCATCCCCATGTGATCGGCGGCCACGCGATCCATGCCGGCGCGCGCCAGGCCCGCGCCGCGGAAGATGTTGCCGCCGCCGATCACCACCGCCAGCTGCACACCCATCTGCACGATGTCGCTGAGCTCCCCGCCGATGCGCTTGATGACCACCGGATCGATGCCGTAGTCGCCCTCGCCCATCAGTGCCTCGCCCGAGAGCTTCACCAGGATTCTCGAGTAGACTGCCTTGGCTTGCGTCATCTGCTTCCCCTGAAGACGTATGGAAAAAACCCCGCGCGGGGCGGGGTTTAAGTCCTTTGCCACTCGCGCGCGGTCAGTGCCGGACCGGCGAGTCCGAACCCTTGACCTGCGCCATGACTCCGGCGACGAAATCATCCGCTTTTTTTTCGATTCCTGCGCCGACCTCGAAACGCTCGAACGCCACCACCTCGGCGTGGGCGCCCTTCAGCAGCTTCTCGATGCTGACTTCCGGGTCCTTGACGAAAGGCTGCCCGGTGAGGGTGATCTCGCTCAGCGCCTTGCGCAAACGCCCCTCGACCATCTTCGCGACGATCTCCGGCGGCTTGCCCTCGCCCTGCGCCTGCTCGGCGAGTATGGCGCGCTCCTTCGCCACGACCTCGGGGGGCACCTGAGCCTGCGTCAGGTACCTCGGGTTGCTGGCCGCGACGTGCATGGCGAGGTCGTAGGCGAGGCTCGCCGCTCCGCCCCGCACGGCCACGAGCGCCGCGATGCGCGTGCCGTGCACGTAGGCACCCAGATGCTCGGGCGAGGTCAGCACGGCGAAGCGCCGCACGCTGATGTTCTCGCCGATCTTCGCAATGAGCGCGCGGCGGCGCTCCTCGATGCTCTCGCCGGAGGCGAGCCGGGCCTGCATCAGCGCCGCCAGCGTCTCGGGCCTCACCAGCAGTGCGCGCTCGGCGACGTCCTGGGCGAAGGCGCGGAACTCCTGCCCCCGGCCTACGAAGTCCGTCTCGCAGTTGACCTCGAGCATGGCCGCGGTGCGCATGTCGGCGGACTTGGCCACGACCACCACGCCCTCGGCGGCCACGCGCGTAGCCTTCTTGTCCGCCTTGGCGAGACCCTGGCGGCGCATGAGCTCGGCGGCGGCATCGAGGTCGCCCTTGGTTTCGACCAGGGCTTTCTTGCACTCCATCATGCCGGCGCCGGTGCGCTCGCGAAGCTGCCGGACTGCATCTGCGGTGATATTCATGAGGACACGCTCTCCGTGGACGTCACTCGGTCGGACACGCTCTCCGTGGACGTCACTCGGTCGGACCCGCACCCGGGCGCCCCTTGCGGCGCCCGGCGCCAGCGCCCGGCCGGCGGGCTTCCTCGGCGGGCGGAACCGTGACCGCCGCGGCGACGGCCTCCGCGGCCTCCTCCGCCTCGAGCTCCTCCTCCTCCTCCGCGAGCTCCTCCACCGGCGCACCGGCCGGCGCCTTCACGGGCGGGAGCTTGCGGCGCGCGGGCGCCTTCTTGCGTACCGAGGGCTGCGGGCGCTGCCGGCCGCGCGCGGCCTTCCTGCGCGGATTGCCGGCCTCGTCGAGCTCGACGAACTCGTCCTCGCCGACGGCAACCTGGGGCACGGACTCCTTGCCCTCGAGGACCGCATCGGCAATGCCTGCGGCATAGAGCTGGATGGCGCGCATGGCGTCGTCGTTGCCGGGGATCACGTAGTCGATGGCGTCGGGGGAGCAGTTGGTGTCGACAATCGCGACCACCGGGATTCCGAGCTTGCGGGCCTCATGAATCGCGATGTCCTCATGACCGACGTCGACCACGAACAGCGCATCCGGGAGCGACTCCATGTTTTTGATCCCACCGAGACTTCTTTCCAGCTTGTCCATCTCGCGCCGCAGTTGGGTGGCCTCCTTCTTGCCGCGCTTCTCCAGCGCCCCGGAAGCGGCCAGCTCGGTGAGCTCGCCGAGCCGCTTGATCGACTGGCGGATGGTCTTGAAGTTCGTGAGCATGCCGCCGAGCCAGCGCTGGTTCACGTAGGGTTGCGCGGCGCGCTCGGCCTCCTTCTGGATGGACTCGCGCGCCGAACGCTTCGTGCCGACGAACAGCACCTTGCCGCCGTCGGCAATGACGCCCTTGATGAAGTTCGCCGCCTCCGCATACATCGGCTGCGTCTTCTCGAGGTTGATGATGTGGATCTTGTTGCGTTCGCCGAAGATGAAAGGCGCCATCTTCGGGTTCCAGAAGCGGGTCTGATGTCCGAAGTGGACACCCGCCTCCAGCATCTGTCGCATGGACACGCCGGGCATGAAGAGCTCCTGTGTGGGTTGAGCCTCCGCGCATCCTCAGCGACCATCCCGAAAGCGCCCTGCGGCGGTTTGCGGAACACCCAGTCACGAAGTTAACGATGCGCGTGTGGGTTTGCCAAAAAAGGCCGCGCTTTATACCATGAAGACCTCGTCGGAACAATGCCTTACGCCACCTGCCGGGGCCCCTTGCCGGCGCGGCGCGGCAGCCTCATTTTGTTGAGTCTATGCACGTCACCATCAAGTCCCCCGAAGAGCAGCAGAAGATGCGCGTCGCCGGGCGCCTCGCCGCCGAGGTGCTCGACATGATCGGCGCGCACGTCGTTCCGGGGGTCACGACCGAGGAGCTCGACCGGATTTGCCACGACTACATCGTGAACGTGCAGCGCTCGGTGCCCGCGAACCTCAACTACCGTGGCTTCCCGAAGACCATATGCACTTCCGTGAACCACGTGGTGTGCCATGGAATTCCGAACGACAAGCGCCTGAAGGCCGGCGACATCGTCAACATCGACGTCACCGTGATCCGCGATGGCTTTCACGGCGACACCAGCCGCATGTATTTCGCCGGCAAGGCGCCGCCGCACGCGCAGCGCCTGGCCGAGACCTGCTTTGCGGCCATGTGGCGCGGCATCGAGACGGTGCGCCCCGGCGCGCACCTCGGCGACATCGGCCATGCCATCCAGAGCTTCGTGGAGCAGAATGACTACTCGGTGGTGCGCGAGTACTGCGGCCACGGCATCGGTCGCATCTACCACGAGGATCCGCAGGTGCTGCACTACGGCGAGCCGGGCACGGGAATGGAGCTCAAGGCCGGCATGACCTTCACCATCGAGCCCATGGTGAACGCCGGCAAGCGCCACGTGCGCCTGCTCCCCGACGGCTGGACGGTCATCACCAAGGACCACTCGCTCTCGGCGCAGTGGGAGCATACGGTGCTGGTCACCGACAGCGGGGTCGACGTGTTGACGCTCGGCGCGAACGGCGCGCAGCACTGAAGCGCACAGCGCACCATGGGTGCTAAGGGAGACTGAGCTGCTCGAAGAAACGCGCCCGCCCCCGCTGCTGCAGGGCTCCTGGCCGCTGCTGGCGCGATTGCCGGCGCAGCTGGCCGCAAATGCCGCGCCCGCGGCGTGGCGTGAGATCCTGCGCCAGGCGCACGAGGAGCTCAAAGCGCGCTTTCTCTCCGAAGAGCCGGTCGAGGAGCTGGTGCACGCGCGGGCGGTGCTCATCGACGCGGTACTGCGCGAAGCGTGGCGCACGCACTGTACCGGACAGCCCGCCTGGGCACTGATCGCGGTCGGCGGTTATGGCCGCGGCGAGCTGCATCCGGCTTCCGACATCGACATCCTGCTGCTGGTGCCCCAGCCCCCGGATGCCCCCGCCAGCGGCGTGGTGGAGAAGCTGGTGGCGTTTCTGTGGGACATCGGTCTCGAGGTCGGCCACAGCGTGCGCACCGTGGGCGAGTGCCGCGAGCAGTGCGTCGGGGACGTGAGCGTCATGACGACGCTGCTCGAGGCACGCCTGCTCGCCGGCAACGCCGCGCAGCTCGCGGCGATGCGCGCCGCGCTCGCGCCTGATCGCATCTGGCCCGTCAAGCAGTTCTTCGAAGCCAAGGTGCGCGAGCAGACCGAGCGACACCTGAAGGCAAACGATACTGCTTACAACCTCGAGCCCAACGTCAAGACCGGCCCCGGCGGCCTGCGCGACATCCAGACCATCGCCTGGGTCGCCAAGCGTCATTTCGGCACCGATAGTCTCGATGGGCTCGCGACGCACGGCTTCCTGACGCAGGCGGAGCTGCGGCGCCTGACGCAGGCCCAGGCCTTCCTGTGGAAGGTGCGCTTCGGCCTGCACACGCTCACCGGGCGGCACGAGGACCGCCTGCTGTTTGATCACCAGATCGGTTTGGCGCAGAGCTTTGGCTACGAGGACGCCTCCTACACGCTCGCGGTCGAGCAGTTCATGCAGCGCTACTACCGCACGGTCATGGACGTGAGCCTGCTGAATGAGCTGCTGTTGCAGCTGTTCCGCGAGGCGATCCTCTCCGAGAGCGAGCCGCCGCGGCCACTGAACGCGCGCTTTCAGATACGCAGCGGCTCGCTGGAGGCGGTCAGCGAGGAGGTGTTCGCCCGCAGCCCTTCGGCGCTTCTCGAGCTGTTCGCGCTGCTGCAGCAGAATCCGGACATCCGCGGGGTGCGCGCTTCCACCATGCGCGCTGTGGCGAAGAATCTGTGGCTGATCGATGAGGAATTCCGTCAGAACCCGCGCCACCACCGCCTGTTCCTCGAGATCCTGCGCTCGCCGGTCGGCGTGACTCACGAGCTGCGGCGCATGAACACTTACGGCGTGCTCGGACGCTACATACCGGCGTTCGGCCGCATCGTCGGACGCATGCAGTACGATCTGTTTCACGCCTATACCGTGGATGC
>DASZHQ010000021.1:0-1804 GCA_035937715.1 Steroidobacteraceae bacterium | reverse complement strand
TTGATTTCGCGGGGCCCCGCGCTGGCCGTGAGGTTGGCGCGGATGCTACCGTGGCGTCCGCATGCCAGCAGGCGAAACACCCGCGGGCGCAGCGGCCGCGGCCGGGGCGGTGACGCGCGCTGAGCGGCTGAACACCCGGGCGGCCGGGGTAGTCGGGCTCGCGGTGCTGTGCAGCCGCGTGCTGGGGCTGGCGCGCGAGCAGATCTTCGCGGCGTTGTTCGGCGGCGGACGTGTGATGGACGCGTTCACCATCGCGTTCCGCATCCCCAATCTCCTGCGCGACCTGTTTGCCGAGGGTGCGCTGTCGACTGCGTTCGTCACCGTGTTCACCCGCACGGCGGCGCTCGAAGATGACGCCGCGGCCTGGCGGCTCGCCAACAAGGTGGCGACGCTCACCATCGTGTGCCTGAGCGCGATCACTGTGCTCGGGATCGTATCCGCGCCGTGGCTGGTGGCGGCACTCGCTCCCGGCTTCGATCCCGACAAGGCTGCGCTCACCGTGACCCTCACAAGGGTCATGTATCCGTTCATCCTGCTGGTCTCGCTCGCGGCACTCGTCATGGGGATGCTGAATGCGCGCAACGTGTTCGGCATCCCGGCCATGGCCTCGAGTTTCTTCAACCTCGGATCCATCGCAGGCGGCGTCATTCTCGGCTACTGGCTCGATCCGCACTTCGGGCCGCGCGCCATCTTCGGCCTCGCCATCGGCACCCTCATCGGCGGTGCCCTGCAACTGCTGGTGCAGCTGCCCTCGCTCAGGCGCCAGGGCCACGCGTTTCGGGCCGACTGGCATTGGCGCGATGCGGGCGTGGCTGCGATCCTGCGCCTGATGGCGCCGTCGATGATCGCCGCGAGCACCACGCAGGTGAACGTGCTGGTGAACTCGGTGTTCGCCTCCGAGCTGGGTGACGGTCCGACCTTCTGGCTGACGGTGGCGTTTCGGCTCATGCAGCTGCCGCTCGGCATCTTCGGCGTGGCGCTCGGCACCGTGACGCTGCCCCTGCTGGCGCGCCTGGCGGCCACCGGCAACCGCCAGGCATTTCGCGGCGAGCTGGCGCGCGGCATGCGGCTCGCCTTTCTCATGACCCTCCCGGCGAGCATCGGGCTGATGGTGCTGGCCGAGCCGATCATCTCGGTGCTCTACCAGCACGGGCGCTTCGGCGCCCACGAGACCGCGGAGTCCGCCGGAGCGCTGCGCTTCTACGCCATCGGCCTGTGCGGCTACGCCGCGCTCAAGGTGCTCGTCAACGCGTTCTACGCGCTCGACAAGCGCAGGACCCCGATGGTGGTCAGCTTCGTGGCGGTCGGTGTCAACCTGCTGCTCAACTGGGTCTTCACCATGCGCCTGGGGTGGGGGCACCGGGGGCTGGCGTTGTCCACCGCCTGCGTGGCGAGCAGCAACTTCCTGATCCTGTACTTCCTCATGCGCTCGCATCTCGGGCGGCTCGAGTCGCGCACCATGCTCGCGCTGCTGGGGAAAGTGGCGCTGGCATCGGCGGTGCTGTTCATCATTGCCTGGGCGGGGGCGCATCTGCTGCTCGCCGACTGGGCGGTGCAGCCGTTCTGGCCGAAGTGCCTCAGCCTGCTGCTTGTCATCGCCGCGGCAGCTGGTGCGTTCTTCCTGTCTGCCGGCGCGCTTCGGATCGGCGAGGTCCGCGACCTGGCGGCAGGAGTGCGCCGCAGGTTGGCGGCACGCGGCTTGAAATAACCGCGGCCAGTGTCCAATCTCGGTCGCGGTCGGCAGGCGGGCCGAGGCCATATTCAGCCAAGATTCAGCCAAAGGACGGGATGATGATGAAACACA
>DASZHQ010000020.1:0-21742 GCA_035937715.1 Steroidobacteraceae bacterium | reverse complement strand
ACAGGCAACGCTGCGCCAGCAGGTGATCGCCCGGGGAGAGCACGCTGAGGAGCGTCGTGGAGATCGCCGCCATGCCGCTCGCGGTGACGAGCGCCGCCTCCGCGCCCTCGAGGACTGCGAGCTTGGCATGCAGCGCCTGCTGGCTGGGAGTGTTGTTGATGCGCAGATAGCGCACATCGTGGTAGCTGCCCTCACCCGCGTACTCGTAGGTCGCCGATTGGAAGATCGGCATCTCCACCGCACCGGCGATGCGCGGCAGGGGTTCGCCGGCGTGCACGAGCTGCGTCTCGATGCGCTGATGGTGTTCACTCATGCTGGCTCCGCAAGTGCGATTGTCACGCCGATACGCTACCGTGTCCGCATGCCATTATGGAGAGACGGCGGCCGCCGCGGCCGCTCGCACTGTGCTGCCGCAGCACCGGTACAGCCGGCGGCAGCGCCGGAGCGGCGCGCATAACACGGCCGACCGAGCGCTTCTCCTCCCGGGTCGGGAATTACGCCCGCTATCGTCCCAGCTACCCGCAGCCGGCGATCGATCTGCTCGCGGCACGCTGCGGACTGTCGCCCACGGCAGTGGTGGCGGATGTGGGCTCGGGCACCGGCATTCTGAGCGAGCTGCTGCTGGCGCGCGGCGCGCAGGTATTCGCGGTCGAGCCCAATGACGGCATGCGTGCCGCTGCCGAGGAGCGGCTCGGCGCGCATCCCGGCTTCCGCAGCGTCAAGGGCAGCGCGGAGGCGACCACGCTCGGCAGCGGCAGCATTGATCTGCTGGTCGCGGGGCAGGCGTTCCACTGGTTTGAGGTGCAGCCGGCACGCCGCGAAGCGCTGCGCATGATCAGGGACGGCGGCTTCGGGGCGTTGTTATGGAACGAGCACCCGCCCGAGGGCAGTGCGTTTCTCGCGGACTACCAGGCGCTGCTGCTGCGGCACGCCACCGAGTACGCGAGCATCGCCGCCAGCCGGGCCGATGAGGCGAGCATGCGCGAGTTCTTCGGCGGCGCCATGGAGCTCGCCACCTTCCCCAACCGGCAGACTTTCGATTTCGAAGGCTTGCAGGGGCGGCTCCTGTCCTCCTCCTACGCCCCCGAGCCTGGACACCCGCAGTACGAGCCGATGATGGAGGGTCTGCGCGAGCTGTTCCGCCGCCACGAGCGCCACGCCGAGATCGAATTTCCTTATCGCACGCTGGTGTATTTCGCGCAGCTCAAGCCGCCGCGCTCCAAAGCTCACCACACCCGCACGCGCTCGGCCGGCCCGAGATAGAGCTTCTGACCGGGCCGCACGCCGAAGGCGTCGTACCAGGCGTCGAGGTTGCGCACCGTGTCGGCGCGGTACTCGGCGGGCGCGTGACCATCCGTGACGATCCGCTGGCGCAGCTCGGGCTCGCGGATCTTCTGCCGCCAGCTCTGCGCGAAACTGAGGAAGAACAGCTGATCGCCGTTGAAGCCAGCCTCGGCCGGCGCGGCCCTGCCCGCCAACGTCAGCCGCCACGCATCGTAGGCCACCGACAGCCCGGCGACGTCCGCGATGTTCTCGCTGAGCGTCTGCGCGCCGTTGACGCTGATGTCGGGAAACGGGCGGTAGCGATTGAACTCTTCGACCAGTTGCTCGCCGGCGGCCTTGAAATGTGCGAAATCCCCGTCGGTCCACCAGTTCTTCAGCCGCCCGCTGGCATCGAATAGCGCCCCCTGGTCGTCGAAGCTGTGGCTGATCTCGTGCCCGATGATCGCACCGATCCCGCCGTAGTCCATGACCGGGTCGCGCTGCGGGTCGAAGTAGGGCGGCTGCAGGATCGCGGCCGGGAAGTTGAGTGCGTTCATCGCCGGAAGATTGACGGCGTTCACCAGCTGCGGATTCATGACCCACTCGGCACGGTCGACGCTCTGGCCGAGCTTGGCGAGATTGTGCTGGTAATCGAAGAGTCTCGCGCGCTCGGCGTTGCCGCAGGCGTCGTCGCGCCGCACTTCCAGGCCCGAATAGTCGCGCCACCGGTCGGGGTAGCCGACGCCGATCCGCAGCGACGCCAGCTTCGCTTTGGCCTTCGCACGCGTCTCGGGCGCCATCCACTGGAGCCGATCGATGCGGGTGCCGAACGCAGCCACCAGGTTGCGCGCCATTTCCTGCGCGCGTGCCTTTGCCGCGGGCGGAAAATAACGCTCGACGTACAGCTTGCCGACCGCCTCGCCGAGCGCCTGGTCGGTCGCAGCCATCGCGCGCTTCCAGCGCGGCCGAAGCTGCGGGGTTCCCGAGAGCAGCTGTTCGTGGAAGGCGAAATGCTCGGCGACGAAGGCCCGCGGCAGACACGCCGAGTTGGTCTCGATCAGGTGAAAGCTCAGATAGGCCTTCCAGGTCGCCAAGGGTACGTTCGCGGTGAGCGCCGACAGCCCCGTGACCGCACTCGGCTGCCACACCACGAACTCGTCCTGTGCGGCAAGGTTCGCCGCGGCGAAGAACGCCGCCCAGTCGAGGCCCGACGCCCGCTGCGCAAACTCCCCGCGCCGCCAGTGATTGTTGCCCCTCAGCACCTGCTCGGATTGGGCGCGGTCCCAGTGCGCCTGCGCCATGCGGCGCTCGAGCTCGAAGATGCGCGCAGCCTGCGCCTGCGCGTCCGGCAGCTGCGCCAGCGCCAGTACCGCAGCGATATGCGCACGATAGCGCGTGCGGATCTCGGCCATTTTCTGCGAAGGGTTCAAGTAATAGTCGCGGTCCGGCATCACCAGGCCTCCCTGCAGCAGGAAGGGCGAATAGCGCGCCGGGTCATCGAGGTCCTGCGCCACCCACAGGCCGAACAGGTTCTCGGTGTGGAGGCGCGTGTTATTGAGGATGTCCACGTCCGCACGCAGCGTTTCCCCGAGTGCGCGCGCAAGCCCGGCGCGATCCTTGATGGCCGCGATGCGCCTGAAGCCTGGCTCGAGGGGCTTCAGGCCCCGTTGTTCGATGCCCGCCTCGTCCATGAAGCTCGCGTAGTAGTCGCCGATCTTGCGCGCCTCGGTTCCGGCCGCCGCCGAGGCTGCGGCGTCGCGGATGAGTGCGGCGTTGCGTTCCGCAGCGAGCTCGGCGAGCTGCTCTGCCGGGCCCCAGGAGCTGCGATCGGGCGGTATCTCGGTCGTCTTGAGCCAGGCGCCGTTCGCGTAGCGGAAGAAGTCGTCTCCGGTGAGGACCGAGCGGTCAATGCCGGCGCTGTCGAGGCCGTGGGAGCCGCCGGCAGGAGCCTCGGTTCGGGCCGCGGTCCCGAGCGCGAGCCCGGCGGCCGCGGCCGCGACGAGCGGGAGGAGGAGGGCAGAGGGGCGAGTGCGGGTCATGTGTGTTGGAATCGCTGCCTGGGCTGGCGCGCCGCGAGCCAGGCAGTCTACATGGGCGAATGTTGAATCTCACTTCGAGTCGCGTGAATACTGCCGGCCATGAAGCGCCGCGTGATCCGCGTGATCGCAGCCTCGGTGGTGTGCGTCGCACTGTGCGCGCCGTCGGCCGCCTGGGGACCGCAGGGGCATCGCACGGTGGGCGCCATCGCGGATGGGCTGCTGAGTCCCGCGGCGCGCGCGGTCGTGGCGCGACTGCTGGAGCACGACCTTGACAAGTTCGGCAGGGCATCCGGACGCATGACGCTCGAGTCCGTATCGGTGTGGGCGGACGAGATCCGCGGCACGCCCGTATCGCAGCCGCGCTGGCACTACGACAACTTACCCGTGTGCGGCACGGCGCCCCGGGAACGCTACTGCCCCGACGGGCAGTGCAACAGCGGTCAGCTCCCGCGCCTGATCAGCGTGATCGCGGATACACACGCGGCGACGCGCGAGCGCAACGAAGCACTCAAATGGGTAGTGCACCTGGTCGCGGACATCCACCAGCCGCTGCACGCCGCCGACAATGCCGATCACGGCGGCAACGAGGTGCAGGTGGCACTCGCGGGAATGAGGACCCACGGCCGCCAGAACCTGCACCGCGCCTGGGACAATGAGCTGGTGAGACTCGCGCTGCACTCCCGTAACCGCCAGCGCCCCCCGGCCGACGTCGCCGCCCTCGCCCGCGCGGCGCGCGGCCTCGCCGCGCAAGCCGGCCAGGGCTCGCCCGAAGGGTGGGCGCGGGAGTCGAACGAGCTGGCACGCACCGTGGCATATCACTACGCAGGCTTTGCCTGCGGCCGGGTGCCGCCCGGCGTCATGATGCTGGATGCGCCCTACCAGCAGGCCGCAGCCGCCGTCGTGCGCGAGCGGCTGCTGCTCGCGGGCGCACGACTCGCGGCGGTGCTGAACGACACACTGGCGCCGACGCGAACCGCCGGCCTGAGGAGACTGCGATGAGGACCTGCGTGTTGCCCGAAGCGTCGAGGCGCCTTGTTCTGAGCGCGCTCTTCTGCATGCTCTTGCCCGCCTATGCGCACGGCGCAGCGCCATGGACCGAAGCCCTCACGCGACAGGCCCTGAGCTCAGGGTTCCTCACCCGCCTACCGTCGGACGTGTCGGTGGCGCTTGGCCTGGCGAAGTCGAAGGAGGGGACAGAGGTGAGGCAGCTGGTGAGCAAGAGCGGACGTCGCGTGCGCACATTCAACGTCAGCGTGGCCCGGGAAAGCGATCTGGTGGTATTCAACGTCGATGCGCAGAGCGGCAACTCGCTCGCCTATCTCGTGGCGCCCGATGGGAAGTTGCGCAAGGCGGTGTCCCGCCAGGCGGGCGGCGAGCCCCGGGACGTGGATGCGGCGGAGGCGCGTGCCGGGCTGGCGCGTGAAGCGCACTTCTGGGCCGCGCGCGCCCGGCACAGCGCGGCGCCCTGACACGCAGGCGGAACTGGCCGCTTGAACGGGAGCGTCGCCTATGCCGCCCTGCCTCCCGGGGAGGGCCTGTTGACAGTCCGCCCCGCGCGCCATGCTAAATTAACCGTTCCCTGACCTTCAGAAAGGTGTGTCGTGAACGCCTGCGAGCAAGGCCTGGCATCCCCCGCGGAGCGCGCACCGGCCCTGGAGCGGCCGCCGGCGGGAGCCGTCCCGGAGCTGCCCCCGCGGCCCATGTTGCGAGGCAGCGGACTCGATCGCCGACTGTTGTCGCAGCTGCACACGCGGCTCGGGTCGCCGCCGGTGGAGCTCGCGGTGCGCGACGGCGCCTGCGTGGGTGCGGGCGCGGCGCCGGTGGCACGCGTCACTTTCGCCAGTCGCCGGACACTCCTGTCGATACTGGTCGATCCGTCGCTGCGCTTCGGGGATGCCTACAGCGACGGCCGCGTGACTATCGAGGGCGACTTGGTCGGGCTTCTGGAGGCGGTGTACAGGGCCGGGGGCGAGGGTCGGCGCGACTCGCTCCTGGGTCGCGCGACTGCGGCTGTGAGCCGCCCGCATGGGAACACCCTGGCCGGCTCGCGCGACAACATCCATCACCACTACGACATCGGCAACGACTTCTACCGGCTGTGGCTCGGCAGCACCATGGCTTATACCTGCGCCTACTTCCCGACCCGTGACGCCACGCTCGATGAGGCCCAGGTCGCCAAGATGGATCACGTCTGCCGCAAGCTCCGGCTGCGCTCCGGCGAGAGCGTCGTGGAGGCCGGATGCGGATGGGGCACGCTCGCGCTGCACATGGCGCGCCGCTACGGGGTGCGGGTGCGGGCGTTCAATATCTCGCACGAGCAGGTCAGCTACGCCCGCGAGCACGCCGCGCGCGAAGGCCTCGCTTCACGCGTGGAGTATCTCGAGGACGATTACCGCAACATCACCGGCCGCTACGATGCCTTCGTCTCCGTGGGAATGCTCGAGCACGTGGGCGTCAGGAACTACACCGCCCTCGGCCACATCGTGCAGCGCTGCCTCGGCGGCCGGGGGCGCGGGCTCATTCACTCGATCGGCCGCAACAGCCCGGCACCGATGCAGCCGTGGATCGAGAAACGCATCTTCCCGGGCGCCTATCCGCCCTCGCTGCGGGAGATGGCGCGCATCTTCGAGCCCTGGAACCTGTCGGTTCTCGACGTCGAGAACCTGCGCCTGCACTATGCACAGACGCTGCGCCACTGGCTGCAGCTCTACGAGGGGGCGACGACGCGCGTGCGCGAGATGTTCGATGAGAAGTTCGTGCGCATGTGGCGGCTGTACCTGGCGGGCTCGGTCGCCGGTTTCGCCACCGGCTCGCTGCAGCTCTTCCAGGTGCTGTTTGCACCGGGCGAGAGCAACGACGTCCCCTGGACCCGGGCGCATCTGTACGCCCGCTGAGCGGCACCGTTCATGCGCAGCTGTGACGTGCTGATCGTGGGCGGAGGCCCGGCCGGCTCGACCGCCGCCTGGAAGCTGAAACGCGCCGGCGCCGACGTGCTGGTGCTCGATCGCGAGCGCTTTCCGCGCCTGAAGCTGTGCGCCGGCTGGATCACGCCAGAGGTGGTGCGCGATCTGGAGATCGACCTGTGCTCCTATCCGCACCGGCTGCTGACGTTTCCGCGCCTGCGCGTGCACCTGGGGCGGCTGCACGTGCCGGTCGCCTGCGTGCAGCATTCGATCCGGCGCTTCGAATTCGATGCCTGGCTGCTCGAGCGCTCGGGCGCGGCGGTGGAGCAGCACAACGTGCGTCACATCGCCGCCGAGACGGACGGCTTCTGCATCGACGGCGCGTACCGCGCCCGTTACCTGATCGGCGCCGCAGGCACGCGCTGCCCGGTGTACCGTGAGCTGTTCCGCGAGCTGAACCCGCGCTCGAGCGAGCTGCAGATCGTCACCCTGGAGCACGAGATCCAGTACGACTGGCAGGACTCCGACTGTCACCTTTGGTTCTTCGGGCACGGGCTGCCGGGCTACTCCTGGTATGTGCCGAAGGAGCACGGCTGGCTGAACGTCGGAATCGGCGGCATCGCCGAGCGCATGAAGCGCGGCGGCCACGACATTCGCGCGCACTGGGCGCAGCTCGCCGCGATGCTCGGCGGCAGCCTCGCCCCGGGTGCGCAGTACGATCCGGCCGGCTACAGCTACTACCTGCGCGGGCGTGTGGAGGTCGTTCGCCGCGATAACGCCTTCATCACCGGGGATGCCGCCGGGCTCGCCACGCGCGATCTCGGTGAGGGCATCGGTCCGGCGGTGCGCAGCGGGCTGCTTGCCGCGGAGGCGATTCTCGAGGGCAAGCCCTACCGACTGGACGATGTGACCGGGCTGAGCGTCAGCAGCATCGCCCGCAGCATGCTCGATCGCATCGCGCACGCAGGCGTGTTCTACGGGCGGCGGCGCACCCACGGGGGAGGAGGACCTGCACATGGCGTACGTCACCGTGATCAATGAGCATCACCACGTGCAGCAGATCGTTTCAGGGCATCATCACCTGACGGCCGATGAAACCGTCGCCGCCGGCGGGAGCGACGCGGGCCTGGCACCGCGCGAGCTGCTACTTGCCAGTCTCGGAGCGGACACCGCGGTGGCGCTGCGCAGACATGCGGCGCAGCAGGACTGGACGCTCGGCAAGATCACCGTGGGTGTGCGCTGGTCGCGCGATGAGTCCGGGAGGGAGCACATCGAGCGGCGACTGTCCTTCGCGCGGCCGCTGAGCCCGGATCAGAAAGCCCGGCTGCTGGAGGTGGCCGCCGGCACGCCCGTGACCACCGTGCTGCGCAGTGGCATCTCCATCCAGTCTTCCGTCGTGGACTGACACCGTGGATGCGCCGCTGGGGCCGCGCGGCACGGGGGCCTGAGGCCTCAGGCTGCTCCGGCGAGAGCGGCCGTTTCAGCTGCGGCGAGCGGCACGACCAGGTGGAGCGCGGCGCCGTGGCCCGGACCTTCGCTCGCTGCCCAGATCCGCCCGCCGAGCGCATTGATGGCGTTCGCGCACCAGTGCAGTCCGATACCCTGGTTGGTCTCCCGCGACTTGGTCGAAAAGCCCTTCTCGAATACCCGCTCGAGATTCTCTGCCGGGATGCCGATGCCGTCGTCCTGGCAACGCAGATGGAGCTGGCGGCGGCCGGCCTCGCTCACGATCTCGGCGCTGACATGCAGACGGCCCCTTTCCCTGCCGGCGTCGCGCACCGCGTCCGCCGCGTTGATGATCAGGTTCTGCAGTACCAGTCGCAGTACCGTGCGCGCTACGCGCACCACGCCCACGCGGCGCAGTGTTTCGTCCGCGTCGATCGCTAAGCGCTGGCGGCACGCGTCGGGCACGATCTCGAGCGACTGTGCCACGAGGTCGGCCAGGCGCACCGCCTCGATCACGTGCTCATTGCGCGCGGTGCGCATCTGCTCCGACAGCGCTGTCTGCACCACCGTCGTCTGGCGCATCATCACCGCCAGGTCCTCGCGCGCGGACTTCACGGTGCCGGCGAGCTCGCGACAGGCGAGGCGCACGAACTCCTCGAGGTCCGCGCGCCGCTCCGCGTCCGCCGTCCCGCGCCGCAGCTCCGCGACCGCCTCGACGGCGTCGTCCGCGGGCGTAAGACGCAGCCGGTCGCTCACGCTCGCCAGCCGCACACCGATCGGGGTCATGGCATTGCCGAGATTGTGCAGCACGCCCTTGGCGAGCTCGGCGAGTCCGGCCTGGTAGGATTGGTCGACGAGCTGGGTGCGCGACTCGGCTACGCGTGTCACCATGCGATCGAACTCGCGCGCCAGGACGCCGATCTCATCCCTGGCGGGGAGATCCAGACGCGTCGTCAGATCCTGGGCGTTGCCGACCGCGACCGCATGGCGGGTCACGACCGCGAGCGGGGCGAGGATCAGCCGGTGCAGCGCCGCAACCAGCAGGATCAGCACGATCAACGCCGCGCCAGCGAGGTAAGCCCCGGCGTAGTACGCGGCGGCGTAGCCGCGCCGCGTCACTTCGCGCGGAAGATCCACGCGTAGCGTCATGATGGGCCGTCCGTAGATGTCGGCGAAGGACCGATAGACGCGCGTTGCGGCCTCGCCCTCCACCAGCTGGTCGCCGGCGTGCTCGCGCGAAGGCGCAAGCAGTGTCAGCTCGGCCTGCGCCTGCGCGCCGATACTGCTGACCACCGAAGCCGACAGCAGCCGGCCGAGGATGACCATGCCGCGCGCAGGGCCGTGGCCGGTTCCATCGAGCACCGGCGAGCCCGCGAGCATCAGCGTTCCGAGATTGGTGCGCAGCAAACCCTTCGCCGCACGGCCCTCACGGAAGTTCGCACGCCAGGGGAAGTCCGCCGGCAGTGCCTTGCGCTCGGCCAGATCGAGCCCGAGCGGCCGCTCGGACTCCAGGTCGATCTGACTGGCCTGCACGACGTTGCCGTTCACATCGACGACGAGGAATACGTTCACTCCGATCTGCCGCAGCCCGATCTTGGTGAGGTTCGCCGCGACATAGTCGGGATTGTGGTCCACGGCGAACTGGTAGGTGTCCGACCAGTTGCCCCAGTCGACTGCCGACACCGCGAGCCGGTCGATGGCGACTTCGAACGCGTAGTTGACTCGCCGCATCGCGGTGCGCGCGTCGGCGCGCTCGAGCTCCGCGAAGCTCGGCATGACGACGTACTTTGCGACCAGGAGCGCTGCGATGCCGAGAATCGCGAATATCGCCGTGAGCAGCGCTGTGACTTTTGCTCGGATCTTCACCGGCTTAAGGTAAAAGGAATCGCCCTGCCGGTTGCGTGCGGAGATCTCAGAATCACTCGCAGCGGCGGGCGGCCGCCGCCACCGCCAGTGATCCGCGTCACAGAATCGCCCCCCGCTTCGCTGCGCGTCCGTGCACCGCCGGCGCTGCCACAGCACCGGCGGCGGGCAGTCCAGGCTGCGCTGATCCACGCAACGTGCCGCGATGCGCCGCGGGGCCTAAAATGGCCCAGGGGCACATCATGGACATCGATGCACTGGCGCCGGGTTGTCTCGAGCGCGAGACCGTGCGGCGGCTCTCGCGCCGCTCGGATGCACGCGGCCTCCTGCAACTTGCCGCGCATGTGTGCCTGCTGTCGGCAACCGGGCTTCTCGTCTGGGCGAGTCGCGGCCACTGGTGGCTTGCGGCCGCGCTCGTCCTGCACGGGGTGGTGCTGTGTTTCCTCTTCTGCGCCCTGCACGAGAGTATCCATGGCACCGCATTCGCAAGCCGCTGGCCGAACGATCTCGTGGCGTGGGTGTGCGGCGCGCTACTCGTGCTGCCACCCGAGTACTTTCGCCTGTTTCATTTTGCCCATCACCGCTACACGCAGGACCGCGCGCGCGATCCGGAACTGGCGGCCGCGGCCGCATCGAACCTGCGGTCATACCTGTGGCGCGTCTCAGGACTGCCGTACTGGTTCGATCGACTGAGTGTGACGCTGCGTCACGCATTGACCGGGCGCGTGGGGGAGCCGTTCATCCCCCCCGCGCGGGCGTCGCGCATCGTGCGCGAAGCGCGCGCTCTGTGGGGTTCCTACCTGTGCGTGCTGCTCCTCTCGCTTTATTTTCAGCGCGCCGATGCACTGATCTACTGGGTGTTCCCGGCGATTCTCGGGCAGCCGTTCCTGCGGCTGTTTCTGCTGGCGGAACACACCGGCTGCGCTTTCAGCGACGATATGCTCGCCAATACACGCACCACCCACACCAACGTCGCGCTTCTGCTCCTCGCCTGGCGGATGCCCTACCACGCCGAGCACCACTGCTTCCCGTCGGTGCCGTTTCACGCGCTCGCCAAGGTCAACGCGCTGATCGGCACTCGCACGCAAGTGACCGCCCCAGGCTATCTGGCCCTGCATCGTGGTCTGCTGCGGCAATACCGCATGTCAGGCGCGGCGGCGAGGCCGAAAGCCCCGTCATGAAGCCCCGACGGCTGGCAGCCCGGACTGGTGCTGCCGGCAGCGGCGTGGGCGAGGCGGCGCTGGTTGCGATCGAGTGACCGGAGTACGCTCGCTGTCCCGGGAGGGACACAACCCATGCCACAACGCTTCCCTGCGGTTCTGCTGTGCGCGGTGCTGCTGTGCCTCGCCGGCTGCGCCGGCACGACAACCTTCACTTCCACGTGGAAGGCGCCCGACGTGCAGGCGGTCAATCCCGCTGGCAAGACGGTGGCGGCGGTGTTTGTTTCGCGCGAGGAGAGCAGGCGACGCGCGGGCGAGGATGCGCTGGCGGCGGCTCTGACGGCGCGCGGCGCGCACGGCGTGGCCGCATACACGCTATTACCCAACGAGCGGCGCGACGATGGCGAAGCCGCGCGCGCGCGTCTGAAGGAAGCGGGTGTCAACGGCGTCGTCGTAATGCGCGTCGTGGGCAGGGATCAACGCGTTACCTACACCCCGGGCTTTGCGGTGCCGTCCTACTATGGGGGGTTCGGCCCGTACTGGGGTTATGGCTGGGGCACGGTTTACGAGCCCGGCTACCTGCAGTCCGACACGCTGGTGTCGGTCGAGACGCTCGTATACTCGCTCGACCGGGACAAACTCCTGTGGGCGAGCACCAGCCGCACGGCCAACCCCCGGGACATCGACAGCCTCGTGAAGGAGGTCGCCGACGCGACCACCAAGGAGATGGTGCGACAGGGGCTGCTGGCGGGCTAGGCTCACCTGAATCCAAATGGTGCAGCTCACCCCTGCGCAGATCGAGCAGTTCAACGCGGACGGATTTCTGATCCTGGATCGCTTCCTGAGCGCGCAGGAGGTTGCGCTGGCACGGACGCGATTCGAGCCACTGTTCCGCGGCGAGTTCGAGACCGGCCTGTATCCGGACGAATGGAACTGGCGCGAGGGGCGGGACCCGGCGGATCGCACGCGGCAGATCTGCAACGGCTGGAAGTCCGACCGGACCATTGCGCGGATCGTGCTCAAAGAGGAGGTGGGACGCCTGTGCGCGACGCTGGCGGGATGGCCAGGCGCGCGCATCGGACAGGATAACGTACTCTGGAAGCCACCGGGCGCGAAGGCCCTCGGCTTCCATCAGGACGACAGCTATGGCCACTGGGTCGTCCCCGCAGGCTTCGTCACCTGCTGGATGGCGCTCGACGACACAAGCGCCGCTGGCGGCACCATCGAGTACGCGCGCGGCTCTCACCGCTGGGGACGATTTCCGCCGCTCGGGGAGTTCCACGCGCCTGAGGACTACCGCGAGGGCCTTCGCCATGCCGCCGCCTCCGTCGGTGCCCGCGTCGAGCTGGTCCCGATCGAGGTTGCGGCGGGGGGGTGCGTGTTCCATGCCGGCGGCACCTGGCACGGCTCAGACACTAACCGCGGCTCGCAAGCACGACGTTCGCTGGTCACCCATTGCCTGTCATCGGTGGCACGCTTCCATCCAACCGAGGTCAGCTACATCTACAGTCGCTATCGTCGTGTCGGGGACACGAGCATGGACGAGAGCTTCTTCCCCATTCTGTGGACGCAAAGCGGGTACCGCACACCGTTTCTCGCCACCTACCTGTCTATTCACTAACGCCGGGCGGGCTCGTGCCGCGGTAGAACGTTGAGGCCGGAGTTGCCCTCACGAACGCTGCGGCGATCATCTGTTTGGGCTCGGTCGCTGCATCCGCGAGCTCCATCTCGAGGGGCACGCGCTTGCGGAAGGCGCGCCACGCGGCTGTGGCAGCCGACCCGAACGAGCGGCTCGGGTACTGCCTGTTACGAACGTCGAGCCAAAGACTGGCTTCGAGAAGGTCGAGCGCAAGCAGATCCGTCGTGACCGAGACGGCTTGTCGGGCGCGCTGGACCTTGAGGCGTGTCTGGGACTGCAAGTCCTCCACGCTGGTCTCGAGCGCGCTGCCAGAGGGCGCCACGGGGTTCGTCAAGCCCTGAATCTCCTGCTGCAAGTCGCTGGGCATGTAGCCACTGTCGTTGCGGGCCCAGTGCGGCAGCACATCCGCAGGCGAGACGACGGTGAAGAATGGACTGCGAAAGCGTTCGATTCGCAGCATGATGGCGATGTCCATGTTGGCGATAGCGATAACGAAATTCTCCAGCTTGTTTGCCATCGGGTAGGGGTCCCAGTTCGCGTTCGAGACGATATAACCGTGCTGGCCATGGCTGTACGGTCCACCCTTGATGAAGTACTTCATCATCTGTGGTGTCGCGAGCTCCCACGAATCCTGCGGCCCGAGGCCCACGTGTACCGCGGGATTGTGGTCGGAGGTGTTGGCCTGGAACAGTACCGCCTCGCGCAGCGCTGCCCATTCCTCCCAGGCCGCCGCCTGGCGGATCGATGACGCCCGCAGGCTCTCCGGGTCCTGGATGATCCGTTTGGGGTCCGCGTCGAAGAGGTAGCTGTCCCTGAGCATGTCGAGCACACGTGCTGCATCCCAATTCAGCCAGCGACCGGGCCGCTCCCGCTGCACGACCGTGCTGAGCGGCGTGATGCTGCTGTTCATGCCGTTGAGGTCCATGGCATAGATGAGGTCGGCCCACTCGAGCGTGTGGCGCGCGTCGTGGACCACGAGAGCCGCCTGGGCGGTCGCGTAGGCATTGCTGCTGATCAGCGCGTTGTCGTCAGCCGCGAACGGCTGGATCGGTTTCAATCCGGCCTGCGCCAGGGCTCTCTGGGCCGGCATGCGCACCCCCTGATGATAGGCCTCACCGGCGCCCACCATCGTTCCCGCGACGTTGGCGAGCTGTGCGAGGTCGCCCTCACCGACCGTGCCGCGCGACTGCACGACGGGCGTGACGCGGTAGTTGAGCAGCTCGAGCAGCATCTGACTGACCTGCGGACTCGGGGCGTTGTAAGTCATGCCGTTCGCCCTGATCAGCATCATCGCGCGAACGATCTCTTCGTCCATGACCTCGGGACCGAACCCTGCGTGCGCCCCGCGGCGAAAGCGCTCGGCTTGCCACTGCCGGATTCGCGCACTGTTTTCGGCCGACATAGCATCTCCGGAGAACAAAACGGTTTCGCGGTTGTCGGCGGTGCCGCGGTTGAACCAGTAAATGGGCACGTCCTCGGCCGTGGCCTCGAGCAGCAGCCCGTAGTTGTCGGCCTGCCGCTGGCGGGCGTCGGCGCTCAACTGCACCCTCGCGCCGTGGCGCGCCACACTTATTATCTGCTCGATGGTCAGATCATGGCCGTTGAGCGTAATCGTCTGGCCGCCCATGCTGGTATCGCAGGGCGTGTAGGTTTGCCCGGCGCGCGCAACCGACGCCGAGCAGCCGATGCCGAGCGCCGCGAGTACCAGCAGCGTGCCGGACCTGCGATGACGAAATGGTGGGTGCACGTTCGGTCCCCTGGGATGCAGCCTAAAGAGGTGTCTTGGCGCGAGCCGCGGTGCTGTGAAGGATACCCCGGCGGCAATCGCATGCGCCCGTGTGTCGAGCTCTGCGGACGCGTGCTAGCATCGATTGCTGCAGATCTGCAGCAGCCAGAAGCGAGCGCGAAGTCGACGTCGATTGATTGCGTTCGCTACACATGCGAGCCGTCGCGGTTGGAGGGACCATGCGCACCGAGGAATATCTCGCAGGCATCACCGAGCTGTACCAGGCCGAGCTCATCGGCGAGGGACTGTTCTCAACCCTGCTGGCGACGTGCCCGCAGGAGCATGCGTACGGCATGGCGCTGCTGCTGCAACTGGAGAGTGAGGCGAAAGTCCGACTGCGTCCGCTCCTCTGGCGTCTCGGATTGTCGGTGGTGGAGGATCAAGCCATGCGCGCCGCCGGCATTCAAGCGGCCGACAAGCTGAAACAGATGCCGTGGCGGGAGGCCATGCTGGACCTCGCTGAGCTCGTCAAGCCATACCTGGCGCGTTACCAGGCGCTCGAGGCTGTGGCCCCGGAGAGCGACAAGGCGGCCGTCCGTTTCATGGTCAACCATGAGGTGACCGTTGTGCGTTTCGCTGAGTTTGCGGCGGCCGGCGATCAACGCGCCGCCCATCAGGAGGTGCTGAAGCAGCTCGAGCACCCCTGGCCTGCGGAGCGATCGTGAGATACGAACATGGCTCGAAATCCCAGGCACGACATTCTCCTCGAGCCGATCGGCTTCGGGCCGAAGACCAGCCGCAATCGCTTCTGGCAGACATCCCACTGCACGGGTTACGGCTCGGAGCGACCGGGCACTCAGGCACGCTTTCGCGCTATGAAGGCCGAAGGCGGCTGGGGCGTCGTCTGCACCGAGTTCTGCTCGATCCACCCCGAATCGGACGAGTATCCCTGGCACTCGGCGCGTCTGTGGGACGAGGGCGACATCATCAACCTGCGCCACATGTGCGATGAGGTGCACCGGCACCAGTCCCTGGCGGGGGTGCAGCTCTGGTACAACGGCATGCACTCACCCTGCCTCGAGTCGCGCGAGGTGCCCCGCGGACCCAGCGGCTTGCCGTCCAACGTGTTTCCGGAGCGCGCGGTGTACGACGCAGCCGCGGACGAGGACGACATCAAGGCGCTCATCAACATGTACGTGCTGGCGGCGCAGCGTGCCGAGCAGGCGGGGTTCGATATCGTCGAGGTCACCGGCTCCGACAGCACGCTGCCGATGCAGTTTCTCGAGCGCCGTTACAACCGGCGCACGGACCGCTACGGAGGCTCACTCGGCAATCGCGCGCGTTTCTATATCGAGGTCATGGCTGCGCTGAAGCGTGTGGTAGGTGATCGCCTGGCGGTCACGACGCGTTTCGAGACCGACACCATCAACGGCGAATTCAGGGTTCAGCATCACGACGAGGGTCTGCATTTCGTCGAACTGATGCACCGCGAGGGCGTGTGCGATCTGTGGGCGGTCAAGATCGGCGACTACGAGGAATGGGGCGAGGACGCCGGCAGCTCGCGCTTTCGCCCGACCAACTGGATGCGGCCCTTCGTGTCGCACGTGAAGGCCATCGTGGGTCCGGCGGTGCCGGTCGTCAGTAATGGCCGGTTCACCAGCCCCGATGACATGGTGGAAGCGCTGCGGCGCGGCCAATGCGACATCATCGGCGCGGCGCGCGCGAGCATTGCCGATCCGTTCCTGCCCGCCAAGATCGCCGCGGGTCGACCCGAGGACATCCGCGAGTGTATCGGCTGCAATCTGTGCGTATCGCGGATGCAGCAGCAGGCGTTGCTGTCCTGCACGCAAAACCCGACCTCAGGCGAGGAATATCGCCGCGGCTGGCATCCGGAGCAGTTCGACAGGACCGCCAACCCCTGCTCGGTGCTCGTCGTGGGAGCGGGCCCGGCCGGAATGGAGTGCGCCACGGTCCTCGGCAAGCGCGGCTACACGGTGCATCTGCGGGACCGCGCCCCGGAGCTGGGCGGGCACTGGCGCGACGTCGCGCGCTATCCGCGCTGCGCGGAATTCGGCCGCGTCATCAGCTACCGCCAGGGCCAGCTGCAGAAGCTCCGCAACGTCGAAGTGCAGTTGGGCGTCAGCCCGATGACGGCCGATGAGGTCCTGCAATACGGAGCGGACAAGGTGGTGATCGCCACGGGCGCGCACTGGTCGACCGTCGGGCTCGGAGCGGAAGTGCACCGACCGATTCAGGGCGCCGATGCTGCGCGCGCCAGCGTACTGACGCCCGAGCAGATCATGCGCGGCAAGGAGGTGCCCGGCGAGCGTGTCGTGGTGCTCGACGGCGAGGGGTATTTTACCGGCATCGCGATGGCCGAGCTGCTCGCCGATCGCGGCAAGCAGGTGACGCTCGTCACCAACATGAACGACGTCGCCGAATTCTCCAAGTACACCATGGAGCTCGCCAACAACAAGAGAATGCTGCACGAGAAACACATCAGGCACCTCACCAATCACTGGGTGCACGCCTTCGAGCCGGGAAGGCTCGCGCTCTTTTATCTGTACCGCGACAGCGCCGGGCTCTATGAGCTCGAGCCGGGTCGTTGGGGACGGCGCAGCAGCAACGCCCTGGTGTATCTCGATTGTGATGCGCTCGTGCTCGTGACCTCGCGCGTGCCGAACGGTGAGCTGTACGCCCAACTCAAGGCGCGACACGCCGAGTGGCGGAAAAACGCTGTCCAGGCCGTGTACCGCATCGGCGATTGCCACGCGCCGCGTCAGATCCTCAATGCGATCTTCGATGGGCATCGGCTGGCACGGGAGTTCGACTCGCCGCATCCGCAGTATCCGCTGCCGTTCATTCGCGAGCGTCAGGTATGGGGACACGAGACGTTCCCCAAGCGCGGCGATGCGCGGCCCAGCGTCGAAGTGAGTTGACGACGACTGCCCGCGGGCAGGAACGCGCGTCACGCAGACCACCTGCCGAACAAGCGCGCAACGGGAGGGCTGTCAGATGAGTTTCAAGGGCAAGGTCGTTCTGGTGACAGGGTCAACGACGGGCATAGGCGAGGCCTGCGCCAGGGTCTTTGCCGAGTCGGACGCGGCAGTGATGGTTTGCGGTCGCAATGAGCCCCGCGGGCGCAAGGTAATGCAGGCGATCCGCAGCGCGGGCGGTCGCGCCGAGTTCACCGCGGTCGATGTGCGCGCCGCGGGCGCCTGCGATCGCCTGGTGTCCGACACGATCGAGCGCCTGGGCGGACTCGATGTGCTGGTAAACAATGCCGGAATTCTCTACAGCGCCAGCGCGGTCGATACCACCGATGAGCAGTGGCTCGATACCATGGCCGTGAATGTGAACGCCCTGTTCTACCTCAGCCGTGCCGCGATCCGGCACATGAAGCGCAACGGAGGGGGCGTGATCGTCAACATCGCCTCCGAGTGGGGTCTCAACGGCGAACCGAACCACGTCGCCTACTGCGCCAGCAAGGGAGCGGTCGTGCAGATCACGCGCTGCATGGCCCTGGATCACGCCCGCGACAATATTCGCGTGAATTCGGTTTGTCCCGGCGAAATTCACACGCAGATGGTGGACGACATTCTTTCCAGGAAGGGGGGCGATCCACAGCGGAACCTGCAGGAGTTGGCGGCGGGAATTCCGCTGCGACGGCTCGCCGCACCGACCGAGGTGGCGTGGTGCGTGCACTTCCTGGCCTCCGCGCGCGCCAGCTACGTGACCGGTGCCAACCTTCCGGTCGACGGGGGCAACGATGCGACCGGCGGAGCGTATCCGTGAGTGATGCGGGATCGGAGCCTTCGGTGTAATTCGCCCTTACCGTGTGGCACAGTCGAGTCTCGCGATCTTCCGGCAGCCGACGGGGGGCAACTTGAGCAGCACGGCGAACGACTTACCTGCAACGAGCACCGGGGCGCAGCCCAAGTCAGCCGGGCTCGAGCGCGGCATCGATTGGACAGGAGCATTCTGGGTGGCAAGCGGTGTGCCGCCGCTCGTGCTGTTCTCCATCGGCGCGGTCGCGGCCACGGTCGGCAAGCCGTCCTGGGTGGTGTGGATGGTCTCCATCGGCCTCGGCTTCGTGCAGTCGATGACCTACGCGGAAATCGCCGGGCTGTTCCCCCACAAAGCCGGCGGCACATCGGTGTACGGGGCGATCGCCTGGGTTCGCTACAGCAAACTCGTCGCTCCGGTGTCCGTCTGGTGCAATTGGTTCGCGTGGTCCCCGGTGCAGGCCATCGGCTCGGGACTCGCGGCCGGTTACATCCTCAATGGACTCTTTGCACCGGATTCGGTCATCAACACCTGGCAGTGGACGCTGCTCGATCTTACTGGCTTGAAGAGCGGCTTGAGCCTGCGAATCAACGCGACCTTCATCCTGGGTGCGATCATTCTGCTGGCGGTGAAGGCCATTCAGGACGGCGGAATCCTGCGTTCGGCCAATACCACGAAGATCCTGGGGATCTCGGCCGTGATCCCTCTGATCCTGATCGGCGTGATGCCGATACTGACCGGTGACATGGTCCGGGCGCATTTCTTCCCGCTCGCGCCGATCGCTCACGACGCGGCCGGCAATGTAATGGACGGGTCCTGGGATCGGGCCGGCTGGACTCTGATTGCCGGTGGCATGTTTCTCGCCGCCTGGTCCACGTACGGCTTCGAAACGGCGGTTTGCTACACCGGAGAATTCAAGAATCCCAGAACCGATACGTTCAAGGCGATTTTCTACTCCGGCCTGTTGTGCGTGCTGGTCTATACGCTGGTGCCGTTCGCGTTCCAGGGCTTTCTCGGCCTGGGTCAGCTGGTGAAACCCGCGCTGCTCGATGCCCACGGTGCGGTCGTCACTCCGGCCGTCTACTCCGGCATGCTCGCCCCCGAAATTTACAGCGGCATGGGCGTGGCGCGGGTGATGGCCCAGATGGTTCACGCGGGCGAGCTGGTCGGCACGGTGCTGGTCGTCATGCTGATCCTCTCGATTGTTCTCTCGATCATGACTTCCATGGCAGGGTCTTCGCGGACGCTCTATCAGTCGTCGGTGGACGGATGGTTGCCCGAATATCTGTCGAAGGTGAACAAGCACGGCGCGCCGACCAACGCGATGCTGACGAATCTGGGCTTCAATCTGCTCCTGCTGCTCATGTCGGACTACGTGTTCGTGCTGGGCGCGTCGAACGTCGGATACCTGATATTCAACTTCCTGAATCTGAATGCGGGCTGGATCCATCGAGCCGACCGGCCGCGGCAGGAACGCCCGTGGCGGGCACCCACCTGGCTCATCGCCGCCGGTGCCGTTCTCTCCTTCGTCAACCTGACTTTCATGGGCATGGGTGCCGATGTCTACGGGTCGGGTACGCTCAAGACGGGGCTGCTGTTCGCCGCCCTGATATTGCCGGTGTTTGTGTACCGGCATTATCTGCGCGACAAGGGCGCCTTCCCCAGCGCCATGCGGGATGATCTGGAGCTTGGCTCCGGGGAAAAGATCGTCACCCGCGCCGGAATCTGGCCGTACGTGACGCTCCTCGCCGGCGCCCTGGTGGTGTACGTCAGTCACCGGCTCGCGATTTATTGACCGCGTCCTCGCACGGGAACGGCTGGATGCGACGCCTGCCCGACAATGTTGTGCTGAGCGCAATTGCTGCGGCGGCTCTGTGCCGCGAGTTCGTGGGCTGGCAGTGCCGCATCAGGCAGCTGGCGGCGCGCCAGGAGAGCGGCCGTCCCAGCTCGGGAATGCGTCCGCGTGTTCTGAACCGCAACGAAGAGGAGCTTTCCGCGGGCATCGTGACGCTCATCGTCGAATCCGAGCCCGCGCACAGCACTCAGTTGTTCCGCTATCAGTACCTGCGCACGCACGATCCGGTCGAGCGTTACGACAACATGCTCGAGATACTGCAGGGGAGCTATTTTCAGGACCCGGCGCGCTTCGCGGATCTCATCACGGCGCTATTCGGGGCGGAATCGAGGCTTGCGGCGCAGCTGCTGGGCGAAGCTCACTGCGTCCTCGACTTCGAGCAGTACACGCAGGGTTATCGCATTCCCTGCGCCATCGCGCGACTTGCGGAGTCGAGCCCGTTCCATGAGGCGACCCTGTGGCACAACCGCATGTTCAACCCCCGCCTCCCCGCCAGCGTGCAGATCCTCTCGTTCCGGCCGGACTGGTCCCATGCCGCGGCTTACCGCTGCGAGCGCGCTTGAAATTCAAAACTTGCGATAAGCGTTGTTCAGCTCAACCAGCGGGTGCCGTGGGGACATTTGGAATTTGATGAGCAGCTCGCGCGCCAGCATGTCGCGGTCCTGCTGGTTGTCGGGCAGCTTCACACCCTCGGGTACCGTCACCCAGCCATTCACGTTGCGATCGAACACCGCTGCTTTGCCTTCCTCATAGCCCAGGTGCACGTCCTCGAGCCAGTTGAGGTCCGACCAGCCCATCACTTCCAGGTACTTCCTGAGAAAGGGCGTAAGCCGGCTGTAGTCCGGCACCAGGTTGACATCGTAGCGATAGCCGATGTGCTGCCCGATTTCCTTCTCGCGCCGCGTGTCCAGGCCTGCCGTCTTGATGAAGTGGTCGATGTCCCTGGCACCCGCGGGGGCGCCGTTGCGTGCACCCGCCGATCGGGCGGCGGCGGCCTTGGCCGCCGCGGACTTGCCAACTCCCCTGGCGGGGGCCCTGGCCGGCTTCGCGGTCCTCTTGGCTTGCGCGTATTTGCTCAGCTCGGTGACTTTGGCCATGGTCTCACCTCTCAATAGCGAGTCATGTCGGGCCGACCGACCGTGTGCTGCGAACCCGCCAGCGGCACCATGGCGAGCGCCGAGGCCTCCATGGTGAGCGCAGCCAGATCCTCGGGCTCCAGACTATGTACATCGGTCTTGCCGCAAGCCCGTGCCATCATCTGGCATTCGATGGTGAGGCAGTGCAGAAAATTGTAAACGCGCTCCGCCGCACTATCGGGATCGAGACGCTTGCGTAGCAGAGGGTCCTGAGTGGTCACGCCGACGGGGCAGCGGCCGGTGTGGCAGTGATAGCAGTACCCGGGCTCGACACCGATCTCCTTCTCGTAGTCAGCCTCGGGAATGTCCTTGTTGCAGTTCAGGGCCATCAGCGCCGAGTGACCGATCGCGATGGCGTCGGCACCGAGCGCCAGGGCCTTGGCGACATCGCCGCCGTTGCGGATGCCGCCGGCATAGACGAGCGAAATCTCCCCGGTCTTGCCCACGTCATCGAGCGCCTTGCGCGCCTGGCGTATGGCGGCGATACCCGGAATCCCCGTCTCCTCCGTGGCGATATGCGGGCCTGCACCGGTGCCGCCCTCCATGCCATCGATGTAGATGCTGTCGGGTCCGGTCTTGGCCGCCATGCGAACGTCGTCGTAGACGCGCGCCGCGCCCAGCTTGAGCTGGATCGGAATCTCCCCGTTGGTCGCTTCGCGGATTTCCTGGATCTTGAGGGCCAGATCGTCGGGACCCAGCCAGTCCGGATGCCGAGCCGGGGAGCGCTGATCGATCCCGGCCGGCAGAGAGCGCATCTCCGCGACCTGATCGGTGACCTTCTGGCCCATCAGATGGCCGCCCAGCCCCACCTTGCACCCCTGGCCGATGAAGAACTCACAGGCATCGGCCAGGCGCAGATGGTGCGGGTTGAAACCGTAACGCGACTGGATGCATTGATAGAACCACTTGGAGGAATAGCGGCGCTC
>DASZHQ010000019.1:0-4215 GCA_035937715.1 Steroidobacteraceae bacterium | reverse complement strand
GTCCTCGCTCAGTTCTGCACGCCCGATCTGCTGCTCGATGGTCTTGACGTACGGCAGCGCCAGTACTTCCGCGCTCACCCGTCTGCCGAGTGCCAGCATCTGCTCGAGGGAGGTGCCGGTAATCGAGCTGGAGACCTGCATCACGAAGTGCCCCTCGCGAAAGTCCGGCATGAACGTGCCGCCGAGAAAGGGCAACGCAGCGAGCGCAACGACGACGAGTCCGATAAGCACCAGTGAGGTGGCTCGCAAATGCCGGCTCGCGGCCTCCACCGACCAGCGCTGCCAGCTCTTCATAAGCAGCAGCCATTGCGCCTCCGGCCGTTCGTCGTGACCGTGCAGCAACAGCGCACAGAGCGCCGGCGTCGAGGTCATCGCCACCACAAGGGACGCGAGGACGGCGAAAATGAATGCCACCGCCAGCGGCGCCACGAAGCGCCCCTGGACGCTGGAGGTGAACAACTCCGGCAGAAAAACGGCGACCACGACCGCGGTGGCGTAGATCACCGGTCCCCGCACCTCAAGCGATGCTTCCCGGATGATCTCCAGGCGCGCCCTCGGCGCCTGGAGCCGGGCATTCTCGCGCAGCCGCCGCAGTATGTTCTCGATGCCGATGATCGCATCATCCACCAGAACGCCGAGCGCGACCGCGAAGCCGCCGAGTGTCATGGTGTTGAGGGTCAAACCCATGTGCTCCAGCACCGCAATGGCAGCGAGCAGTGATAAGGGGATAGCAGTGAAAGCGATGAGCGCTGCACGCACGTCCCGAAGGAAGAGATATAGCACTGCGAGAATCAGCAGAGCAGCCAACACCAGGGACTCGCGCAGGTTGCCCAGTGCCCGCTCGATGAAATTGGCGGGCCGGTGCAGTTCTGGATAGAGCGTGATCCCTTGGGCTTTGAGGGCGGGCGCCAGTGCCGCTAGCGCGCGCTCGACCGCGAGGCTGGTCGTCAGTGTGTTGGCACCGTATTGACTCGCGAGGGACAGCAGTACTCCCCGCTTGCCCATGATGAGCGCATCGCCAAAGCGCAGCGCCGGCGCCAGCTTTACCTCGGCCAGGTCCCGCAGCAGCACCGGCATGTTGTTTCGAACGGTCACCACTGCTGCCCCGAGCGCGGCGACGTCGGGGGCAGGAGTCGGCGACTTTAGCAGCACGCGTTGCGCGGCGAGATCGATGAAGCCGGCGCCGCGCAAGGGCAGCGCAGTGCGCGCAGCGTCCGCCACCTCGCTGAGGGTGATGTTGTAGCTCGCCAGCTTGTGCAGGTCCGGAAGGACCTGGATTTGCCGAGCGTCTCCGCCAAAGACGATAACGTGCGCGACTCCCGGCACGGCGAGCAACCGGGGTTTGATCACCCAGTCGGCGGTATCGCGCAGCGTGTAGGCATCGACCTTGTCGGACAGCAGACCGATCTTGAGCAGGTCCATGGTACTCGAGACGAGCGGCGACAGCTTGGGCGTCGCGACGCCGGCCGGCAGCGTGCTGCCGAGCTCGGCGAGCCGCTCGGCGATCCCCTGGCGCGCCACGTGCACATCCGCCCCACTGGCAAACGTGACGGTCACGACCGATAGTCCTGGAATGGATTCGGAACGCAGCGTCGCCAGCCCCGCTGTGCCGTTCACGGCATTCTCGATGGGCTTTGTCACCAGCTCCTCGACCTGCTGCGGCGCGAATCCGTGGGCCTCGGTCTGAATATCGACCTGCGATGGAACGAATTCCGGGAACACATCGAGCGCCGAATGCAGCGCGCCCCACGTGCCGAGCAGCAGTGCGAGCACCGTCAGCGCAGTCACCGAGCCGAAGTGCCGCACACACAGTGCGACCAATGCGCGCATCATCTTGATCTACTCCGCAGAGGCGCCCAGTTCACGCGCCAGCAGCTCGCCGGCCGAGGTCGTGACGATGTTCGCCCCGGCCGCAATGCCTTCCTTAACGAAGTAGCCTTCATCCGTCGGCAGGTTGGGATCGATTTCGGTCCTGACGAACTGCCCCGGTTTCTCTTCGACGTAGCACCAGTACTTGCCGCCGCTGATCACTACCGCAGGGTATGGGACGACGACCCCCGGCTCGGGTGCGCCGACCGGCGCCCACGCGAGCAGACGCTCTCCCTCGGCGACATCGCTGTCCTTGAGAATGCCGAAGAAACTCCTGCCGGGCAGAGTGGCATCCGCGGGCGCGCTCCAGACCGTGCCGACTTCAAACCTCTTCGTGCCCAGCGACCCTCCCATATGCGCCAAGCGCAGCTTTGCCGGCACCGCCGGTCCAAGCGCACCCAGCGGAAAGGTGACGCGCGCGAGCTTGGCCTCCCCGCCCGCGAGCGCCGCGAGTGCGGGGCTCGCGTAGTTGTCCTTCCATGGTGCGTTGCGGCCGTAGGTGGCAGAGACGCGACGTTGTGCCAGCACCAGCGCCGCCTCATCGACGCTGGCCTGCCGCTCGGCGGTCTCCTGTGCCTCGATCGGCATCGCTCCCGGCGTGCCGGCGAGGCTGCGGCTGCGCGCCAGCGCGGCCTGACTCTGACGCGCGACGGCCGCGGCGCTGCTCAGGTCGGCGACCGACTGGGCGATGGCGTCGCGGGTGATCACCAGCGCGTAGCCGGCGCTCTCGGGTGCATGCTGGGTAGCCGTTGCCGCGGTCGTTTTGATGCCCGCCTTCTCAACTTCATCGGGCTTCAGCATCAGGCCATCCGCTTCGGCGGCCGCGCCCTCCTTCGCCTCAGCGGGCTGCGCCGGCTCAGCCGACGGCGCCCGCTGACAGCTGACGAGCAGCATGACGCTCACCCCGAGCGCCGCGAACCCAAGCGCTGCAACAGTAGGTCGCGTTGACCGCCTACCGGCCACCAAGTGAATCGAGCCTCGGATCACGTTCATTGTTGCGGTTTCCGACTCAGCATGGATCGCCTCACTCATGCGAGCCGGCGCCCTGGCTCCAAGGTATTCACAGTGCTCGGCCATCACCAGGAGCCTCCAACAAGGTCCCCGGGCGAGTGCGCCGGCGCTTGACGCGCCACTGTCCCGGTGCTCCACCCGCCACCCAATGCTTTGCACAGAGCGACCAGGCCCTGCAGGCGGGCGAGCTTGAATTGCGTAAACTGATCGCGTGCGGCAAAGAGTGTTCGCTGTGCTTCCAGCAGCGTCAGGAAATCGCCGGAACCGTGCTCGTAGCGCAGCTGCGCCCCTTCGAACGCTCGCTCGTTTTCACTGACGTTGCTCCGCTGGAATTCCGCAACGGCGTTGAGGTGCTCCAGGGCGGAGAGCGCCTTCTCCACGTCTACCAACGCAGCGACGACCGCTGCGCGGTACGCGGCGATTAGCTCCTGCTCCCTCGCCGCCGATTCATCCCGCTTGGCGCGCAGCCGCCCATGATCAAAAATCGGCTGGGTGACATTGGCCGCCAGCGCGAGCGAGGCGCCGACACCACCGATCGTAAGGACGGTTGCCGGCAGCGCTGGATTCTGTACACCGCCACTGGCGGTGAGCGATAGGCTAGGCAGCATCGCAGCGCGCGCTGCAGTGAGATCGGCGCTCGCGGCCTGCAGATTCGTTTCGGCCATTGCCACATCGGGACGTCGGGCTAAGAGCTCGGCAGGCAGGCCAGGCGCGACCGCCGGTTCCCGTACTGGCTCGAGCGACGTGCCGCTGACGTCGAACTTCTCCGGCACACGACCCAGCAGCAGTGCCAGCGCGCCGCGCGCCTCGACTTCAGATTGGTCCAGGTCCGAAAGGGCGATCCGTGTTGCATCGAACGCGGCCTTCTGCGACGCCAGGTCCACGGGGCTGGCTACTCCGACATCGAAGCGCGCCTGGACCGCGGTGAGCACCTTCTGCGCCGTATCCGAGTTCTCGCGGGCGATTGCAATTCGTTCACGTAGTGCGAGCACCGCAAAGTATTCGTCCGCCACCCCGCCGAGCAGGGTCAAGGCCACCGTATCTCGGTCCGCCCGCGACGCGCTCGCCTGAAGTATCGCCGCCTGAGCGGTGGCCCGATTCTTACCCCAGAAGTCGACCTCGTAACTGGCCGATAGCATCGCGAACCAATCGAACTCGTGACCCGAGCCCTGCTGCGAATGTCCGGCCATGTAGGTGGCGTTGCCGTTGGCGTCGATCGCGGGCAGGATCGCGGCCCCGGCCTGACGTGCTCGGGCATCGGCCTGTGCCACGCGCGCACGCGCTGCGCCGAGATCTGCGTTGTTGCTGACGGCGAGCTCGACGAGCGCGTTCAGC
>DASZHQ010000018.1:0-20631 GCA_035937715.1 Steroidobacteraceae bacterium | reverse complement strand
CGGGAGACCCGCCGAGGCGCGCCGCGCGGCTCGCTTTTGTGGAAGGCAGCGTGTCGTTTCTGCCCGGCGGCACCCAGGACTGGGTGGCGCCATACCTCAACCGTCCCTTGACCACCGGTGATCAGCTCTGGGCGGACAACGACGGTCGCGCAGAGCTGCAGCTCGACGGGTCCCTTCTGCGAGTCTCAGCCAACACCCAGATCTCCTTCCTCAATCTCGGCGACACCATCACGCAGGTTCAGCTCTCCTCGGGAACGCTCCTCCTGCGCGTGCGCAGGCTCAATGAGGATGAGACCTACGAGGTCGATACCCCGAATCTCGCCTTCTCGGTGCTGCGACCGGGGTTGTACCGTGTGAGTGTGGATCCTTCCGGTTCCGCCACTACCATCGCGGTCCGCAGCGGCCAGGGCGAAGTGACCGGTGCGGGAGTCGCCTATCCGGTCCACGCGTCTGAGAACGACGTGTTCTCCGGGACGGACCAACTGGTGGAGAATTCACAGCCGGAAGCCGGCCAGGACGCATTCGATGCGTGGAGCGCGGAGCGCGACAGTCGCTGGGACCGCTCCGTCTCCGCGCGCTACGTGCCGCCGGATGTCGTCGGCTATACGGACCTCGACACCTACGGCACCTGGAAGGGGACGCCGGACTACGGAACCGTGTGGGTGCCGCGCGGCCTCGAGCCGGGCTGGGCCCCCTACCGCAATGGGCACTGGGCCTACGTCGAGCCGTGGGGTTATACCTGGGTCGACGACAGCCCGTGGGGCTTCGCGCCGTTTCACTATGGGCGCTGGGTATATGTGGGTGGAGCGTGGGGCTGGGTCCCGCCGCCGCTTGCGCCGGGAGGCGAGTACAGACCTTGCGTCTATGCGCCGGCGCTGGTGGCATGGGTGAGCGTGGGTGCCGGTGTCGCCTGGTTCGCCCTGGGTCCACGCGAGGTGTACGTTCCCTCCTACCCGGTCAGCCGCACCTACGTCAATAACGTCAACATCTCGAATACCACGGTAAACAACACGGTGGTGACGAACGTCTACAACACCACCATCGTGAACAAGACCGTGACGAACGTGACCTACGTGAATCGCTCGGTCCCCGGCGCAGTGGTGGCGACCAGCCAGCAGGCTTTCGCTTCCGCGCAGCCGGTCGCGAGGAACAGGCTGCGCGTTGATACGCGCGCCGTCGCAAGTGCGCCCGTACAGTCCACGACGCCTCCGGTCGTACCCAGCAAGCAGGCGGTGGCAGGCCCGGTGCGGGCAGCTGCCAGAAAACCGCCCGTCGAAGTTCAACAGCGGGCCGTAGTCGCGCGTACGCCGCCACCTCCCCCGCCGGTTCCGCTCGAGCGGCGCCTGGCTGCAATCAGAAGCAATGGTGGAAAGCCCTTGTCGGTCGCGCAGACTCAGCAGATCGCCGCAGCCGCCCCGCGGCCGGCACCCATCAAGCTTGCACCGCCCCCGCGGTTGATGCCCGCGCGCAATGAGGCGCGCCCGGCGCCGGGCACCGCGGCCGCCGTTAGAACTCCCGCGCCACCCAGCCCCGCCGCGCCCGTGAACACGCCGCGGCCGCCAGGTCGACCGAACGAGCCCCCCGCAGCAGTTGCCAGGCCCGAGCCGCCGCGCTCTGCCGCGCCGGCGCGCCCCGGTGAACCTCCCGCGCCCGCCGCGAGGTACGAGCCGCCACGGCCCGCCGACCGGCCCGTGCATCCGAGCGAAGCGCCCCCCGTGCCGAAACCGCCCTCTCCCTCCGCTGCCAACTCCGCGCTCGAGCGCCAACATTTTCAGGAGCAGCAGCGCCTTGCCGCTCAGCAGAATGCCGAGCGCGATCGGCTGCAGCGGCAACAGGAGGCCCAGCACCAGCAGCTCGCCGAGAAGGCTCGAATGCAGCAGCTGGAGGAGCAGCATCGCGCCCAAACCGAACAACTCGCGCAGAGGCATGCCCAGGAGCAGCAACAGATACAGGCGCGGCAAGTGCAGGAGCGGAACCGGCAGATGAGTCCGCCGCCGCCGCCCCCGCCACCACCCCCGCCCAAAGGACGCAAGGAGGAGCATCTGCCTCCCCGCTAGCCTTGCTTCGCAAAGCAACGAGCCGGCCAGGGAGATCGCGGCGCAGCGGAGCGCGGGCCGCGGCCGAGCGCCACTCAGCGGCGCGTCTTGAAACGCGTCCAGCTGCGCATCAACAGCCGCGTAAACTGATGCGACTTCGCGCGCGAGGGAACGAGCCGTGCGCGCACCTGCGCGGACGGGTAGACGGCCGGATCGTCGCGCAGCTCGGGGCTCAGCATGGCAGCCGCGGCTGGAACGGGGTTCGCGAATTTGACGTAGTTGGAGTTGCGTGCCGCCACATCCGGGCGCAGCAGATAGTTGATGAACAGGTGCGCATTGCGCGGATGGGGAGCATCCGCGGGAATTGCCAGAACATCGAAGTTGCTGATGGCCCCCTCCCTCGGGATCGAGAACTCCAGGTCCGCGCTGTTGCCGGCGTTTTTCGCGCTCTCGCGCGCAAACGGGATGTCGCCGGACCAGTCCACCGCCAGGCAGATCTCGCCATTGGCCAGGTCCGAAGTCAGCCGTGTGGTCTCCACGTAGCGGATGTACGGCCGCACCGACGACAACAACTGCTCGGCCGCTTTGAGGTCGGCGGGCGACTCGCTGTTGGGGTCACGGCCGAGGAAAATCAGCGCCGAGCTGACGACGTTGACCGGTGAATCGAGCACGGCCACGCCGCAATCCTGGAATTTGCCGAGGATCGCGGGGTCAAAGACGATTCTCCAGCTGTCGAGGGGCGCATCGGTAAGGCGTGCCCTGATCTTCGTCGAGTCATAGGCGATCCCGGTCGTGCTGAGCCACATGTAATCGACCGCGTACAGATTTCCCGGATCGTAGAGCGCGACCTCGCGGGTCACCTCCGGGTCGAGGTTCTTCAGATTCGTCAGCTCGGTCTTGTCTAGCTTCTGAAAGATGCCGGCCTTGATTTGATTCTCGAGGAAGTACCCGGTCGGCACCACGACGTCGTAGTTCGTGTGCCCGACGAGCAGCTTGGTTTCGAGCAGCTCGTTCGAGTCGTAGACGTCGTAGTTGACCTTGACTGCGAATTCCTGCTCAAACTGCCCGATCACCGCCGGGTCCATGTATTCGCCCCAGTTGTAGACGTTGAGCACTCTCTGCGCGTCGCCACGGGTGCCGCCCGCGGCGAGCGGTGGCGAGGTGCCGCCTCGGGCAGAGTTCGACTCCGCCGGGCAGCCGCTGATCGAGAATGCAAGACAGGCGCCTGCGGCGAGAAGCCGCAGGACAGCCGTCGCGAGGGCTCGGTTTGGCAACGCAATCACGCCCCGCTCGACCTTGCGTTTTTCAGCGCCCGACACCGTCGCCGCAGCGCCTGGAGCGCGTGTCGCTACTTGGGCTGGATGAGTTTTTTCAGTTCCTGCAGATGCTCGATCGCACGATCCGTGACTTTGCTCATCGCCTCCGCCTGGGACCTACGTACGATATCGGCCAGCTCCTTCATGTCCGCGAGCGTCTTTTGGAACGCCTCGCGTGCCAGCTGTGTGGGTTCAGACTGCGGGTGTGCGCTGCCCGCGCGCTTTGCAGCCTCCTGGATCTTGCGCATCGCATCGGTGAGCATCTCGGTCTGCTTGCGCGCCAGCTCCTGCAAACCCTGGTAGGCGGCTTTGTTGGCTGCGACCAGCGCCTCCATGTCCTTGCGGCCGGATTCCAGTACGGCGGACAGGTCGACACCCGGCAATTTGAAATCCTCGACGAGCTTCCTCAAGTCGCCGAATGGGTTGGACTGATCGGCCATAGGGATCTCCTTTTCTGCAACTGGGACCAGGGCTGAGGGACAACATGCTAGCGCGGGAGCGCGCGGCCCGCGAACCGCCGCACCCTCAACCCAACGCCGCCAGCGGCCTGCATCGCCCTGAGTGCGTGCGGGCCGGGTTTTCCAGGCTGCGCACGGGTATCATGACCGGCGCTACGACAGGAGAGTGCGATGAATGCGCGCGCGATTCCGGCCGCGGAACTCGAGGGGTCGACGACGAGTCGCTTTGCAGCGGCGGTTGAGGCGCGACGCCCGGGTTATGCGCTCAGCCAGCCGTTCTACTGCGACGCGGCTTTCTTCGAGCACGAGATGCGCCGAGTGCTGCTGCGCCACTGGCATTGTGCCGGGCATAGCAGCCAGGTGCGCGAGCCCGGCGACTTTTTTACGGTCGACATCTGCGGGGAATCACTCATCGTCGTCCGCGCCCCGGACCGCGAGGTGCGCGCCCTGCTCAACGTCTGCCGCCATCGCGGATCACGTGTCTGCCCGGAGCGCGCCGGGCACGCGCGCGGCGGCGTATTCGTATGCCCATATCACGCGTGGACCTATGAACTCGACGGCCGCCTGCGCGCGGCACGGCAGATGCCGGCGGACTTCGATCGGGCGAGGCATGGCCTGAAGGCGGTCCACGCCAGGGTCATCGAAGGCCTGATCTTCGTGTCACTTGCCGAGACGCCCCTGGGCCTCGAGCACGTCGAGGAGGCGCTCGCCGGCTCGGCGCGTATCTACGGCTGGCCCGCGGCCCAGGTGGCTCACCGAGAGATCTACCCGGTCAATGCCAACTGGAAGCTGGCGGTGGAGAACTACATGGAGTGTTACCACTGTGCCCCGGCGCATCGGGAGTACTCGCGCTACCACCTGCTGGCCCGGCCGCCGGCGCTGAACCGGGAGGCCGACGCGCGCGTGCGGCAGCGGGCGTTGGCGCTGGGGCTTGCGATCCAGGAAGTCGATCACTGGGGCTTGAAAGCACGGCCTGGCCAGGAGGCTGCCGACAGCGTGCGCTCCGCGCTCGCCGACGGCACGGTGAGCGGCAGCGAGGATGGCAAAGCGCTCGCTCCGCTCATGGGGCAGTTTCCCGATTTCGACGGCGGCGTGACCTTCTTCGACGTCGGCTTGACTAGCAACTTCCTGGCGTACCCGGATCACGGTCTCATTTACCGCTTCGTCCCAAAGAGCGTCGACCGCAGCGACATGGAGGTGATTTGGCTGGTCCGCGCAGATGCGCAGGCCGGCGTCGACTACGATCTCGAGCGGCTCACCTGGCTGTGGAAGGTCACCAGCGTGGCGGACAAGCGCATCATCGAACTCAATCAGCAGGGGATCAATTCCCGCTATTACGAGCCAGGTCCCTATTCCCAGATGGAGCAGCACACCGCGCGCTTCGTCGAGTGGATCCTCGCGGAGTCACGCTGAGCGGGACGCTCGCTCAGCGCATCGACTAGCTGCGCGCACGCGCCGCGGTCGGATCATAGAGCGGACGCAGTGAGGCGCGCGCGCCGATGCCGCGACTACCGACCAGGATCTCGAAGCGCCCTGCGCTGACCAGGTCATCTCCGACGCCTTCTTCGTGGCTGACGTAGCCGAGGCCGGCCGCCGCGCCGAGCGTATGGGCGAACATCCCGGAGGTAATCAGCCCCGCGCGCGCCCCGTTCAGGAGAATCGGCTCGTTGTGGTAGAGCAGCGGCTCAGGATCCTCCAGCAGGAACTGCACGAGGCGCCGGCGAGGTGGCTCGGAGCGCGCCTTGAGCAGAGCCTCGCGTCCGATGAAGCCGTCCGGCTTGTTCCACGCGCAGGTGAACGCCAGCCCGGCCTGCAGAGGGGTATCGTCAGGGCCGATGTCGTGCGCCCATTCCCGATAGGCCTTTTCGATGCGCAGTGAGTTGAGCGTGTGGTAGCCGCAATGCCGGAGGCCGAAGGGCTTACCGGCCTCGACGAGCGCATCGTAGACGCCGAGCGCGAACGGCACGGGCACGTAGAGCTCCCAGCCGAGCTCCCCGACGTAGGTGAGACGCACGGCGAGCGCTGTCTGATAGCCGATCCGCACCTCGCGTGCCGTGGCGAACGGGAACGCCTCGTTTGACCAGTCCCCGGAGGCGATGCTCGAGAGCAGCTCGCGCGAGCGCGGACCCTGGATGTTGAGCATGCACCACGCGTCGGAGACGTCCGTTAGGACACAGTGGCAGCTCGGATCGATTTGATCAGTGAGCCAGGCCGTCACGTGCGTCGCCGTGAACGCCGCGGTGACCACGAGAAACCGGTCGGCGGCGAGCCGCGTGATGCTGAGATCCGCCTCGATACCACCGCGCTCATTGAGAAATTGCGTGTACAGGACTTTCCCGTTCGGCACCCGGCAATCGGCGGTGGCGATGCGATTGAGAGCCTGCTCGGCGTCGCGCCCCTGGACGAGAATCTTCGCAAAGGAGGACTGCTCGAACAGGCCCACGGCCTCGCGCACGGCGCGGTGCTCTTCCGCGTTGTTGTGGAACCAGTTCTGCCGCCCCCAGCTGTACTCGTAGGCCGGCTTCTGGCCGGGACGGGCGTACCAGTTCGGACGCTCCCAGCCCGCCGACTCCCCGAAGCACGCGCCCGCGGCCGCAAGCCGATCGTGAAGGATGCTCTTCTTGACGCCGCGCGCCGTCGCCCACTGCCGAAACGGCCAGTGGTCCTGGTAGCCGATGCCGAGTGATTCCACCACGCGGTCGGCTAGGTAGCCGGGGTTGCTCTGCCAGGGATGTGTGCGCCGCACGTTGACCGACCACACGTCCATCGGCGCGTGGCCGTGCACGATCCAGTGCGCCATCACGCGCCCGACGCCGCCGCCCGAGAGGATACCGAGGGAGTTGAAGCCGGCGGCGATGTAGAACCCTTTCAGGTTCGGCGCTTCGCCCATCAGATAGTTATGATCCGCCGTGAACGATTCGGGCCCGCAGAACAGCAGCTTCACGCCGGTTTGCGCCAGCACCGGCACGCGCTCGATCGCCCGCTCCAGGTAGGGCTGCACGCGCTCCCAGTCCGGAGGGATCTCGCCGAAGGCGAAGTCCGGCGGAACCCGCTCGACATTCCAGGGTTTGGCCACGTCTTCGAAGAGGCCGACCATGATCTTGCCGGCCTCTTCGCGGATGTAGGTCCTTCGGCCCGGATCGCGCAGGATCGGCAGTTGCGGGTGCACACCGGCCACGGGCTCGGAGATCAGGTAGTAATGCTCCGCGGCCTGCAGTGGGACATCGACCCCCGCCAGTCGACCGATCTCGCGCGCCCACATGCCGGCGCAATTGACGGCGATGTGCGTGGCGATGCGCCCGCGTTCGGTGTGCACCGCAGTGACCCGGCCGGCGGCTCGCTCGATCGCAGTCACCGGGCATCTCTCCAAGATGCGTACACCGCCGCGGCGCGCGCCCCTCGCGAGCGCCCGGGTCACATCGGTCGGGTTGACGCGACCGTCCTTCGGGAAGTGGAAGGCGGCCTGAACGTCATCCACGTAGGCCAGCGGCCAGAGCCGCTGTACCTCCGCGGCGTCGATTTCCTCGCACTCGATGCCCCAGCTCTGCGCCGCGCGAAACCCGCGCCTCATTTCCTCCGCCTTGGCGGGCGTGAGCGCAAGCTGGATCGACCCGCACTCGATCAGGCCGGTGGCCTGCCCGGTTTCGGCCTCCAGCCCGCGGTAGAGCTGCTGCGTATAGGCGGCGAGGCGTGTCTGCGTCTCCGTGTCACGCAGAGTGGTCAGAAGACCCGCCGCGTGCCAGGTGGTGCCGGAGGTGAGTTGCGCGCGTTCGAGGAGGACGACGTCGCTCCAGCCGAGGCTCGCCAGGTGATAAGCCACCGAACAGCCCGCGACCCCGCCGCCGATGATGACAACCCGTGCACTCTGCGGCAGCGAGCTGTCATCGCTCTGCGCGGTCACCCTGCATCCTGGATGCGGCTGGGACGCGCCGTCGGCGACCAGGCGCGGCCGCGGCGGAAAACGAAGAACGCGAGCAGCGCGACCACGGCGGAAACCGTGCTCGCCCAGAACTCGGTGAAGTGAGCCGGTGTAACTGCCATGGCGATGAGCACCAGCAGCATGGCCCCGATTGCGACGTAGCTCAGCCAGGGAAAGAACCACATCGGCAGCGTCGGCGCCGGGCCGCCCTGTTGCTCGCGCCGGCGGCGCGTGCGCACCTGCGAGACCGCGATCGCCATGTAAATGAGCGCGATCACGGCTCCCGAGGCATTCACGAGGAAGGCGAACACCACGCTGGGCGAGAGAATCGCGGCGATTACTCCTGCAAATCCAACCACACTCGCGAGCAACACCGAGCGGGCCGGCACGTGACGCTTGTTGGTCTTGACCAGCCAGCGGGGAGCATCTCCATGCTCGGCGAGAACGAACAGAACACGCGAGGCCACGTAAAACGCCGAATTGAGGCAGGACAGCACGGCAGTCAGGATGATTCCCGACATGAGCGTGGTCGCGTACGGAACATGAATGGTGTCCAGCGCCAGCGTGAAGGGCGACTGCCCGGGCACGACCAGGTTCCACGGCACCGTGCAGACGATCACGAGGATCGACCCGACGTAGAAGAGCAGGATCCGGGTCATGACGGTGGCGGTCATCCGCGCCACCGCGCGCGCCGGCTCTGCCGATTCCGCCGCCGCAATGGTCACGACCTCCGCGCCCATCATGGAGAAGATGACCGTCGTCACGGCGGCCAGCACCGCAAAGGCGCCGCGCGGCGCAAAGCCGCCATGGGCAACGAGATTCGAAAAGGTGGGACCGGTGGACGAGCGATAGCCGAAGACGTGCGCGCCGATCACGAGAATGAACGAGATGATAGCCGTCACCTTGATCGAGGCGAACCAGAATTCGAACTCCCCATAGGCGCGCGCCGACATGAGATTCACGCCGGTCATCAGCAGCATCAGCACCGCTCCGATCTGCCAGGTCGGCAGCGGCAGCCAGCGCTGGATGATTTCCGCTCCCGCAATCGCTTCGACGGGGATCACGATCACCCAGAAGTACCAGTACAGCCAGCCGACGGAGAATCCGGCCCAGTTTCCCAGTGCCGCACGCGTGAATTCGGTGAAGGAGCGCACGTGCGGCATGTCCACGGCCATCTCCCCGAGCATGCGCATGATCAGCAGCACCAACAGCCCCGTCAGCACGTAGCTGACGATGATGGCCGGACCGGCGGCGGCGATCGCCACGCTGCTGCCCACGAACAAGCCGGCGCCGATGATTCCCCCGATGGTGATCATCGAGACATGGCGCGGCCTGAGGGAGCGGCTGAGAGCACTCTGCTCCGGGGCGGCCGGCATGGCTTGGCTCATGAGAGTTCGGCTCCGTGGCTCCAGGGGCACCGTGGGAAGGTTACACGGGAATGCGCTCTTTGGGGGATGAGCGCCGCAGTAATACTATCGGCAACTGCGCGCAGGAGGAGTCGCCGTGGTCGTCCACCTCGTTGATGGCACGTACGAGCTGTTTCGCCATTTCTACGGCCTGCGCCGCTTCACCCAGGACAAGGATCCTTCCCTGGGCGCCGTCGCCGGTGTGCTGCATACGCTGCTGCGGATGATCGAGGAGGGAGCCACGCACCTCGGCGTGGCGACTGACCACGTCATCGAGTCGTTTCGCAATCGCCTGTGGTCCGGCTACAAGACCGCAGAGGGCGTCGACCCTGCTTTGCTGGCGCAGTTTCAACCGCTCGAGGAAGCACTTGCCGCGATGGGCGTCGCGGTATGGCCCATGGTGGAGCTCGAGGCCGATGATGCGCTGGCCTCCGCCGCGCGCATCGCTGCCGCCGACCAAGGAACGCGTCAGGTTTGCATCTGGACGCCCGACAAGGATCTGGCGCAGTGCGTGTGCGGCAGCCGGGTCGTGCAGGTCGACCGCAGGACGCGGCAGATTCGCGACGCGGACGCGGTGCGCGCGAAGTTCGGCGTGGAGCCTGCGCTCATCCCGGATCTTCTCGCACTGGTCGGAGATTCCGCAGATGGCTTTCCGGGCATCGCTGGAATCGGTCGGGTAAGTGCCGCACGCCTGATTGGAAAATACGGCCGTATCGAGGATTTTCCGCCGACGGTGCTGGGGGAGCAGCGCGAGCTGGCTCTGCTGTTCAAGGATCTGGCGACGCTCAGGACCGACGCACGGCTGTTCGACGATGTCGAGGAGCTCAGGTGGCGGGGACCGGGCGAGCGTTTTGCAGCATTCGCGGCACAGCTGGGCGATCCGCGCCTGCTGGCCCGCGGCCGCGCAATCGCCGTGCCCGCGCCGCTGCGGCCCTAGACGATCAGGTGTGGATGAGGCGGCCGCCGCCGAAGGACCAGTTTTCCCAGCTCGTCTCCTTGAAGCACACCATCACGTTCTCGGTGTTCAGGCCGGAACGGGAAAGGCTCGCCATCAGCTCGGCGAGCAGCTTCTTCTTCACTTTGACGCTGCGGCCCACCGACCAGAGGACTTCGATGAGCACGAAGTCGTTGTCGCGTGCGCTTTGCAAGTCCGGATAAGTGGGGTCATAGCGAAAGTCGGCCTCCTCCAGTTCGATGACGCGCTGGAAGCGGTCGTTCGCCGGAACGCCCGCTGAGACGAGCGCGCCGTGCACCGCATCGAGCACCGTGCTCTTGAATGCGGGGTCCTTGGGCTTGCGGACCGTGACGGTGACGAGCGGCATGAGTCCTCCTCGGCGCTGGCTGATCGCGTCGGCGTCGCACGCGTGATTCTGCCAGATTCACAGCAGAATGATCCCGAGTCTGAGGCCCAGCGCGACCGCCTCGGTGCGAGAGCCGACATCGAGCTTGGAGAGTATCGATGAGATATGGAACTTGACGGTGTGCACGGAAATAGACAGTCGCGCGGCTATCGTCTTGTTGCTGTCGCCGGCAGCCAGCAGAGCGAGGATCTCCCGCTCGCGCGGAGTCAATGGCTCGGGGGGCGCCGCCAGAGCCGCTGTCGCATCGCCCCACTGAGCGGCTTCCGCCGGCAGCGCCAGCAGCCCGTGAAACACGCTCATCACCGCCGCGGCGATCGTCTCTTCGCTGGCGCCGACGCTGAGAACGCCGCGCGCCCCCGCCTGCAGCGCCTGGAGCGCGAATCTCCGGGCGTTGGGTAGCAGGACCACCAGGGGCAGGCCTTCGCAACGTGAGATCAGCTCGGCCAGCTCGTCGATCGCCGGCAGACGCGCCACGATCACCACGCGGCCGGCGCGCTGGGCAATCTCCGCCAGGCGCTCGCGAGAACCGGTAGCCTCTTGCAGGGTGGTAAGGGCGCTGCGGCGAACGGCCTCGGCGAGCGTGCTCAGCGCCGCAGCGTCCGTGTCATATGCAACGACTGGGATGCGCGCGATGAGGTTACCCCGCAGTCGGGCGCTCGCCCACGGTCAGCCGAAGCTCGATGAGTGCGCCAGCCCGCACAGCCGCCAGTGTCACAGTGGAACCTACGCTTTCGGGGCCTAACAGCCGTTGCACGTACCTGTGATCGCGGACGGGCTCGCCGTTCCAGGCAACGATAACATCGCCGAGCAGCACCCCGCCAAGCGCGGCAGCGCTCCGGTCGTCGACGCCCGCTACCAGCAGACCGACATCCGCGCCGGCGAGCCGGCGCAGCGCCTCGGGCAGTTGTACGGGTTGCATAGCGATGCCGAGATAGCCGCGGCCGATCCGTCCTTTCGCCAGCAACAGCTCGGCGACGCGCCCGATGCTGACCGAGGGAATCACCAGCAACGCGCGCCGCGGGCCGAGGACAGCCATGCCGATCAGCCGGCCCTCGAGGCTCAGCACCGCACCCCCCTCGGCCGCCTGCGTGAGCGAAGCGCCGAGGCGGATGAAGCGCTCGATGCGGCCCCCGAGCTGGCTGTGCCAGGGTGCTCCGGCGACAGCGACGCTGCCAAACGTGACGATGGGACCATGTTCGGGCGAGCGGCCGAGTGCGACTGCGAGCTGGCCGGCCCGCAGCGTTGCGGGCTCGGCCGACGGCAGTGACTGCTGCATCAAGCCGTCGACACCCAACAGCGCAATGTTGGTGCTGGGATCGCGGCCCAGCAGTCTCGCTTCATGCTCGTTGGCCGCGCCGGACACCACGCGCAGCGCCGCCTCTTCTTCCAATGCCTCTGCGGCGCTCACTACATACCCCGCACGCCAGACGATGCCGCTGATGGAGCGCCCGCCGCGCAGGCGGATGGCCACTACCGCCGGTGCGCAGCTCGAGACCAGGTCCGCCAGTTCAGTGGAAAATTCGTTAAGCCGGCTTGCCTGTGACTTTGTCATGCAGTGTGTACCCCATCGCTCGCGTGCTGGGCGAACTATAGGCGCGCGCCCTCGGGCCGCCATCGCCCGAGCGGCTAGGAGGTCCGCACCGACGGGGTCTTGAGGATCAGGAACACGCTGGCGACCACGAGAGCCGAAGCGAGGATCATTCGGACGGTCAGCACCTCCCCGGCGAGGAAGTACCCGAGCGCGACGGCCACGAGCGGATTCACGTAGGCGTGGCTGGCGACCCGGGTTGCCGGCATGCGCGCCAGCAGCCACACGTACGCTGTGAAGCCGAGCAGCGAGCCTGCGACGATCAGATACAACAGTGCCAAGGCCGCACGCATCTGGATGCGGGGAAACGGATGCAGCTCACCCGTGCCCCAGGAAAGGGCAAGCAGCACCGCCCCGCCCAGCATCATCTGCGCACCGGCCCCCAGGGTCAGCGATCTCGGCAGCGGCATGGAGCGGGTCAGTACCGCCCCAAGGGACCAGGCCATGCCACCGGCGAGGATTACGACGCACGGCAGCGCTGCAAATGACTGCTGGCCGCTCTTCAGCAGCAGCCACGCGACGCCCGAGAACCCGAGCACTACGGCACCGAGCATCCGCCAGCTGAAGGGCTGCTGACGAAAGATGAACACCTCCAGGGCGATCGTGGTGATGGGCAGGGTCGCCTCGATCACCGCAGTGACTCCCGAGGGCACGTACTGCTCCGCCCAGAACACCGCGCCGTAAGTGGCGACAAACATGCACAGGGCGATGACGGCGATGCTGCGCCACTGCGCCGCCGAGGGAGGCGGCTGTCCTCCGAGACGCATGAATGCGTACAGCAGCCCGCCGGCGGTCAGGAAGCGCACTCCGGCGGTGAAGAACGGCGGGATCTCGAGTACCGCGACGCGGATGGCGAGGTAGGTTGCGCCCCACAGGAAATAGATGGCGATGAAAGCCATAACCATGCGCGGATCGAAGCTTCGCGCGCTCGTGCCGGGCTCCGCTCTAACCGTTGAAAGCTCCATAGGCGGTTAGGATAGCGCTGGACGGACCGGCTGTAACCTGTAAAATGCTATTTATGGGTTATGAAGCCATGCCCAGGGTGAAGGTATCCCCGGCACCCTTCGAGTTGCGCGGAGGGCATCCGGCGCTCGATTTCGTCAACTCGCTCGACGATCGCTTCGCCACGGACGGCCCTGTGGAGCTGCTGGCGGACTACGCGGATCTGCTCAGGTTCAGCGAGCAGACCGGGCTTCTCGGGGCCCGCCAGGCGCGGCTGCTTGCCAGCTCGGTGAGTCCGGCCGCCGCGGCGCGGGCGCTGCGGGCCGCCCGTGAGCTGCGCGAGGCGCTGGCCGCGGCGTTCTACGGCAACCTCGACGGGCGCCCTCCCCCCGCCGCTGCTACCCGCACACTCGAGCGGCATTTCCACGAAGCGGCCCGGCACCGCGAATTGCGCTGGCAATCCTCGGGCGGCCGCAGCGCCGCGGCGGCGATTCGATGGCAGTGGGGTCGGTACGAGAGCCGTGCCGAGCTGCCGGTGTGGGTTCTGTCGCAAACAGCCTCGCAGCTCATGACCTCGGACGCCATGGCTCGGGTGAGGGCCTGCGGCGCGCAGACCTGTCGCTGGCTCTTTCTGGACACGAGCAGGAATCACACCCGCCGCTGGTGCAATATGCAGGTCTGCGGTAACCGCATGAAGGCGCGACGCTTCCAACAGGCCCATCGCGCGCGCGGGTAAACCGGATACCTCCCGCGGACAGCCCGCAGGCGCGTCAGCGATTTCCACCGTGGAGCGTCTGCGGCGCGCGCTGTGATTTAATGATGGTCCAGCCCGCTGCGAGACGAGCCGAACTTGTCCCCCGCCCTCGACCCAGTCCGTCCCATCGAGCTCGCCGAGATCCGCGCCGCGCGCGAGCGGATCGCCGGAACCATCCTGCGCACGCCGCTGGTGCGCCTCGGACTGGGAGCCGGCTACCCTGACATCCGGCTGAAGCTTGAGAATCTGCAACCGATCAACGCGTACAAGCTGCGCGGTGCGGCCAACGCGGTCGCGATGCTTTCGGAGTCGCAGCGCCGGTGCGGCGTCTGGACCATCAGCGCCGGCAATGCCGGCCAGGGTGTCGCCTATGCGGCGCGCCGGGCGGGCATCCGCTGCACGGTCGTCGCGATCGAGACGGCGCCGGCGGCGAAGATCGATCGGATGAGAGCGCTCGGCGCGAGCCTGGTTCTCGTTCCCTACGCGCTCGCCTGGAGGGCCCTCGAGGAACGCTCGATGGCGGGTGTCGAGGGCACATTCATCCACCCGTTCGACGATCACAACTTCATTGCCGGTCACGCAACGATGGGGCTGGAGATTCTCGAGGATGCGCCCGACACGGCCGCCGTCATCGCCAGCATCGGCGGCGGCGGGCTCATCACCGGCGTCGGCAGCGCGGTAAAGGCGCTGCAGGCGGGCGTCAGGATCTTCGGCGCCGAGCCGGAGAGCGCAGCGCCGCTGGCAAAGTCGCTCGCCGCCGGCTCGCCGCAGGTATTTGCCGAGTGGCAGGCATCGTTCGTCGACGGCGCCGGCGGCCAGAGCGTCTTTCCGCGAATGTGGCAGCGCATGAGGCCGCTGGTCGACGGCTGCATCGTGGTGACGCTCGAGCAGACCAGACGAGCGATGCGGATGATCGCCGAGCGGGTGCGGGTCATCGCCGAAGGCGCAGGAGCGCTGCCGCTGGCCGCCGCCCTGACGGGTCAGGCCGGGCCCGGGCCGATCGTCGTCGTCGTTTCCGGCGGGAATGTAGACCTGAAGACGTTCTGCGAGATCGTGCAATCCGTGGCGGCGCCCTCCTAGGCGTGGATCCGCGTCATTTCGGGATCGTACAGGGGTCTTGCGGAGACGACGGCTGGATAGCGCCTTCCGGCGATATCGACTTCCCACTTTCCCCCACTGAGATAGTGCGCATCGATCGGTGGCTGCGCTTCGATCATCACCAGCCCGACGGCGCCGCCGAGGGTGTGGCCGTAGGATGCCGCCCGAACATAGCCGACGGGTACGCCGTCGCGCTGCACGACCTCGGCGTGGAACATGAGCGGTTCGGGATCCTTCAGCAGGACCTGCACGAGACGGCGGGTCGGTGGACCCTCGGCCCTGCGGGTGAGCAACGCCTCCTTGCCGATGAAGCCGCCAGGCTTCTTGAGATCGACCGCAAAGCCGAGGCCGGCCTCGTGCGGGTCGTCGGTGTTGTCGATGTCGTGGCCGTAGTCGCGGTAGCCCTTTTCCAGGCGCAGGCTCGAGAGGGCCCTGAGCCCGGCATGAAGAAGTCCGAATTCGCGTCCCGCCGCGACCAGGCGCTCGTAGACATGCATCGCCTGCTCGGCGGGAATGTACAGCTCGTAGCCCAGCTCCCCCAGGTAGGTGATTCGAATGCAAAGCACGCGCGCGAACCCGATATCGATCTCGCGGGCGGTGCGGAACGGAAAAGCGCTGTTGGAGAGATCGGTGCTCGTGAGCTTCTGCAACAGCGCCCGTGAGTTCGGACCTTGTACATTGAGCTGGCCGTAGGCAGAGGTCACGTCGGTGACGAAGGCCTGGGCGCCTTCGGGAATATGGCGCTTCATCCAGGTTTCGGCGTGACGCACCATGGTGTCGGTGACCACCACCAGATAATGACCACTCTCCAGCTTGGTGACGGTGAGATCGGCCTCAATCCGCCCACTCGTGTTCATCCACTGCGTGTACGTGATCACCCCCACTGCGCCATCCACATTATTGCCTGAGATATGGTTGAGACAGCCGCCGGCATCGCGCCCCTGGACCAGGAATCTCCCCATGAAGGACATATCCATGAGGATCACATTGCGGCGTGCGGCGTGATGCTCCTGCTGCCAGTGCGCGAACCAGCTCGGCCGCCCCCAGGTCAGGGGGCCGGGGTCGGGACGCGTCCCGGGCGCGCCGTACCAGTCCGGGCTTTCCCAGCCGCTCACCTCCCTGAAATATGCGCCGGCGGCGGCCAGGCGGTCGTGGAACGGGGATCGGCGCACTCCTCGCGCGGTGGTCAGCGACATTGCCGGGTAGTGACAGCGATACACCATGCCCAGTGATTCGACAGTGCGCTCGCGACGGTATTCGGGATTCGCCTGCGTGGCATGCAGCCGATCGATGTTGATCGCGGTGACGTCGGCGTCTGGAATCCCTGTCACGATCCAATGGGCGAGAAGGCGTCCCAGGCCGCCGCCGCTCAGTACGCCGATCGAATTGAGGCCCGCAGCCACGAAGTAGCCTGCGAGCTCGGGGGCTTCGCCGACGATGGGGCGCAAGTCGGGCGTGAAGCTCTCCGGGCCGCAGAAGAGCTTCTTCATGCCTATCTGCGCGGTGATCGGCACGCGTGACATGGCGCGTTCGAGGAACGGCGTCATGCGTTCCCAGTCCGGCGGCAGCTCGCCGAAGGAGAAATCCTCGGGTATTCCCTCCACTTTCCATGGGGCACAGACCGGCTCGAACAGCCCGACCAACAGGCCTCCACCCTCTTCGCGGTAATAACCGTAGGCGCCCGGGTCCTCCAGCACCGGCATGTTGGGCGGGAGATCGCTGATCGGCGCGGTGATCAGGTAGTAATGCTCCGCCGCCTGGTTGGCGATCGTGACGCCGGCGAGCGCGCCGAACTGCCGCGCCCACATGCCGGTGCAGTTGACGACGATCTCCGTCCTGATGTCGCCGCGCGCCGTGCGGACCGCGCTCACACGCCCGCGCTGCTGCGAGACCCCAGTGGCCGGCACTCCTTCGATGATCCTCACCCCGCGCATGCGCGCGCCCTTGGCGAGAGCCATGCTGACGTCCACGGGATTCACGCGCCCGTCTTCCTTGACGTAAAAGCCCGCCTCGATGTCATCTACGCGGGCGAGCGGAAAAAGATCCTGCACTTCGCGTGGCGAGAGCTCGTGCACGTCCACGCCACAATAGCGGTTGAACGCCGCGACCCGCCGATACTCCTCCAGCCGGTCCTTGTCGGAGGCGACCTCGATGAATCCGATCGGGGCGAGTCCGGTGGATTGACCGGTCTCCGCCTCGAGGCGGCTGTAAAGGGCGCGTGCGTACTTGCGCATCTCGGTCGAGGTCTCGGAGGTCGAGCCGAAGGTGACCATGAGACCGGCCGCGTGCCAGGTGGTGCCGGAAGTGAGGCGGTCGCGCTCGAGCAGGACGATGTCCTTCCACCCCATGAGAGCGAGGTGGTACGCCACCGAGGTGCCGATGATGCCGCCCCCGACCACGACGACCCGCGCGTGCGTGGGAGGGGAAGCCTCAGTCGAACTGTGGAGGCTCACGAGCGGCGTCCGGGCAAAAACGCGATCGTGACATCATGCCAGGCGTGGCGCCTATGGTTTCGGCGGTTTGCTCGCGATGGTAACGAGCGTCAGGCCGTCGGGCGGGATCTCCAGGCTGAGCGTGCCGGCAGCGAGCCGCCGCGTGAGCGGCGGCGGCAGTGCGGCCGCATCACGCAATTGCGTAAGCTGGCTCTGGGTTGGATAGCGTGGCGATCCCATCTTCTCATACGCGATGTGGACGTTGCCGTGCTCAGCATCGAGCGACTGGACGCTGGCGCTGGCGGCGGCGGCATGCGTGACTTTCAACACCACGCGGCGCGGTGCCGCAGTGGCGGCGGCGCCGACGTCCGCGTAATTCCACAGCGCCACAACCAGCGTCCCGTCGCCCCGGCGCGTCAACAGCGCGCCCTCGGCGTCGCTCGCGAAGCGCTCCTCGCCGAGACGGTGCAGCAGCGCAAAGGCATTGAAGGCGGGCTTCGGGATGCCGCCGGCCGCCAGCAGCCCGAAGCCGCCGTAGAAGGGTGTCTTCACGACGCCGCCCTCCTCGAAGACGTCGGAAAACGTCCAGTAGGCCATGTCCTGCACGAGTCCGTCGCATTGACGCACCGTCTCCGCGAGCCACGGCCCCATGTAGGGAGCATCGGTCACCTGCGGGTGGTTGCTCCAGCTCGCGTTGAATTCCGACCAGATCAGCGGCACCGCCGGCAGTGGCGATGCCTCGATCTCGGCGTGCACCTTGCGTACCGCCCGGCAGACCATCTGGTCACGCGCAATAGGCTCCCGGGAGCCGAACACGTCCTTGGCCAAATCGTCGCCATAGACGTGGGTGGAGACGAAGTCGACCGGGATGTGGTTCTCCACGCAGTGGCGGATGAAGGCCGCCACCCAGGCGGCCTGCGCGGTCGCGGGTCCGCCGACGCGCAGCCGCGCGTCCACCGCCTTGAGGCTCTTGGCCGTGTGATCGTACAACGTCCAGTACGTGGACTGTCTGGGCTGGCCCGCCCAGAAATCGAGATTGGGCTCGTTCCATACCTCGAAGTACCACTGGCTCACCTCCTCGATGCCGTAGCGCTCGATGAGGTGCCGGGCGAAGGCTGTAATCAAGGCATCCCAGCGGCCGTAGTCCTTGGGGGGCGAAACGATCGGGCGATACCAGAACGTATGCCGGATCTCGCGGCGGGCCAGCTGCCGCGGCATGAAGCTGAGCTCGACAAAGGGCCGCACGCCGTTGGCCAGAAGGCCGTCGTACACCTGGTCGACGTAAGAGAAGTTGTAGATCGCCTCGCCCTTGGGGCCTTCGGTGTAGACGCCGATCTCGTCGTGGAAGATGCCGTGAAAGCGCACGTAAGAGACGGCCGTGATGCTGCGCACGGCACGCAGGTCCTCGCGATAGCTCTCGCGCAGAGTCAGCACCGCGCGACCCGATCCAAACATGCGCTCCCAGAAATGTGGGAAGGGGCGCGTGCGCGCGGTCGCGTCTACCGTGATGGTCTCACCGACCTGTGCCACCAGGGGGGTAACCGCGAGCGTCAGTGTCAGCAGAGCGATCGCTCGCGTAATCATCGGGTGCATGCAGTGAACCTCGTCGGCGAGAATGCCTCCGACATTCACCGAAAGCAACGGGTTACTGGGGCTGTGTGAGCTGAGGCTGTGCGAGCCAGCCGCCCGAGAATCCGGCGCGCTCCAGACCGTGCTGCAGATACGGATCGCTGCGCATCACGCGCCATACGAGATCGCTGCGGTAGTTCTCGATCATGGCCAGGATCGGTCCCTCGTCGATTCCGACGTAGTCCGCGTCGACCCAACCCGCATCGCCGGCCCGCGAAGAATTGCGCACGCTCGCGTTGAAGGCATCCAGGAATCCATAGGAGGAGTAGATGGACGAGCCAAAGCGACGGTACATCTCGAGCGTCGCGGGCAGCACGATCTCCGGCGCGAAGGGGAGCGAGCTGATCGCGGCGGTCGGGGCGATGGTACCGTCGTCGACAATGCGGCCAAGCCCGACGCCACGCGCGGCGTACTGCAGGAAGGGTCGCTGGCCCAGGGACGGCTCGGGAAGCGGACCGGGCCCGTCGGAGGCGCTCATGCCCCAGACGTTCTTGCCGTAGGCCTGCCAGTGCTTCGGATTGGCGATGGCGTAGCGACGCTGCGTGTATGTTGCCCGGCGGCTGTTCTCGAAGTAATCGAGGCCGTGCTCGCGCATGTACGCATCGCGAATGCCGCGGAAGTCCACCCACACGTGGGTGTACTGATGCCCGAAGGCCGGCCCGAAGCTGAGGTAGGTCTGATCGTACAGCGTGCCCCAGTGGTTACCGTAGGTGCTGGTCCACTGCGTCCATGCCTGAGGATCGATCGGGTGCGTCGGAGAGCCGAGAGCGAGCAGGTAAACGAGCATCGCCTCGTTGTAGCCGCGCCAGTCATCTCCCGAGAACCCGCTTTCCGGAGTCCACGCGAGCGCTACCGCGGGGGGGCGCGGCTGGGCCCACTTCCAGTCCACGCGGCGGTAGATCTCACTGGTCAGTTTTCGGATCTCGATGTCCCGCGGGTCCTGGGAATTGAAATAATCTTCGCAGAAGAGCATGCCGGCCAGCAGCAGCGCGGTGTCGACCGTCGAGATTTCGCTGTCACTGGCGCGCGCACCGCTGCGCATGTCGATGAAGTGATAGTAGAACCCGTGCTCATTGGTCGCACTGGCGAAGTAGCGCAGCGTCGCCAGCACGCGCCGCTGCGCGTCGATGCGCGAAATGTAGTCGCGCTCGACACCGATGGGATAGGCCGTGAGGCCGAAGCCGACCGCCGCGATGCTGGCATGCGAGGGCGTCGGGTAGCGGTCGGGAATGAGGCCGTTCTTCGGGTTCGCGGTCTCCCAGAAGAAGCGGAAGGTGCGCTGCTCGAGATCGGTCAGGAACGGATCGACCTGCGTCTCGTGCGGCTCACGCAGCGCCGTGCCCAGTTCCGGCTCGGCGCTCGCGGGGCCGGCTGATACCGTCCCGGGGGCGGCGTACAGGGCGCAAAGCGCCAGCGCCGCCCAGGCAGCACGCATTGCGAAGCCGATCACTGCAGAAAATGATCGAGGGGCACTCACGCGTGGTTCCGGCCGCAAAGTCATATGGTCAAGTATCGGACAGGCACAGCACCGCCTCGCGGATCTGGGTCACGCTTATGCCGCGCGGGCCAATGCCCGGATCACGTTTTCGGGGTCGTTGCGAATGGCCCGCAGCAGAGCCCGGGCAGGCCCGGTGGGCTCGCGCCGTCCCTGCTCCCAGTTGCGCAGCGTGCTGAGCTCCACGCCCAGCAGGG
>DASZHQ010000017.1:0-7908 GCA_035937715.1 Steroidobacteraceae bacterium | reverse complement strand
GCCACCGCGTTCGCGAGATTGAGGCTGCGGTTACCGGCGCGCATCGGGATCCGAAGCCGGCGCTCGCGCGGCACCTCATCGAGCACCTGCGCGGGCAGCCCGCGGGTCTCGGAGCCGAAGAGCAGGGCATCACCGCTGCGGAAGCCCGCCGCGCTGTAGGGGCGCGTGCCGCCGGTCTCGACGCTGAAGAGGCGCGCGCCGCCTAGCGCTGCGAGGCAGGCAAGCAAGCTCGCGTGCACGCGTACGGGCGCGAGCTCGTGGTAGTCGAGGCCCGCGCGGCGCACTGCTTTTCTAGTCAGCTCGAACCCGAGTGGCTTCACCAGGTGCAGCGTCGTGCCGCTGTTGGCACACAGGCGGATCACGTTCCCCGTGTTGGGCGGAATCTCGGGCTGAAACAGCACAACGTGGAACATGGCTCTGCCGCGGTCGCGCCTGGCGCGTGTGCGATAATGCACGCCATGGCGAGCCTCAAACCAGAGGCGCCCGTGGGCCGCGCGCCGGCGGCGGGCAGCGTGAGTCCCCTGAGCCTCAGGTTCTGCGGCCTGGAGTTCGCCTCGCCGATCGTGCTGCTCTCGGGCTGTGTCGGCTTCGGCGAGGAGTACACGCGCATCGAGGGCTTCTCCAACCGCGACGCCGGCGCCATCGTCTTGAAGGGCACGACCGGCAAGCCGCGCCTCGGCAACCCCCCGCACCGGGTGTACGAGACGCCCGCCGGGATGCTCAACGCCATCGGCCTGCAGAACCCCGGAGTCGATCAGGTCGTGCGCACCATCCTGCCGCAGCTCGACTTCAGCGAGACGCGTTTCATCGCTAACGTCTGCGGCTCGACGATCGAGGAATACGTCGAGGTGACCCGCCGCTTCGATGCCTCACCGATCGATGCCATCGAGATCAATATCTCCTGTCCCAACGTCAAGGAAGGCGGCGTCGCCTTCGGCAACTACCCGGACATGTCCGCGCAGGTAGTGGAGGCATGCCGTCGCGTGACCCGCAAACCCCTCATCACCAAGCTCTCGCCCAACCAGACCGACATCCGCGAGAACGCGCGCCGCTGCATCGAGGCGGGCTCGGATGCGCTCGCGGTGATCAATACCGTCATGGGGATGGCGATCGATGTAGAGGAGCGGCGCCCGGTGATCGGCAACCTCCAGGGCGGGCTCTCAGGCCCCGCGATCAAGCCGATCGCGCTGCTCAAGGTGCACCAGGTGTACGAGGTGGCACGCCCGCACGGCGTACCGATCATCGGCCAGGGCGGCATCGTCAGCGCCAGTGACGCGCTGGAGTTCATCATCGCCGGCGCCACGGCGGTCGGGGTCGGCACGGCGCTCTTCTACGACCCGATGGTCTGCAAGACCCTCAATGAGGGCATCAGCGCGTATCTGCGTGCGCACGGGCTCGGCAACGTGACCGAGCTCATCGGGACGCTGCGCACCACCAGGGACATGCAGGATTGCGCGGTCTCGGGCTGACCTGCGCGCTACTCCTCGCCGCGCTCGTGGCGAGCCGGGCGACGCTCACTGCCGATGAGACCCGTGGGGTCCACCTGCGGCTCGACGCGCTCGAGCAGGCGCAGGGACGCGCGGATGCGCCCGTCACGGTGGTCGAATTCACCGACTACCAGTGCCCTTACTGCCGGCGCTTCCAGGCCGAGACCTGGCCGCGCCTGAAGCGCAGCTACGTGGACAGCGGCAAGGTGCGCTTCATCATCCGCGACCTGCCGCTCGAGTTTCATTCCGCCGCACGTCCGGCTGCCGAGGCTGCGCATTGCGCGGGCGAGCAGGGCCAGTTCTGGCCCATGCACGAGGCGCTGCTGGCGAGCGACACGAAGCTCACCGACGACGCCATGATGCGGCGGGCACAGGCGCTCGGGCTCGACCTGCGGCGCTTCCGTGACTGCGTGAGGGAAAACAAATACGAGCCGGCCATTGCCCGTAACGCCGCCCAGGCGGCCTCCCTCGGGGTCCACGGCACGCCCTCGTTCATCATCGGCCGCGCGGTCGACGGCGAGCTCGAGGGCGTGCGGGTCGCGGGTGCGCTGCCTTACGAGGATTTCGTCGCCTACCTGGATCAGCTGCTGGCGGGCCGCTGAGGGTCGCCATCGCATCCCAGCACGGATCGCTGGCGTTCACCGAACCGTAGCCGCCTTGTCATCCGCGAGCGCTATCGTGTGCGCTCAAGGACGGTCCTGCCAGGGATGGCCCTATGCATCGTGCCCTACAGCAACCGCTGCTGCCCGCTGGCATCCTGCGCCGGTGCGAGCGGGGGATGCAGGCGCACCGGCCGCGGCGCGGTGGCGGAGAAAGTCACTTCCATGACGCGGAAGCGCTCGAGGATGCGCAGGTTGATGCTCTGCTGGGCGTCCGCGTACACCTTGTAATCCGCACGCGTCACGAAGTAGACCACCTCGAACTGCAGCGCCGTAGCGGTGCAGCGGAGCAGGTGACAGCGGTCGAAGCGCGTGTCGGGCGTCGCCTCGATGATCTCGCGCACCGCGCGCGGCACGGCGGCGAGCGTCGCCACCGGGGTCTCATAGTGCACGTCGAGCTGAAAGAGTGCGCGGCGCTCGTGCAGGCGGCCGTAGTTATGCACGCGCGCCTTCAGGATGTCGCCGTTGGAGATGATGATCTGTTCGCCCGAGATGCTGCGCAGGCGCGTGCTCTTGACGCCGATGTGCTCGACCGAGCCCTGGCAGTCATCGACGGTGAGGAAGTCCCCCAGCCCGAAGGGCTTGTCGAGTGCGATCGAGAGCGAGGCGAGGAGGTCGGCGAGCACGGTCTGCACTGCGAGCGCGAGCGCGATGCCGCCGATCCCTAAGCCCGCGAGCAGCGGCTTGATCTCTACTCCTAAGTTGTCGAGCGCGAGCAGCAGCGCGACGCCCCAGACCACCAGTCCCGCACCAAACAGGATCACCTCCATCGAGCTCCTGAGCAGCGTATCGGGACCGGTCGAGCGCTGGCGGCGCACATCGATGGCGAAGCGCACCGCGGTCATGGCCCACAGCGCCGCCTGCATCCAGAAGAGCAGCACCAGCGCCACGATGAGCCAGCGCTCGATGCGCGGGGGGAAGGTGAATTCGCGCGAGGCGAGCCATACGGCCACCCCCCACAGGAATACCGGGCTGGTGCGCTTGATGAGGAGCGCGGCGAGGTCGATGGCGAAATGCACCTGCGCCGGGCGGTGAGCGAGGCGGCGCTGCCGGGCGCTGATGACGCGCGCTGCGAGCGGCAGCACGGTGAAGGTGACCAGGAACACGACGAGCGCGAGTGCCCAGGCGCCCAGCGCATTGCCAAGAAATGCGATCTGCCACAGCCCGTGCCAGTCAGACATCCACACGCTCCGATCCTGCGCTCACGCCGCGCGTCTCGGGCGCGAACCTTACCGGCTTTCCGGCGCCTCGACTATGTGTGCCCGGCTATGCATCGCTTCCGGCGGCGCCGTTCATGCCGAGCTCCTTGAGCTTGCGGGTAAGGGTGTTGCGTCCCCACCCGAGCAGCCGCGCCGCCTCCTGCCGGTGCCCCTGCGTGCGCTTGAGCGCGGCCCGGATCAGGACGCGCTCGAATTGCGGTTGCGCCGCATCGAGAAGCGGTGTCTGCGCGGCGGCCGCCTGCCGCTCGGCCCAGCCCGCCAGCGCCACTGCCCAGTCCGCCTCGCGTGTCCCCGCTGCGCACGCGCCGGAGAGCTCGGGCGGGAGGTCCTCGAGGTGCACCTCGCTCCCCGGTGCCAGCACCGAGAGGCGCCGGCAGAGGTTCACCAGCTCGCGCACGTTCCCCGGCCATTCGTAGCAGGTGAGGCGCGGGATCGCATCCGCGGCGAGTGACTTCGGCTCCACCCCGAGCTCGTGAGCGGCGATCAGCATGTAGTGGGTGAGGAGATCGGGGATGTCCTCGGCACGGGCGCGCAGCGGGGGCAGCTCGATGCGGATCACGTTCACGCGGTGATACAGGTCTTCGCGAAACAGCCCGGCCGCCACGCGCTGCTCCAGCTCCTGGTGGGTGGCGGCAATGACGCGAACGTCGACGCGAATCGGCGTCTGGCCGCCGACACGGTAGAACTCCCCTTCCGCCAGCACGCGCAGCAGCCGTGTCTGCAGCGGCATGGACATGTCGCCGATCTCATCCAGGAACAGCGTGCCGCCGTCGGCCTGCTCGAAGCGTCCGCGGCGCTGCGCGTCGGCGCCGGTGAAGGCGCCGCGCTCATGACCAAAGAGCTCGGACTCGAGCAGATCCGCCGGGATCGCCGCAGTGTTGAGCGCCACGAAGGGCCGCCCGGCCCGCGGGCTATGCTCGTGCAGCGCGCGTGCCACCAGCTCCTTGCCGGTGCCCGACTCGCCGGTGATCAGCACGGTGACCGCAGAGCGCGCCAGGCGCCCGATGGCGCGAAACACCTGTTGCATGGCGGGCGCGCGTCCCAGGAGCTCCGGGATCCGCGGCGCGCCTGTCGCCTCGCTCCCGCCGGCCAGCGCACCGCTCGCCGCGCGCCGCACCAGCGCCACGGCCTGGTCGATGTCGAAGGGCTTCGGCAGGTACTCGAACGCCCCGCCCTCGTAGGCCGAGACGGCGTTTCCTAAGTCCGAGTGCGCGGTCATGACGATCACCGGCAGCGCCGGGCGCGCATCGCGGATGCGGCGCAGCAGCTCGAGTCCGGAGGCGCCGGGCATGCGGATGTCGGTGATGAGCACATCGGGAGTGTCGCGCCGCAAGGCATCGAGCGCCGGTTCCGCCGCCTCGAAGGCGCGCGGCGCCATGCCGTCGTTGCGCAGCGCGCGCTCGAGTACCCATCGAATGGAGGCGTCGTCGTCGACGAGCCAGACCCGCAGCGCGCTGTTCATGTGTCCTCTCCCAGGGGCAGCAGCAGTGTGAATACCGTGCGCCCCAGCTCGCTTTCGAATTCGATGATGCCGCCGTTGCGCGTCACCAGCTCCTGCGCCACGGCAAGACCTAAGCCCGTGCCGTTGGCGCGCCCGGTCACGAGCGGATAGAAAATCGACGAGCGCAGGTGCGGCGGCACCCCGGGGCCCGCGTCCTCCACCTGCACGCTCGCCACCAGGCGGTGCTGCACCGAGCCGATGCTGACGCTCGAGCGGGCGCGCGTGCGCAGCACGATGCGCCCGCGGTCCCCCTGCGCCTGCAGCGCATTGCGCGCGACGTTGAGGAGCGCCTGGATCAGCTGATGCCGATCGAGCATGGCGTCGGGAAGGCTCGGATCGTAGTCGCGCTCGATCGCCACCGTGGCGGGCGCTTCCGCGCGCAGCAGGTGATAGACGTGCTCGCAGATCTCATGCACGTTGAGCCGGCTCTTGCTCGGGGCGCGGCTCGGGCTCGCCATGGAGTCGACCAGCGCGGTGAGGCGGTCGGCCTCGCCGATAATCACCCGCGTGTACTCCTTCAGGGCCGCCGCCGGGAGCTCGCGCTCGAGGAGCTGCGCCGCGCCGCGCAGGCCCCCCAACGGGTTTTTGATCTCGTGCGCCAGCTGCCGCACCATCAGGCGGCTTCCATCGAGCCGGGCGAGCAGGTCGTTCTCGCGCGAGATGCGCTGGCGCTGGGTGGTGTCGGCGAGCTCGAGCAGCAGGTGCGTGCCGGTGAGCGCGGCGAGCGGCGTGATCGTGACGTCGAGCGTGCGCGCCTCGCGCGGTGCGGCCGCGGAGCGCACGGCGAGCTCGCGGTCGGCGATCCCCTCCCCGCTCGCGAGCGCCCGCTTGAGGATCCGGCCCAGCCCCTCCGGCTCGTGCAGCAGATCGGTGAACGGGCGCCCGCGCGCCATCTTCAGGCTGAAGGCGAGCAGATCCTGCGCCGCGACGTTGGCGTAGACCGCGCACAACTGCGCATCCAGCATGAGGATGCCGGTCGAGAGCGCATCGAGCAGGTCGGCAGGATCGAAATGCGCGAGCGCGGAAGGCGCGGCGAGCTCAGCGGCCATCGGCCCTCAGCGCGAGAGCGGCGGTCGGTGCTGGAGGGGTCCTCAGTGCGGGCGAACGGGGTTGACCGGATTCTGGAGCGAGGGCTGGTGCACATGGAAAGTGACGCTCGGGGCCTGGCACAACATCGAGCCGTCGGCGCCGCGCACCATTGCCTGCAGCGTGTGGGTGCCGCGGTCCACGGGTGAGAGCGTGAACGTGCTGCCGGTGGCCGCCTTGCCGTTCAGCGCCTCCCCATCGAGCGTCACGAAGACCTGGTCTCCGGGGCGCAGCACCGGATCGGTCTGCACGACCACAGTGAGCGAGTCGATGTTGGCGAAGGTCGAATCGTCCTGCGGCTGCACCACTGCGCACCCGCGATACGCGCCGGGGGTGGCTGGCTGCGTCGGCGCGCCCGGACCGCTCGCGGCGGCGGTATCGGCAGCCGGAGCCTTGTAGGTCTGCGCCGCCTGCACCTGGATCTTCTGCGCGTTCGGATGCGGCTGGTCGCTGTAGTGCACCACGCCGTTCTCGTCGGTCCACTTGTACACCGTGCCCGCCAGCGCCAGCGAGCAGCCGATCCACATTAAGGTAAAGAGAATTCTGCGCATGTCGCCTCAGCATAGCGCCGCGCGGCGCCGGCGACAAAAGCGGGTAGCAGCGTCCCGTGTACGCCGCTACCCGCGCCCCTTTCCCGGCCCCCTGCGCCCGCTGCTCGCAACCACGGCCGGGCGTGGCACAGGGACACGAGGAGCTCTCTCGACTCATCACATCCTCAGCAGCTGTAGTACAGCTCCAGCTCCACCGGGTGCGTCGACATGCGGAAACGGGTGATCTCCTGGAGCTTGAGGCCCATGTAGGCGTCGATGACGTCGTTGGTGAACACGCCACCGCGTGTCAGGAACTCGCGATCCTTGTCGAGGTAGTCGAGCGCCATGTCGAGTGAGTGGCACACGGTGGGAATGTGCTTGGCCTCTTCCGGCTCGAGATCGTAGAGGTCCTTGTCGGCCGGATCGCCGGGGTGGATCTTGTTCTGGATCCCGTCGAGCCCCGCCAGCATCATCGCCGTGAAGGCAAAGTAGGGGTTGGCGCTCGAGTCCGGGAAGCGCACCTCGATGCGCCGCGCTTTCGGGCTCGACACCCACGGGATCCTGATCGAGGCGGAGCGGTTGCGCGCCGAGTAGGCGAGCAGCACCGGCGCCTCGAAGCCGGGCACCAGGCGTTTGTAGCTGTTGGTGCCGGCGTTGGTGAAGGCATTCAGCGCGCGGGCGTGCTTGATGATGCCGCCGATGTAATAGAGCGCCAGGTCCGACAGTCCCCCGTACTTGTCGCCGGCGAACAGCGCCCGGCCCTCCTTCTGCAGCGACTGGTGCACGTGCATGCCGCTGCCGTTGTCCCCGACCAGGGGCTTGGGCATGAAGGTGGCGGTCTTGCCGTAGCCGTGCGCCACGTTCTGCACCGCGTACTTGAGGATCTGCACCTGGTCGGCCTTGGCGACGAGGGTGCCGGCGCCGATGCCGATCTCGGACTGCCCGGCGGTGGCCACCTCGTGGTGGTGCACCTCGACCTTGAGCCCCATCTCCTCGCACGCCAGGCACATCGCCGAGCGGATGTCCTGGAAGGCATCCACCGGCGGCACGGGGAAATAGCCGCCCTTGATACCCGGGCGATGTCCCTTGTTGCCCTCCGCGTACTCCTTGGGCGAATTCCACGCGCCCTGCACCGAGTCGATGGCGTAGAAGGAGCCGTGCATCTCGTTGCCGTAGCGCACGCTGTCGAAAATGAAGAACTCGTTCTCCGGACCAAACAGCGCCCCGTCGGCGATGCCGGTGGACTTCAGATACCCTTCCGCGCGCTTGGCGAGCGAGCGCGGGTCGCGCTCATAGCCTTGCATGGTGGTCGGCTCGATCACATCGCAACGAATGTTGACGGTGGTCGCTTCGAAAAACGGATCGAGCACGGCGGTGCCGGCTTCGGGCATGAGGATCATGTCCGACTCGTTGATGCCCTTCCAT
>DASZHQ010000016.1:0-3056 GCA_035937715.1 Steroidobacteraceae bacterium | reverse complement strand
TGCGGGCGGCGCGGGGCGGCCATGATACTCAAACGGGTCCGGCGGCGCCAAAGGCGACGCGCGCTCACCTCACGCTGCCAGCCGCGCGCGTACCAGTTCCGCCACCGATTCCAGCGCCGCATCCAGCGCCTCGGGCTTGCTGCCGCCGGCCTGGGCGAAGTCCGCGCGCCCGCCCCCGCGGCCACCCACCTGCGCAGCCACCGCGCCGGCGAGCTCGCCCGCCTTGATGCGGGAGGTCTGATCGGCGGTGACGCCCACGACCAGCACTACCTTGGCGGCATTCTCCACGCTCGCCAACACCACGACCGCCGACTTGAGCCGATCCTTGAGCTGGTCCACTGCACTGCGCAGCGCGCCGGCGTCGGCGCCGTCAACCTTGGTGGCGACCACCTTGACGCCCTGCACGTCGATGGCGCCGGCGGCCAGATCCACACCCCGCCCCGATGCCAGCCGGTCCTTGAGGGCGCGAACCTCGCGCTCGAGCTGGCGCGCGCGCTCGAGTTGCTCGCGCACCTTGTCTTTCAGCTCCTCGCGCGAGCCGCGCACCAGGGCGGCCAGCTCCTGCAGCAGCGCGTCATTCTGCTCGACGTAGTCGAGCGCGGCAGCGCCGGTGAGCGCCTCGATGCGGCGCACGCCGGAGGCGATGCCGCTCTCGCTCACGATCTTGAACAGTCCGATGTCGCCGGCGCGCTGTACGTGGGTGCCGCCGCACAGCTCCATGGAAAAATCCCCCAGCCGCAGCACGCGCACGTCCTTGTCGTATTTCTCGCCGAACAGCGCCACGGCGCCCTCCGCCACCGCACTCTCATAGTCCATGACGCGCGTCTCGGCGGCAGTGTTGGCGCGGATCTGCGCGTTCACCAGCTGCTCGATCTCGGTGATCTCCGCCGGGGTGAGCGCCTGGAAGTGCGCGAAGTCGAAGCGGAGCCGGTCGGGAGCCACGAGCGATCCTTTTTGCTGGACGTGCGCACCGAGCACCTTGCGCAGCGCGGCGTGCAGCAGATGCGTGGCGCTGTGATTGAGCACGGTTGCCTGGCGCCGCGCGCCGTCGACCTGGGCATCCAGCGTGTCGCCCAGGCGGATGCTGCCTTGCGCGACGCGTCCGAGGTGCGCATGGGCGGCGCCGCGCTTTTGCGTGTCGTTCACCAGGAAGCGCACGCCGGGGGCGCTGAGCTCGCCCGCATCTCCCACCTGTCCGCCAGCCTCGGCGTAGAAGGGTGTGCGATCGAGCACCACCTCGCCCTCCTCGCCCTCGGCGAGCGACTCGACCTGCGCGCCCTGCTTCAGCAGCGCCAGCACGCGACCGGTAGCGCTCAAGGCCTCGTAGCCGCGAAATAGCGTGCGCTCATCGAACGACGCACCAGCCCGCAGATCGACGCCGAACTTGCTCGCCTCCTGGGAGCGGCGCCGCTGCTCCTCCATGGCCGCATCGAAGCGTGCCTGATCGATGCTGAGTCCGCGCTCGCGTGCGACGTCGGCCGTCAGGTCGACGGGAAAGCCGAAAGTATCGTAGAGCTTGAACACGGTGTCGCCGTCGATCGTCTTCGCGCCGCGCAGATTGCGGATCGCGCTCTCGAGCAGCACCATGCCGTTTGCGAGGGTCTCCGCGAAGCGCTCCTCCTCCTGCTTCAGCACGCGCTCGGCCAGCTTGTGGCCGCGCGTGAGTTCGGGGTACGCCGCCCCCATCTCCTTTTCGAGCACGGCGACCAGCTTATAGAAGAACGGCTCCTGGATCCCGAGCTTGTAGCCGTGACGGATGGCGCGGCGGATGATCCGGCGCAGCACGTAGCCGCGGCCTTCGTTGGAGGGCAGCACGCCGTCGACAATGAGGAAGGTGCTGGCGCGGATGTGATCGGCGATAACGCGCAGCGAGCTCGAGGTCAGCACCGAGGTCCCCGCGAGCCTGCCGGCGGCACGGATCAGGTTCTTGAACAGGTCGATCTCGTAGTTGGAATGCACTCCCTGCATGACGGCGGCGATGCGCTCGAGCCCCATGCCGGTATCGACCGAGGGTTTGGGTAGCGGCGTCATCGTGCCGTCCGCGGCGCGCTCGAACTGCATGAAGACCAGGTTCCAGATCTCGACGTAGCGGTCGCCTTCCTCTTCGGGGGAGCCCGGGGGGCCGCCGGCGATCGTCGGTCCATGGTCGTAGAAGATCTCGCTGCACGGCCCGCACGGTCCGGTGTCGCCCATCGCCCAGAAGTTGGAGCTCTCACCGAGCCGCGCGAAGCGCTGCGGGCTGACGCCGATGTCCTTCAGCCAGATGTCCGCTGCCTCGTCATCGTCGCGATACACGCTGCACCACAGCCGCGCCGGATCGAGCCCGAGGTTGTAGATGAGGAAATCCCACGCGAAATGAATCGCCTCGCGCTTGAAGTAGTCCCCGAAGGAGAAGTTGCCCAGCATTTCGAAGAACGTGTGGTGCCGGGCCGTGTAGCCCACGTTCTCCAGATCGTTGTGCTTGCCGCCGGCGCGCACGCAGCGCTGGCTGGAGGCGGCGCGCAGATAGTCACGCTGCTCCCGCCCCAGGAACATATCCTTGAACTGCACCATCCCGGCGTTGGTGAAGAGCAGTGTCGGGTCATTCGCGGGCACGAGCGGGCTCGAGGGCACGATCATGTGGCTGTGCGCGCGGAAGAACTCCAGGAAGGCGCTGCGTACGTCCGCGGCGCTCATGTAAGAGGGTTTGCTCAAGTTCCTTCAATCCGTATCGGGGTCGGCACCAGTGGCCGCCCGGATATGATCCGATGAAAAGCCACGATACTGCAAAAAGCGTGCTTGCCGCGCCTTCTCCGCCCAGCTCCCCGGCGGCTGCGGGCCGAATCTGGCGCTGCGCGTCTTGCGGGCGAGCGCGCTCCAGTCCGGGCCGCCGCCGAGGGCGGCATCGACCACTTCGGCAGAGAGACCGTCCCTGCGCAGCTCGGCGGCGATGCGGATCGGGCCGTGGCCGCGCGCGGCGTGGTAGGCGAGGTAGTTCTGCGCGTAGCGCTCGTCGTTGAGTGCGCCCTCGGCGGTGAGCTCGGCGATCACCGCCGCCGCGGTATCGACGTTAAAGC
>DASZHQ010000015.1:0-5237 GCA_035937715.1 Steroidobacteraceae bacterium | reverse complement strand
ACCGGCGACTGGGGCGGCAAACCCCTCCTCGATCTGCAGCGGGGCCTGGCGGCCGCGCTGGAGAAGTACCCCTGGCTCGACGGCGAGCGCGCCTGTGCGCTGGGCGCCTCGTACGGCGGCTTCATGATGAACTGGATCGAGGGCAACTGGCCGGAGCGCTTCCGCTGCATCGTCAATCACGACGGCATATTCGACCAGCGCGTGATGTACTACTCCACCGAGGAGCTCTGGTTCCCCGAATGGGAGTTCGGCGGCCCCTATTACCAGAACCCCCAGGGCTACGAGCGCGTCAACCCCATCGATTTCGTCTCGAAGTGGCGCACGCCGATGCTCGTGATCCACGGCGAGCTGGATTTCCGCATTCCCTACTCCCAGGGGATCGCTACCTTCACCGCGCTGCAGCGCCGCGGCATCGAAAGCAAGCTGCTCATCTTCCCGGAAGAGAATCATTGGGTACTCAAGCCCGCCGACAGCATCCTGTGGTACCACACGGTGCTGGGGTGGTTAGACGCGCATCTGAAAAATTGACCGCGGCAACCGAGCACTTCGGAACGTGAGCGAGCGCAGGGGCTCGATGCGCATCTGAAAAATTGATGCAGCAGCCCGCGTGCAAGTCGATGCGGGAGCGCCGGGGCTCGACGCGCATCTGAAAAACTAGCCGCAGCAGCCGAGCACTCCGAAAGACGCGGGAGCGCAAGGGCTCGATGCGCACCTGAAAAACTAACCGCGCAAGGGCTGTGCCGGGGACCCCTGTGCTCGCGCCTGCCGCGAGCCTTCCGAGGGGCTAGCGGGTCCTGCGAAACTGGTAGCCACCGAATGTGAAAAATTCGGCGGTGAGCTCCGCGGCAGGCGTACCGCCGAGGCCGGACGCGGCCGCGCCGGAGGCCGGGCAGCGCTCGGGATCGGCCGCAGCGGTGAAGCGCCCGGCGCCTTTCTTCCACACCAGCTCGCACCCCGGGACGCTGCGCACGTCGTCGGGCTGGGCGCTGCTGAACAGCACGACATTGTTCTGCCCGTCGCGCCAGCGCAGCGGCTCGACGAATGTATAAACGGTCTCGACGATGCCGCGATTCTCGTCGACCTTGAAGCTGAACATCCGCTCGCTCATGACGCGGCGCGGATCGTCCGCGGCCATCTCCTGCGCGTACAGCGCGTGATGCCCGAGCCGCGGGGCGAAAACGCGCGCGATCACGAGCGCGACCCGCTCGTGCGGCGACCACTGCCCGCCTGCAGCCGCATCGTGCTCGGTCCGCGGGACGCTCTCGTAAGTGCCCGGGAGCCAGCTGAGCAGCTGCGTGAGCTCCGCTTCTCGCAGCTTCGTCTGGGCGGTGCAGCCGCCGAGCGTCCCGAGGGCCACGAGGAGGCTGACCAGAGCGGCGCGCCAGCCGACGCGCACAACGGCCGTCGCGCAGCGTGCCTCAGCCATAGGAAGCGCGCCACTGGGCGCGGTATTTCAGCCCGAGGCCCATCAGCCGCTCGAGCAACTCGCCGTAAGGGGTGCCCCCGGCGCGCGCGGATTCCGCGAAGTCCTCGGCGACCTCGAGATTGGGATTGGCGTTGGCCTCGAGCACGTACACCTGCCCCTGTGCAGTCACGCGGAAATCCATGCGAGCATAACCGGACATGCCGAGCGCCCGATAGATGCGGCGCGAGAGCCGGTCGAGGGCGGTGAGCACCGGCGGCGCCAGATCCACCGCGGCGTGAGTGGTGATGCCGTACTTCGCCTGGTAGCGCTTGTCCCATTTCACCTTGCGCGTGGCGATGGCCGCGAGCGAATCGGGCATCGAGCCGAACACCATTTCCCAGACCGGCAGCCGCGTGAGGCGCTCGTTGCCCATGACGCCGACGTACAGTTCACGGCCCTCGACGTACTCCTCCACCAGGGCGTCGGATTTCACCTGCTCGTGCACGAACTCGATGCGTTCCTTGAGTTTCGCCGCATCCTCCACCACCGAGGCCTGGGCGATGCCCAGCGATGCGTCCTCGACGGTGGACTTTACGAACAGCGGAAAGCGCAGCTTGCGCGGCACGTGAAAGCGCGCGCCCCGCCGGAACACGGCGAACTGCGGCGTGGCGATCCGGTGAAACGCCAGCAGCTGCTTGCAGAGCGATTTGTCGCGCGATAGCAGCAGCCCGCGCGGATTGCAGCCGGTATACGGCTGGCGCAGCAGCTCGAGGAACGCCACCACGTGCTGGTCGTAGGTGACGATGCCGTCGAATTCCTCCAGCAGGTTGAAGACGATGTCCGGTTCCCAGTCGGCGATCGCGCTGCGCAACTCCGTGAGGCTGTCGAGCACGCCGATGCAGCGCACGTCATGACCGAGCTTGCGCAGGCTCGAGGTGACGTCGTACTCGGTACGCCATTCCTCGATTTCCTTCTCGCTGTGGCCTTCGAGACTTTCCGGCGGCACCAGGCTCGCGTGCACCACGACGAGGGTGCGCAGTCGTCTCATAAGGGCAAGTGCGGCGTCTCGCTCTGGGAGTACAGGCCCGCAAGCCGCTCGAGCATCCAGCGCGAATAGCTCAGGGCATCGCGGCGGTTGCCACGCACGTACAGCCTCAGCCGCTCGCTGCGCTCGATGAGCATGCGCAGGATCTGCTCCACGCTATAGCGCTCGATGGCGAGCGCCCGGGAGACCACGGTGGTCAGCCGCCGGGCATCGGCGCGCAGCAGCGTTGCCGCCCGCAGCGCCCCCTTGCGCCTGCGCTCCGGGCTGAAGGCGCGCTGTAGCAGCTCGTCAGCGAGTCCGCGCCTGATCAGGCGGTTGCGCGCGAGCTTGCGCCGGTAGTGTTGCGCGAGCGTGCGGGTGTTGCGCTCGAGCGGCTCGATGCGCGTGCGATTGCGCACGGGAGCACGCACGTCGCGTACGCTCGCGATGAGCTCATCGACCGCCCTGAGCTTGTGTAGCGCCGGCCAGTCCGCGTAGCTCTTGCGCCAGCCAGACTTCGGTGCCAGCCATACCGCGAACGTCTCGGCGAAGTCCTCCGTGGGGTGCGCCTGCGCATACCACTCGCCGAGGTGATGCACGTAGCGCCGGCTGCCGGCGCGCGCGCGGTACCGCGCCGGATACGGGAGTGAGGCCGGCCCGAACACCTCACGCCAGCGCCCGCGCCGGCGCAGACGATAGGCGTTATCGAGCGCGTGTCCGGCCTCATGGCGCAGGATGCGCAGCAGCAGCCGCGAGTTGCCGCCCTCCGCCTCGCGCATGATCCGCCGCTCGAGCCGCTCGAGCCGCGGATGCGCGAGGTAGAACGGGACCGCGAAGCCCGGCACCCCATCGGGCGAAAACCACTCCTCCGACAGCCAGACGTGCGGCCGCATGCGCAGACCGCGACGCTCGAGGTCCGCATACAGCCGGCGCAGGTGCCGCGCCAGAGGCGAGCGCTCGAGGGAGAGCTTCAGATCACAGAAGCGCACGCCGAGCAGCGCTTCGTCGGACAGCCGCACCCACGGCCGGGCGGTGCGGGGCGCGATCCGATGGGCCCGCGGGCGAGCGGCGGATGAGGGGCGGCCGGCGGCGCGTGTCCGGGACATACGTGCGAGGCGGATTCCGCGAGGGATGAGCTTTCGAGGTGCGAGCTTACCCGCGCCCTCGCGCGCTGTCTGCTGGCGATGTGCCCCCGGCGAACCCGCTCAGCCGCCGAGATCCAGCAGCGCATGGGCGAGGAGCCGGTCGGCGCAGCCCTCGATCAATCCCCTCCTCAGGAGGCCATTGCGCCATGCAGCGGGAATAGCGCTCGCGCCATAGTGCGCGCCCGCGAGCGCGCCGCAGACGGCCCCCACCACGTCCGAGTCGCCACCGAGGTTGGCAGCTGCGAGCGCGGCCTCACGAAAATTCTGTGATCGTGCAAAGACATCCGTGGCGGCGGCGAAGGCCGCGGACGCACTGTGCACCGCGCTCGCAGTGGGCGGGGCGGCCTGCAGCAGGGCTCCGGCGGAGTCGCGCGCGCCGCTCAGGGTCGCCAGGATGACGGGCTTGCCCTTGCCGGAGAGCGCCGCATGCAGCCCCTGGGCCAGCGCGCGGCAGGCGGCGAGCACCGCCGGCGCCTGGCAAGTGGTGCGCGCCGCTTCGGCCGCCTGTTCCGCGGCGGCGCCGTGCGCAAAGAAGTACAGCGCCACCGCCACCACGCGCGAAAGCGCTTCCGGTTCCGGCGCCTCCGGATCGTGTGTGCCGGAGAACGGTTGCCGGCGCCACTGGGCGATCGCCAGCGCCCGGGCGGTGCCGGCGGTGATGCCGACGCACTGGCCGGTGGCGGACAGATACCCCTCCTGCTGCCAGCGCCGGTACCGCTCAACCTGGTCCAAGGCGTCGAACCCTTCGCACTCGAGCAGGCTCTCCGCGAGGCACAGCGCCATCGCAGTGTCGTCGCTCCACCCGCCCCGGGGCAGGTCGAACGGGCCGCCCCCCAGCATGTCCCCGACCGGGGCGAAGTGGCCGCGGCGCGCGTACTGCGTCGCGGCCGCGGTTGCATCCCCCACCGCGAGCCCGAGCAGTGCGCCCTGGAAGCGCTCGCGCAAGGTACGGGCGGCGGCGAGCGTCCTGGGATGTAGCAGCGGGTCGGCCTCGGCTGCGGCCTCCCGCGTCCAGCTTCTGACGTAATCGATCTGCTCCTCGGTCTCGGGAACCGACGGCCACTGCGGCGAGCGCGCGCTCTGGCGCCAGAGGCGGTTGAGCTGCGCGAGGGCCTCCTCGCCGTTGAGGCCCCGCTCGGCGAGCAGGCATCCGGCCACCATCCCCGTGCGTCCGATGCCGGCCCGACAGTGAAGGTAGACCACGCGACCCGCGGTGAGCGCATCGCGCAGGCAATCGAGGATCTCGGCCATGTTCCGCCGCTCGGGCGGGATGCCGTGGTCGGGGATAGGCTTGCGGAAGTAGCCGATGCTGGCGGGCAGCTCGGCGGCATAGGCGGTGAGCTCGTCCGCTTGGGTGAGGTCGATGAAGCAGTTGACGCCCGCCTGCATCAGCCGGGCGAGGCGCGCCCGCGTCGCCTCCACCGTCGCGGCGAGCGGGTGCTCGCCGGCGAGAAGCCTGCCCGGGATCACCCAGTAGGAGTTGGGCAACGGAGGCACACCGGCTGCGGCTGCGGGGGGTGGCTCCACGGGCACGCGCTCAGGCCGAGGCTGGGAGCGCGGCGCAACTTGCCGCGAGAGCTTCTTCTTCCTCGTCGCTCATGGGCGCGGCACGGCGCGCATCGAGGCCTGCGAAATCGAAGCGGCGCGGATCGGCCAGATGCTC
>DASZHQ010000014.1:0-31407 GCA_035937715.1 Steroidobacteraceae bacterium | reverse complement strand
CGTACCGGGGCGGGCCTGGCGAACGGCCGTAGCGCGACGCCGCGCGCGCTACGGTAGGCGCCGCGCACGGCCAGCTCCGGCAGCAGCGTCACGCCCGCGCCGGTCGCCACCATCTGGCGCAGCGTCTCGAGGCTCGTGGCGCGAAAGTCCTGCGGCTCGCGTACCCCCGCGCGCGCGCAGACCTCCAGCGCCTGGTCGCGCAGGCAATGCCCGTCCTCGAGCAGCAGCAGCGTCTCGCCCTCGAGGTCCGCCACGCGCAGCGTCTCGTGCGCGGCGAGCGGGTGGCGCTCGGGCAGGGCGACCAGGAACGGCTCGCGGTACAGCTCGCGCGACTCGAGCCCGGTCAGTTCCACCGGCAGCGCCAGAATGCCGACGTCGAGCTCCCCGCCCCGCAGCCTCTCGAGCATGGGCGCCGTCTGATACTCGTACAGGCGCAGCTGCAGCCGCGGCAGCGCGCGGCGGATCGCCGGAGATACGCGCGGCAGCAGGTAGGGGCCGATGGTCGGCAGCAATCCGACGCGCAGCGGTCCGGCGAGCGGGTCGCGCTGACTGCGCGCCAGCGCCACCACCTCGTCGCCCGCCTCGAGGATGCGGCGGGCGCGCGCCACGATCTCCTCCCCGGCGGCGGTGAGCGACACGTTGTTCGGCGCTCGCTCGATCAGCTGCACTCCGAGCGCCTGCTCGAGTTTCTTCAGCTGCGCCGAGAGCGTCGGCTGGCTGACGAAGCAACGCGCCGCGGCGCGGCCGAAGTGACGCAGGTCGGCCACGGCCACGAGGTACCGCAGGTCCTTGAGCTTCAGCTCCATGGGGCTTGGGGATACATGGCGTCTATCGAGAGCATTAAATCAATCGATTGGAATGATAGCACCCCGCCCCCATCTTGACTGCCGTCAGGGGGCCTACCGGGCCCTGCGTACTGAAGGAGTTCCGCTCATGTTAGGTATTGGCCAGCGTTTTCCGCGGTTTGCGCTCACCGGCGTCGTCTCCAACGACGTGCGGAGCGCGTTTCAGCCCTTCACCCAGGACAGCTTCGCGGGCAAGTGGAAGGTGCTGTTCTTCTGGCCGAAGGACTTCACTTTCGTCTGCCCCACCGAGATCGCCGCTTTCGGCAAGCTCGAGCGCGAATTCCGCGCGCGCGACGCGCAGCTGCTCGGTGCAAGCATCGACAGCGAGTACGTGCACCTCGCCTGGCGGCGAGAGAAAGAGGAGCTCAAATCGCTCCCCTTCCCGATGCTCGCGGACGTGAAGCGCGAGCTCACGGGTGCATTGGGAATCCTCGATCCGGAGGCGGGCGTCGCACAGCGCGCCACCTTCATCGTCGATCCGCAGGGGGTAATACGCTTCGTGTACGTCACCGACCTAAACGTCGGCCGAAGCCCCGAGGAGGTGCTGCGGGTGCTCGACGCGCTGCAGACCGATGAGCTGTGTCCCTGCAACTGGCAGAAGGGCGAAGAGACCCTCAAGGCGGCCTGAAATGAGCACACTCGAGAGCCTGCGCGAGGCGCTGCCCGGTTACGCCCGCGACCTGCAGTTGAACCTCGGCACGGTCCTGACCCCGGCCGGCGCGCCCGGCCTGACGGAGCGGCAGATCTGGGCCGTGGCGCTGGCCGCGGCGGCGGCTTCGCGCAACGCCGCCTTCACCCTGCGACTCCAGGCGCTCGCCGCACAGCACCTGGACGCCGCGCATGTCAGCGCCGCGCATGCCGCTGCGGCCATCATGGCGATGAACAACGTCTACTACCGCTTCCTGCACCTCGTGGAAGACGAGGAGTACGGGAAACTGCCGGCGCGACTGCGCATGAATGTCATCGGCAGTCCCGGCATCGCCAGGGCGGACTTCGAGCTGCTGGCGCTTGCGGTGTCCGCCATCAACGGCTGCGGCACCTGCGTGGCCTCGCACGAGCGGCAGTTGCGCCAGCACGGCCTCACGCGCGAGGCGGTGCAGAGCGCGGTACGCATCGCCGCCACCGTGCATGCGGTGGCGCGCGTGCTGGAGAGCACGGGCGGGGAGCAGTTCGGCAGCGCCGTGGCGGCCTGACGCGTTTGCGCCTCTGACGCTGCGGACGTGGCGATTCGCGTACCCGGCTCACCCCGCGGCCGCGACCGGCCGCGTCGGATGCATGCGAATGCGCAAGGCGCGCCGGCGAGGCGCATGGCGTATATTGAGTGTCCTCGGCAGTATCTGTCGGCAGGGAATCGTCGCTTCGGATCTCGCCATGCACGATTCCATCCCCACCAAGCCAGCCCTCGCCGCACTCGCGCGGCATCTTGCCGCGCGGCGCAATGTGATCCTGCGCAACTGGCAACGCTCGGTCGAGCTCGATCCCGAGCTGACCACGTCCTCAGGCCTGTCGCGGGCGCAGTTCAACGATCACATCCCGCAGGTGCTCGACGCATTCGAGCGCCGGCTGCAGGCGCAGGACCCGGTGGAGAAGGAGCTGGCCTTCGAGGATCAGAAAGCGAGCGCCGCCGAGCACGGCCTGCATCGCTGGCAGCAGGGCTATAACCAGCGCGAGACCATCCGCGAGTGGGGCCACCTGCACTACTGGGTCCTGAACGAGCTCGAGGAGTACGCCCTGGCAAACGCGGGGCTGCACTCGACCGTGATGCCGATCGCCCGGCGGGCGTTGGTGCGCCTGTGCGGCGAAGGGGTGTGCGACAGCGCCGCGAGCTACGAGCGGTTGCAGCGCACCGAGGCCGCCAGCCGCGTGCGGGAGCTGGCCAGTGCCTTGCAGCAGCTGCAGCAGCTCGAGCGCCAGCGCGCCGAGACCTGGCGCGAAGCGGCGCACGACCTGCGCGGATCCGTCGGCGTGATCAGCAGCGCCTCGACGCTGCTTGCCCGGGAAGCGCAGCAGGATCCGCGCCGGGCAAGCGCCTCGCAGGCGCTGGAACGTTCAGTCGCGTCGCTGCGTGCCCTGTTGACCGATCTGATCGTTCTCGCGCGGCTGGAAGCGGGTGAGGAGCGCCGCCAGCTTGCGCCTTTCGATGCCGCGGCGCTGCTGCGCGAGTATTGCGAGAGTGTCCGGCCACTCGCGCAACAGCGCGAACTGTTCCTCGAGGCCGACGGCCCGCAGTCCCTTCCGGTCGAGGGCGATTCCGTCAAGGTCCGGCGCATCGCGCAGAACCTGATTCTGAACGCACTGCATGTCACCACCCGCGGCGGCGTGCGCGTGCAATGGGCCGAACGCAGCGTATCGGGTACACAACAATGGCTCTTGTGTGTGCAGGACACCGGACCCGGCTTTCAGGACCGGTCCGCAACCACCCCCCTCGAGCGCGCGCTGCAACAGGCGACCACCGAGGCACATGAGGTGGAAGCCGGCACGCCGGGCGCTGACGCCGCGACATCGGGCAGCGCTCCCGCACCGACGCTCAGGTCGCAGTCCGAACCCGACAGCGCCTCTCACACGAGCGGTGAGGGAATCGGGCTCTCGATCGTGAAGCGCCTGTGCGAGCTGCTCGATGCGAGCCTGGAGCTCGAGACCGCTCCCGGCACCGGCACCACGTTCCGGGTCATCTTTCCGCGTACCTATCTGCACCCCGCTACGCAGGGTTGAGTGCGTTTGCGTTTGCCGCACGTTGACCCGAAGCTGCCGGCACTCGCGTGCGCGTGGCTCGCCCTCGGGCCGGCGGCGGCTGCGCTCGCCGCACCGACACGCACCGTGCAGGACGACCTGGGCCGCGCGGTGAGCGTGCGCGTGGCACCGCTCGGCATCGTGAGCCTGACGCCCGGCGCCACCGAGATGCTGTTCGCCGCCGGTGCCGGAGCCGAAGTGATCGCGACCGTGGAGTACTCTGATGAGCCGCCCGCGGCGCGCGGCATTGCGCGCATCGGGGACGTGGCGGCGGTCGACATGGAGCGGCTGGTGGCGCTGCGGCCGGACGTGGTCGTGGCCTGGCCCGCCGGAGGCAACCCCGCGCAGCGGCAGAAAATCGCCGCCCTCGGCATCCCGATCTATCAACAGCAGGTAGTGCGGCTGGCCGATCTGCCGCCCTCGCTGCGTCGCCTGGGAGTGCTGGCCGGGAGCGAGACGGCAGCCGAGCGCGCCGCACGCGCTCTCGAAGAGCGCCTCTCAGCGCTGAGCCGCACTTATGCGGCCGGCGCCGGCGGGGCGGGAAAGCGGCCGAGCGTGCTGCTGCAGGTGTGGAACCGGCCCATCTACACCGTCGGCGGGCGGCACCTGATGAGCGATGCGCTCATCATCTGTGGGGCGAGCAACGTGTTTGCCGATCTGTCCGAGGCGGGCCCGGTGGTGGACACCGAGGCGGTCATTGCCCGCAATCCCGATATCATTCTCGCGGCGGCGCCGCGCGGGGAAGGCGCGGCATGGGTCGCCGACTGGCAGCGCTTCGGCAGTCTCGAGGCGGTGCGCCACCACCGGGTGGTCGCGTTCGAGGATCAGGGGCTGAGTCGCCTGGGTCCGAGCGTCATCGACGCCACCGAGAACCTCTGCCGCACGCTTGCGCGGATCAGTCGCGGAAATTATTGAATTGCAGCGGCACGTCGAGCTTCGCACCGCGCAGCAGCGCGATCGCGGCCTGCAGGTCATCGCGCTGCTTGCCGCTGATGCGCACTTTCTCGCCCTGGAGCGTCGCCTGCACCTTGAGCTTCGAGTCCTTGATCAGCCGAGTGATCTTCCTGCCCACCTCCTGGTCGATGCCGTGCCGCAGCAGCACTTCCTGGTGTGCGGCCGAGAGCGTGGTCTGCGGCTCCTTCACCTCGAGACATCTGAGGTCAACCCCGCGCTTGGCGAGTCGCAGCTTGACGATGTCGAGCATCTGCTTGAGCTGAAAGTCGACCTGAGCGTGCAGCGTGACGGTGAAATCCTTCAGCTCGAAGCGCGCACCGCTGTCCTTGAAGTCAAAGCGCTGCGACAGCTCGCGGTTCGCCTGGTCGATCGCGTTGGCCACTTCGTGAGCGTTGAGCTCCGACACCACGTCGAAGGAGGGCACTGGGGCGGCCTCAGGCGCGGCGGCGCGGCTTACTCTTCGCCCGCGCTTTGCCCGCCGGCCGGGAGGTGCGCTTCGGGGCGGCCACCGGTGGGGATGCGGTCTCGAGCCGCAGACGGTGCTCGCGCGCGAGCTGCATGAAGCGCGGTGTGGGGCCGACATCCTCGTAGACCGGATCCCCCTGCTCGTCGGTGGAGATCACCCGCTTCCCCGCCACGTAGGGCATCACGGCCGCGACTTCCTTGAGCGCCATGCCGAGGAGCTCGGTGATCAGCTGCTCGGGGCCGCGTCCGGGGAACATTTCCGCGAGCGCCGCGAGGCGCGCTGCATCATCGACCGGCAGGCGCACGGCGTAGACCTGCGGGGCGCGCGGCGCCGCTGCGCTCTCGCGCCAGCTCTCGAGCAACTTTTTGAAGCTCACGTGGCGACACTCCCTGAGGACCATGCTCTCCGGCGCGAATTCTATCCGAAGGGTGCGCTGGCGCTGCGCTCGAAGCGGTGTGCCTGAGGCAGGGGGCGCTTGACGTGCCGCGCGTCCCACGGCGATACTCGTTGGCAAATGTCGCACTGGCCCGTCAGCAATTCGCGTCTTTGGTGGTGGCGCACTTCATAACGGAGTGGGCTGACGGTTAGCCTTTTTTCGCGCGACTCAAGACCTCTTACGGCACCAGCAACCCATCTCCGGATGACCCCGGGATGGGTTTTTTGTTGCCCGCGTCCATTGGAGCTGTACAGATTGCAACCCCCTTTCGACATCACCGGTGACCTCGACACCCCGGTTTCGGCGTTCATGAAGCTCGCCTCGTTCGCGCCGCGCTTTCTGCTCGAGAGCGTCGAAGGTGGCGAACGCCTCGGCCGCTACTCGTTCATCGGCTTCGGCGATGGGCTCGAGGTGCGCCTCGATGAGTCTGGACTCGTCATCGGCGGCGAGCGGCGCGCGCCGCCGCGGGACGGCGCGCAGCTGCTGGACGCTTTGCGCACGGCGCTGGCGCAGGCGCCCAAACCGCAGCCCGACATCGCCGGCGTGCCGCTCGCCGGAGGGTTGGTCGGCTACGCCGCCTACGACGTCGTGCGCCACTTCGAGCGGCTGCCGGCACGCACTGCGCGTGCCGCGGGGGTGCCGGCGCTGCACTACGTGGCGCCGCGATCGGTGCTGGTGTTCGATCACCTGACACGCGGTATCGCCCTGTTGCATGCCGGCACGGAGGCGGAGCGGTGCGCACTGCGCGCGGAAGTCGTGCGGGCGCTGCGCGGGGCGCTTCCCAACGGCCGCCGGCGCGGCCGCTACGCCTCGCCCACTGCCGCCTTCGCGCGCGCGGACTACCTGGCGGGCGTGCGCCGCACGCAGGAATACATTGCGGCCGGCGACGTGTATCAGCTGGTGCTCGCCAGCCGCTTCTCGGGCCGGCACGAGCTCGATCCCTTCCAGGCGTATCGGGCGCTGCGTCTCATCAACCCCTCTCCCTACATGTATTACTGCGCGCTCGGGGACGTGACGGTGGTCGGCTCCTCGCCCGAAGCGCTGGTGAAGCTCAACGCGCGGCGCGCGCAGCTGCGGCCCCTCGCTGGTACACGGCCGCGCTCGGTGGATGGCGCCATCGATGCGGCGCGCGAGGCGGAGCTGCTGGCGGACCCCAAGGAGAACGCCGAGCACGTGATGCTGGTGGACCTGGCACGCAACGATCTCGGGCGCGTAGCGCGGGCCGGCAGCGTGCGCGTCGATCCGTACCGCTGCATCGAGCGCTACAGTCACGTCATGCACATGGTGAGCGGTGTGCACGGTGAGCTCGAGGCGAGCCGTGACGCGTTCGATCTATTCGCCGCGGCCTTCCCGGCCGGCACGCTGGTGGGCGCCCCCAAGGTGCGCGCCATGCAGATCATCGATGAGCTCGAGCCGGTGAATCGCGGCCTGTACGGTGGCACGGTCGGCTACTTCGGCGCCCGCGGTGACATGGATCATGCCATCACCATCCGCACGCTGGTGTTCACGGGCGATGAGTACAGCTACCAGGCCGGCGCCGGCATCGTCGCCGACAGCGTGCCCGAGAGCGAGCACGAGGAAGTACTGGCGAAGAGTGGCGCGATGGTGCGTGCGCTCGAGCTCGCGGAGGAAGGATTGTGAAGCCGCGCCTGCTGCTGATCGACAACTACGATTCCTTCACCTACAACCTAGTGCAGGCCTTCCTGGTGCTTGGGGCGGAGGTGAGCGTCTACCGCAACGATGCGCTGACCCCCGAGGCCGCGCAGGCGCTCTCACCCTCACACCTGTGCATCTCGCCAGGCCCTGGGACCCCGTACGATGCCGGGGTATCTATGGACATGATACGCACCTTCGCCGGGCGCATCCCGGTGCTCGGCGTATGTCTCGGACACCAGTCGATCGTGGAAGTGTTCGGCGGCAAGGTGGTTCGGGCCGAACGCCTCATGCACGGCAAGACCTCGCTGGTGCACCATGACGGCCGTACGCTGTTCACCGGACTCCCCGAGCCGTGCGAGGTGGGGCGCTACCATTCCCTGATCGCATCGCCTGCGAGCCTGCCGGGGCAACTCGAGGTGAGCGCGCGCACGGCGGAAGGGGAGATCATGGCGGTGCGCCACCGCGACCTCGACGTCGAAGGCGTGCAGTTTCATCCCGAGAGTATTCTCACTCCGGATGGCCCGCGGCTCATCGCGAATTTCCTCCAGCACCGCAACGCCGAGCGCGGCCCGCAGCTGCGCGGAGCGAGCCCATGACGGCCGCGCGCGAGCTGCTGCAACAGCTCCTCGAGCGGCGTCATCTCTCGCAGGCGCAGGCAGAGACGCTGCTCGTGCAGCTGACCGATGCGCAGACGCCGCCGCCCATGGCGGGTGCGCTGCTAGCGGCGCTCGCGGGCAAGGGCGTCGTGGCGGAGGAAGTGCGCGGCCTCGCCCAGGCCATGCGGCGCCTGGCGCGCCGGCCGGCCCTTCCCGCCGGCCTGCGCGCGATCGACATCGTCGGCACCGGTGGCGATGGCTCCGGGAGCTTCAACATCTCGACCGGCACCGCGCTGCTCACCGCCGCCTGCGGCGTGCCGGTAGTCAAACACGGCAACCGCTCCGTCTCCAGCTGCTGCGGCAGCGCCGACGTGCTCGAGGCGCTCGGGCTGCCCATCCCGCTCGATGCCGAGGCCGCCGCGGCCTGCCTCGCCGCCAGCGGCTTCACCTATCTGTTCGCCCCTCACTACCACCCCGCCACCGCACGCATCGCTCCCATACGCAGCGCGCTCGGGGTGCGCACTGTGTTTAACATCCTGGGCCCCCTGGTCAATCCGGCGGAGCCGCCGCTGCACCTGGTCGGCGCTTACAGCCTGGAGGTGGCGCGGCTCATGGCCGACACGTTCACGGGGCTCCCCATCGAGCGGGCCTTCGTCATCCACGGCGCCGACGGATGGGATGAGCCGACGCCCATCGGGCCGTTCACGGTGTTCGACGTGCACCCCGGGCGCGCTGCGGTCGGGGTGCGCGATCCTGCCGATTACGGGCTGCCCGCCTGCAGCGCGGCGGATCTGGCCGGGGGCGATGCGCAGCACAACGCGCGCGCCTTGCGGGCGGTGCTGTGCGGCGAAGAGCGGGGCGCTCACCGCGATTGCCTGCTGTTGGGAACAGCGCTGGCGCTCGAGCTGGCGGGCGTCGCGCAACATCCCCGCGAGGGCGTGGCACGCGCGGCAGCGGCCATCGACAGCGGCGCGGCACGGCGCGTGCTCGAAGCGCTCGCTGCGCAGCGCCCCGTGGCCGGCCCGGCGCAGGCCGCCGCGCCGCCCAGCACGGGTGAGCCGTGAGCGGCGCCTTCCTCGATGAGATGGCCGCCAGTAGCTACGCGCGGGTGCGCGCGGCCAAGCAGGCTCGCTCCGAGGGGGCGCTCGCCGCGGAGGCCGCACGCGCTGCGCCGCCGCCGCCGCGACTGCGGTTGGATGCCTCCGGATTCGATCTAATCGCGGAGCTGAAGCTGCGCTCCCCCGCTGCCGGATCGCTCGCGACACCCGGGAAGAGCGTTGCCGAGCGTGTGCTCGGCTATGGCCGCGCCGGCGCGGCCGCGGTCTCGGTGCTCACCGAGCCGAGCCGCTTCGAGGGATCGCTCGCGCACCTGGAGCAGGCTGCGCAGGCGCTGGCGCCGCTCGGGGTGCCGGTAATGCGCAAGGACTTCCTCGTCGATCCGTATCAGGTGCTCGAGGCGCGCATCGCGGGGGCGGGCGGTGTGCTGCTCATTCTGCGCATGCTGTCGCGCGCAGCGATCGATGCGCTCATCGGCTGCGCGGATGCGTTCGGATTGTTCGTGCTGCTCGAGGCCTTCGACGCGCGCGACCTGGAGCTGATGCACGAGCTGATCGGCTCGCACACCGGCGCCGATCGATTGCTGGCGGGCGTGAACTGCCGCGATCTGGATACGCTGCAGGTCGTGCCGCAGCGGCTCTTCGAGCTCGCCCCGCTCCTGCCCGGCCGCGTGCCGCGCGTCGCCGAAAGCGGCATCGCGAGCGCTCACGATGCGCGCCAGGTCGCCGCAGCCGGTTACCAGCTGGCACTGGTCGGCAGCGCGCTCATGCAGGCGGAGGATCCCGCCGCTCTCGTTCGTACGCTGCTCGCCGCGGGGCGCGGCGCAGCCGGGGCACGCTAGATGTGGATCAAGATCTGCGGGATGACGACCGCGGCCGGGGTGAGCGCCGCGCTCGCGGCCGGTGCCGATGCGATCGGCTTCGTGTTCACGGAGTCATCGCGGCGGCTCACACCGCAAACGGCGGCCAGGCTCGCGCAGCCGGCGCGCGGGCGCATCTGCTGCGTGGCGGTCACGCGCCACCCCACCCAGAGCCAGGTGGACGAGATCGTGGCAACCTTCGCGCCGGACATGTTGCAGAGCGACGCGGCTGACTTCGAGGCCCTGCGTCTCTCGCCGAGGCTCGCGCGGCTGCCGGTCATGCGTGCAGGCGAGGCCGTGCCCCCGCTCCTTCCGGCGCGCGTGCTGTTCGAAGGTGCTGCGAGTGGCAGCGGGACGCTAACTGACTGGAACGCGGCGCAGAGCCTCGCCCGCCGCACCCAGCTGGTGCTGGCGGGCGGACTGAGCGCGGACAACGTGGCGGCGGCACTGGCCGCGGTGCAGCCCTACGGGGTGGACGTATCGAGTGGAGTCGAGGCGCGTCCGGGCGTAAAGAGTCCGGCCGAGATCATGAGGTTCGTGGCAGCGGTGCGCGCGGCGCCGGCCGCGCCGCTGTCACTGGCGACGGAGGGTTCGACATGACCACACAGGCCGCATCGCCCGAGGCCGCGGCGCTCCTCGCCGGCGTGTTGGCCGGGAAGTTTCCCGACGAGCGCGGGCGCTTCGGCCCCTTCGGCGGGCGCTATGTGCCCGAGACGCTCATCCCGGCGCTCGAGCGGCTCGAACGCGGCGTACGCGAGCACCTGCACGCGCGCGATTTCGCGGACGAATTTGTCGCGCAGCTCACCGGCTGGGCGGGACGGCCCACGGCGCTCACCTTCGCCGCGCGGCTCTCGGCGCGCTGGGGCGCGAAGGTGTGGCTCAAGCGCGAGGATCTGGCGCACACCGGCGCGCACAAGATCAACAACGCCATCGGCCAGGCCCTGCTCGCGAAGCGCCTCGGTGCGAAGCGCGTCGTCGCCGAAACCGGCGCCGGGCAGCACGGTGTGGCGAGCGCCGCGGCGTGCGCACGACTCGGGCTCCCCTGCACGGTATACATGGGCGCGATCGACATGGAGCGCCAGGCGCCCAACGTCGGACGCATGCGCCTGCTCGGTGCGCAGGTCGTGCCCGTGACCAGCGGCGACCGCACGCTGCGCGCGGCCATCGACGAGGCGTTGCGCGACTGGGTCTCCGACCCCCTGGATACTTATTATCTGCTCGGCTCCGTGGTGGGTCCCCACCCCTATCCCTACCTGGTACGCGAGCTGCAGTCGGTCATCGGACGGGAAGCGCGCGCACAGCTGCTCGCGGCGACCGGGAGGTTGCCGGATGCGCTCATTGCCTGCGTCGGCGGCGGTTCGAACTCGATCGGCGCGTTCCACGCTTTCATTGCCGATAAGACGGTCGAGATCATCGGCGTCGAGGCGGGCGGGCGCGGCTCCGGGCTCGGCGACAATGCCGCCACGGTCGCCTTCGGCCGGCCCGGGGTGCTGCACGGCACCTACTCCCTGCTGCTGCAGAACGAGGATGGGCAGATCCAGGAAACGCACTCGGTATCCGCGGGGCTCGATTATCCCGGCGTCGGACCTGAGCATGCGCTGCTGCACGCCGCCGGCCGCGTGGACTACCAGACCGCCAGCGATGCAGAAGCGCTCGAGGGGGTGCGGCAGCTGAGCGAGTACGAAGGCATCCTGCCCGCGCTCGAGAGCGCGCACGCGCTGGCCGGCGCGGCGCGCTGGGCGCAGTCGCACCCGGGAGGCACTATTCTCATCTGCCTGTCGGGGCGCGGTGACAAGGACATGTCGACGCTGCAGCACACGCTCCTCGAGGCGCAGCGCCCGTGAATCCACGCGAGCGCATCAGCGGGGCGATCCGCAGCGCCGCCGCACGCGGTGGGCCGGCGCTCGTTGCCTACCTCACCGCCGGCTTCCCCAGTCGCGAGAGCTTCCGCGCGCAGGTGCGCTCGCTGGCCGCCGCCTCCGACGTGATCGAAATCGGCGTGCCCTTTACCGATCCGATGGCGGACGGTGTCACCATTCAGCGCGCGAGCCTGGCGGCGCTCGCCCAGGGCGTCAGTCTCAGGTGGATCCTGGAGGAGCTCGAGGCTCTCGGTGAGGTCGGCGTGCCGCTGCTGCTGATGAGCTACCTCAATCCGTTGCTGGCATTCGGTGTCGGGCGGCTGGTGCAGGCGGCAGCGCGCGCGGGCGTGGCGGGGTTCATCGTGCCGGATCTGCCGCTCGATGAAAGCAGCGCCCTGCGCGCTGCGCTCGAGCCCAGCCAGCTCGCGCTGGTGCAGATGGTGACGCCGGTCACCGGGCCGCAGCGCCTCGCGCAGCTGTGCGCGGCCAGCCAGGGCTTCGTGTACGCCGTCACGATGACCGGCACCACCGGCAGAAATGTCGCCGTGCCGGATGCCGTCCTCAGTTATCTCGATCGCGTGCGTGCGAGCTCTGCGCTCCCGGTGTGCGCGGGCTTCGGCATCCGCAGTCGCGAGCAGGTCGAGCGGCTGCGCGGGCACGTCGACGGCGTGGTCGTCGGTTCGGCGCTGGTGGAAGTGCTGGAGCGCCGGGAGGATCCCACCGCCTGGCTCGAGGCATTGCGTCCATGAAAACCCTCACCATCGCCTCGCGCTTCTGCGGCCCGTCGAACTCGTCGAACGGCGGTTACTTCGCCGGCGTGGTCGCAACGCTCGCTTCACGGACCCTGCAGGTGCGGCTGCTCAAGCCGCCGCCGCTGAACGTGGAGCTCACGGTGCGCGAGCTCGCCGACGGCGCACTGCAAGTGTTGCGCGGCGAGGAAGCCATCGGCTCGGCGCGGCCCGGGGTGCTCAAGCTCGATGCGCCGCCGGCGCCGGAGTACCTCGAGGCGGTGGAGGCCTCGCGCCGCTACGCCGGCTTCCGCCACCACCGCTTCCCCAGCTGCTTCGTCTGCGGTACGCATCGCGTGCGCGGCGACGGGCTGCGTATTTTCGCAGGCCCGATCCCCGGGCGTGCCGTGGTCGCCGCCCCCTGGGTGCCCGATGCCTCGCTCGATGGCGGCGGGGGCAAGGTGCGTCCGGAATTCATGTCGGCGGCACTCGACTGCCCCGGTTACTACGCCGTCGCTCCCGACGATCGCATGATGCTGCTGGCGGAGTTCATTGCCCATGTGGACCGGCTGGTGCATATCGGGGAGTCCTGCACGCTCATCGGCTGGCAGATCGGCACAAGCGGCCGCAAGCGCGAGGCGGGCACCGCGATCTTCGACGGCAAGGGCCAGCTGTGCGGCAGGGCCCGGGCGCTGTGGATCGAGCCGCGCAGCGCGGCCGCTGTCAGCGAGCTGCCGACGCCTGCCAAGTGAGCGGCGTGGCTAGCCGCGCACCAGCCGCATCATCTCTTCCCCGTAGCGCGCGCCGGCGACGGCGCTGGGCGGAAACACCGCGTCGATCGCCGCGAGCTCCTTCGGGCTTAAGCTCACCTCGAGCGCGCCGAGATTCTCATCCAGATTGTGGATACGGCGGGTGCCGGGGATCGGCACGACGTGCGGACCCTGCGCCAGCACCCACGCGAGCGCCAGCTGCCCCGGGGTGCAGCCCTTCTCCTGGGCCAGCGCCTTGACCTTCTCGACCAGCGCCAGGTTGCGGCGGAAGTTCTCGCCCTGGAAGCGCGGATTGCTGCGCCGATAATCGTCGGCGGAGAAGTCATCGGGAGTTTTCAGTGCGCCGGTGAGAAAACCGCGGCCGAGCGGGCTGTACGCCACCAGGCCGACACCGAGGCGCTCGCAGGCGGCGAGCGCGCCGTCCTCCGGGTCGCGCGTCCACAGCGAGTACTCGCTCTGCAGCGCCGTTATGCGATGCACGCGGTGGGCGCGCTCGAGCGTCTGCGGGGACACCTCCGAGAGCCCGAGGTAGCGCACCTTGCCGGCGTGAACCAGCTCGGCCATGGCGCCCACGGTGTCCTCGATGGGCACGCTGCGGTCGGCGCGGTGCAGGTAATACAGGTCGATGTGCGCGACGTTCAGACGTCGCAGACTCCCCTCGCACGCCGCGCGCACGTATTCGGGCCGTCCATCGATGGCGCGCGCGGCGGGATTGTTGGCATCGCGCACGAAGCCGAACTTTGTAGCAATGAAGGCCGTCGCGCGCCGGCCCGCCAGCGCACGACCGACGAGCTCCTCGTTGGTGTACGGGCCGTACGCATCGGCGGTGTCGAAGAAGTTCACGCCGCGCTCGAGCGCATGGTGCAGCGTCGCGATCGACTCCGCGTCGCTGTGCGCGCCGTAGAACTCGCTCATGCCCATGCAGCCCAGGCCGAGCGCCGAAACGCGCGGACCGTCGCGGCCGAGTGTACGTGTCTGCATCGCCTAAGCTCCGCAACTTGTTTCGGAAGGCGCGATTGTCCCGCCGCGGCGCGCGGCAACGAATACGCAAAAAGGGGGAGGCGGGTGCCGCTCCAGGGCGCCGCCACCACTCAGGCCGAGGCTGCCGGGTCCGTCGCCACCATGTGCGCCGTGCGCCAGCCGCCATACTTGTAGTACAGGAGCGCCAGCAGCGCTGAGAGCACCGAGGATACCGGGAAGCTCCACCACACTGCCTCCACGTGATAGCGCCCGAGGAACGCTTGCGCGAGCGGAAAGCGCACCAGCAGAAGCGAGAGCGTGAGAATGACGAGCGGCGCCATCACCGCCCCGGTGGCGCGCACCACGCCGAACAGCGCCACCGAGATGCCGAAGAAGATGAATGAGCCGCTGACGATGCGGTTCATGTGGGCGGCGATGGCGAGTGCGCTCGAGCCCTCCGGCAGGAACAGACCGAACACGCGCGTGTTGAGCAGCTCGATCGCCAGCACCACCGATCCGGTGACTACCACGCTGTAGAGCACCCCGACGTTCGCGATGCGCGTGACCCGATGCCACTTGCCGGCTCCCACGTTCTGCGCGGTCATGGCCGAGACCGCCATGCCGACGGCGAAGGCGGGCATCTGGATGTAGTTCCAGATCTGCGTGGCAGCGCCGAAGGCGGCGGTGGTATCTACACCGAAGCGGTTGACGAGCGCGATCATGAGCACGCCGCTGAGCGAGATCACCAGCATCTGCGCGCTCATCGGGATGCCCTTCTTGAGGAGCGTCGCGACCACCGCGGGGTCCACTTTCAGGTAGTGCAGCTCATTGCGGTGCAGGCACAGGATGTGACGGCGGCGATAGAGGTGGCGGATCAGCGCCGCGAGGCTTACCGCCTGGGCGATGAAGGTTGCCAACGCCGAGCCCGCGATCCCCAGGCGCGGCAGCGGCCCCACACCGAAGATGAGCAGCGGGTTGAGCAGAATGTCGAGGGCGACCGACAGCAGCATGAAATAGAACGGTGTCTTCGAGTCTCCGGCGCCGCGCAGCACCGCCATGACGAAGGCATACAGGTAAAGAAAGGGCACGGCCAGGAAGATCACGCGCATGTAAGCCACGGCCAGCGGCAGCGAGTCCGCCGGCGTGCTCATCGCGATGAGCAGCGGGCGGCACAGGACCAGGCCCGCCAGCGCGATGGCTACGGAGATCGCGGCGAAGAAGGTAGCGCTGGTGCCGACCACGCGTTTGGTCTCGACGATATTGCCCGCGCCGATACGCTGGCCGATGAGGATGGTGGCGGCGAGCGCCACGCCGAACGCCGCACCGATCAGCAGGAACATGACCGTGTTGGCGTTAGAGGTCGCCGTCAGCGCCGCCTCGCCGAGGTAGCGCCCCACCCACACGGAATTCACCGAGCCGTTGAGCGATTGCAGGATGTTCGCGAACAGGATCGGGAGCGTGAACCTGAAGAGCCCGGCGGGGATCGAGCCCTCCGTGAGCGAGCTTGGCACCTTACGTCAACGCCACAGGCCTGATGTCAACGCCACAGGCCGGCGGCGAGTGTGGCGAACCCCGCCGCGAGCAGCCCCCACCCGAGCCAATCCGGAGCGCGCCCGACAGCCAGCCACACCAGGCCCGCGGCCAGCAGCGCCGCTCCGAGCGTGACGGCCTCGCGGCGCCGCTCTGCGGCGCGCAGCTCCGCGCGCAGCTCGTCCACGGCGGGCGCCACCGGCGGCCGCGGTAGTTCCTGCGCCCGCCGCACCAGTACCGGCAGCAGCGCAGGGAGCTCGCGCGCCGCCTCGAGCAGCTCCGGAGCGTGCGCGCGCAGGGCATGCACGAAGGAGCGCAGGCTGGTGCGCTCGCGCATCCACTCGCGCAGGATGGGGCTCGCGGTGTGCCAGATATCGAGGTCGGGATACAGGTCGCGTCCCAGGCCTTCCACGTTCAGGAGCGTCTTCTGCAGCAGCATGAGCTGCGGCTGGATCTGCATGTTGAAGCGGCGCGAGATCTCGAACAGGCGCAGGAGGATGCGCCCGAAGGAGATGTCTTTCAGCGGGCGATCGAAGATCGGCTCGCACACGGTGCGCACCGCCGACTCCATCTCGTCGATGCGCGTGCCGGGGGGCACCCAGCCCGACTCCAGGTGCAGCTGCGCGACCCGCCGGTAGTTGCGATCGAATACCGCGAGGAAGTTCTCGGCCAGGTAGTGCTGGTCGTGCGGGTCGAGCGTGCCGACGATGCCGAAATCCACCGCCGCGTAGCGCGGGCGCTGCGGATCATCGACCAGCACGAAGATATTGCCCGGGTGCATGTCGGCGTGGAAGAAGTTGTGGCGGAACACCTGCGTGAAGAAGATGCGCACGCCGTTCTCGGCGAGCTGCGGGATGTTGGTGCCGGCGGCCTTGAGACGCGCCAGGTCGCTGATCGGCACACCGTGGATGCGCTCCATCACCATCACGTCGTTGCGGCAGTAGTCCCAGTAAACCTCGGGCACGTACAGCAGGTCGGAAGCGGCGAAGTTGCGCTTGAGCTGCGAGGCGTTGGCCGCCTCGCGCATCAGGTCCAGCTCATCGAGGATGGTCTTCTGGTACTCGGCGACGATCTCACGTGGCCGCAACCGCCGTCCCTCGATCCAGTAGCGCTGCGCGAGATCCGCGAGCGCATGCAGCACTTCGAGGTCGCGCTCGATCACCGCGCGCATGTCCGGCCGCAGCACTTTGACCACGACCTCCTCGCCTCCCGGCAGGCGCGCCGCATGCACCTGCGCGATGGACGCCGCGGCGAGCGGGGTCTCCTCGAAGCTCGCGAACACCTGCGCCACGGGGCGCGCGTAGGCGCGCTCGATCAGCTGCCGCGCCAGCGCCCCGGGAAAGGGCGGCACCCGGTCCTGGAGCTTGGCGAGCTCGTCGGCGATGTCCGGCGGCAGCAGATCGCGGCGCGTGGAGACCGCCTGCCCGAACTTGACGAAGATCGGACCGAGCTCCTCGAGCGCGAGGCGCAGCCGCGCGGCGCGGCTCACCGCCCGCCGCCGCTCGAACCACACCCGCGGGGAGAGAAAGAACACGAAGCGCAGCGGCCGGTAGAGGTGCGTGGCGCGCACGTAGTCATCGAGGCCGTGCTTGAGCAGCACGCGCTGGATCTCGATGAGCCGCAGCACGACGCGCAGCTTCACGGCCGGGGCGTCCGCATCAGCTGGCGCCGCGCCGCGCGCTGAGCCGCTCGAGCCGCGCCCCGAGCCGGTCGACGTCCTCGCGCAACGCATCGACGCCCCGCAGGAACTGCTCGCCCTCATCGCGCGGCACGAGGTCGGCGCGCTCATGGGCGAGGTACTCGGCGAGGTTCTCGAGCGTGGTGCCGGCCGCCTTGCCGGCCCAGGCGGCGCCGGCGCGCGCCACGCGTGCCAGCTCATGCGCGAATACATCGCCGCAGAGGAGCGACAGCTCTTCCTCGAGGTCCGGCCGCAGCAGCTGCGCCAGCTCGCGAAACTGCTCGGCGACCTGCGCGTCGCCGCTGATCGTGACGTCGCCGCGCTGCAGGTGCGCCTGCGCGCCGGCGCCGCCGAGGGCGAGGAGCCCGAGTAGGCCGCCGCTTACGGTGGCGTGCGCTGCGAGCTCATCGAACGTGACGGCGAGCGTGACCCCGGTCGATGTCACCCGCAGCCGCGTCACCTCGCGGATCACGATGGCGACGCTCTTGCCGCTCAGCTGCGCGCACAGCTCCCGCGCGCGCACCGAGCGCGGCAGGCCGCGGTTCACGAGGTTCTCGAGCGTCGCGGTCAGCATGGCGCGGCGACGCGCTCAGGAGCGGTAGCCGCGGTGCACCGCGACGATCCCGCCGGAGAGAAGGTGGTAGCGGCAGCCTTCCAGCCCCGCATCCCGCAGCATCGCGAGCAGCGTCTCCGCATCCGGATGCCTGCGGATCGACTCGGCGAGGTAGCGGTAGCTCGCCTCATCGCGCGCCACCAGCTGGCCGAGCCGCGGCAGCACGTGGAAGGAGTAGGCGTCGTAGAGGGGCTTGAGGCCGGGCAAGCGCGGCTGCGAGAACTCGAGCACCAGCAGCTGCCCGCCAGGCTTGAGCGCGCGGCGCATCGCGCCGAGCGCCGCGGGCTTGTCGGTGACGTTGCGCAGGCCGAAGCCGATGGTGATGCAGTCGAAGGTGCCGTCGCGAAACGGCAGCCGCTCGGCGTTCGCTTGCACGCAGGCGACATTGCCGGCGAAGCCCGCATCGAGCAGGCGGTCGCGTCCGCGGGCCAGCATCGCCGCGTTGATGTCGCTCAACACCACGAGCCCGCGCGCACCGACCTGCCGCGCCAGCCCCGCCGCCAGATCGCCCGTGCCGCCGGCGACATCGAGGGCGCGCTGCCCGGGCCGCAGGTTCGCCAGCGCGAGCGTGAAGCGCTTCCACAGCCGGTGCGTGCCGGCGGACATCAGGTCGTTCATCAGGTCGTAATTGTCGGCGACCGAGTCGAACACGCCGCGCACGCGGCGCGCTTTGTCTTCGCGCGACACGCGCTGAAAGCCGAAGTCGGTGGAGCGCTCGTCGCTCATCTGCGGCCCACAGGGATCATGAGACACATTCTAGTCGATCGCCACGCGTGCTCATGACTCATGCAGTCAACGTCGCGACTGTTTTTTTATTGCACAATGCGCGAGAATCGCCCTGTCATAGGGGGTCTGCGTAGGAAGCGGGCCGGGTATCATTAGCCCGGCCCGTTTTCATTTTCGCCTCCGGCGCAGCGGCGCCTCACGAGTGTGGGCCGCCCTCACGCGCGGCGCGCGCTTTGCGCGCAAGATAGCGCGCCCACTTCTCCATGCGCTCGCGACCGAGCTCCCCCAGGTACTTCCAGGTGTAGAGCCCGGTGTCGTGCCCGTCGTCGAACACCAGCTTCACCGCGTACTGTCCCACCGGCTCGATCGCGGTGATACCGACGTTCTCCTTGCCGACGACCAGCACCTCCTGGCCCGGCCCGTGGCCCTTCACTTCGGCCGAGGGGGAGTGCACGCGCAGGTACTCGAACGGCAATTCGTAGCGACTGCCGTCGGCGAAGCTCACCTCGAGGAGCCGCGCAGCACGCCGCAGGCGGATCTCGGTGGGGATGGGATCTGGGGCGGGTTCGGGCATGACCTTACGCGGTCAGTATAGGCACCAGCGCGCCCTTCGGGCACGAACTGCTGCATTGCAATATAATGCCAACAGGGGTCGGGCGGTGGCTGTCCAAGTCGCGTATTGGCGACGATGACAATTCACCGCGCGCCCCTATACTCACCGTCCTCTCAACCGCCCGAGGGCTTGAGGCACGAGGCCCGAGCACTGAATGGAACCGACCGATACCTCGAATCCGGACTACTACCATCGAGTTGTGGATTGCCAGTGGGCCTGCCCGGCTCACACCGATGTTCCCGAATACATCCGCCTGATCGCGCAGGGCCGCTTCACCGACGCCTACATGGTGAACCGGGACTCCAATGTATTCCCCGGCATCCTGGGGCGCGTGTGTGACCGGCCGTGCGAGCCGGCCTGCCGCCGCGGGCGCATCGAGCAGAAGCCGGTCGCGATCTGCCGCCTGAAGCGTGTCGCTGCCGATCACCGCGACGACATCAGCGCGCGGCTCCCGAAGATTCCGAAGCTCAAGAACGGCAAGCGCATCGCCTGCATCGGCGCCGGCTGCGCCTCCCTCACCGTGGCGAACGATCTCATGCCGCTCGGCTACGAGGTGACCATCTTCGAGCAGTACGGTGAGCCCGGCGGACTGATGCGCACCAACATCCCCTCCTTCCGCCTGCCGCAGACGGTGCTGAACGAGGAGATCGCCATGATCACGGGGATGGGTGTGGAGCTGAGGCTCAATACCCCGGTGAAGAGCATGCGTGAGCTCCTCGGGCGCGGCGGTTTCGACGCCGTCTTCGTGGGCTCGGGAGCGCCGAAAGGCAAGGAACTGCAGCTCCCCGGCCGCGAGGCGGGGGCGGCGAACATCTACATCGGCATCGCCTGGCTCGAGTCGGTGGCCTTCGGCCACATCGAGGCAGTCGGCAAGCGCGTGCTGATCATCGGCGTCGGCAATACGGCGATGGACTGCTGCCGCAGCAGCCTGCGGCTCGGGGCGCAGAGCGTGAAAGTGATGGCACGCAAGCCGCGCGCCTTCTTCAAGGCCTCGGAGTGGGAGCTCGAGGACGCCGAGGAGGAGAGCGTCGCGATCATCGTCAACCGCTCGCCGCGGGAATTCGTGATCGAGAACGGGCGCCTCACGGGTATGCGCTTCGACCGGATGCAGTACGAGGTGGATGCGAGCGGACGCATCGGCGCCGAGCGCGTCGTGGGCGAGGAGTTCCTGCCGGCCGACGATGTGATCCTTGCCATCGGGCAGGAGAACGCCTTTCCCTGGGTGGAGCGCGATCTGGGCATCGAGTTCGACAAGTGGGACGTGCCGGTCATCGACAAGACCACCTTTCAATCGACGCTGCCGGGGGTGTTCTTCGGCGGCGATGCGGCGTTTGGGCCCAGGAACATCATCTGGGCAGTCGAGCACGGTCATCAGGCCGCCATTTCCATTCACCGTCACTGCCAGGGCGAGCGCGTAAGCGAGCGCCTGCCTCCCGGCATCAACCTGCAGAGCCGCAAGATGGGCATGCACGAGTGGTCGTACGCCAACGACTACACCCCGATCGAGCGGCGGCTGATGCCGCACGTATCGCTGAAGGAGCGCTTCCGCAAGCTCAACATCGAGGTGGAGCTCGGCTTCACCGCCGAGCAGGCGGAGCAGGAGGTGCAACGCTGCCTCAACTGCGACGTGCAGACGGTGTTCAGCGCGAAGCTGTGCATCGAATGCGACGCATGCATCGACATCTGCCCGGTCGACTGTCTCACCATTACCCACAACGGCCCGCAGAGCGAGCTGCGCGAGCGCCTCAAGGCGCCGGCCAAGAACCTGGCGCAGCCGCTCTACGTCTCGGCGGGCCTGCCGCAGACCGGGCGCGTCATGGTGAAGGACGAAGACCTGTGCGTGCATTGCGGGCTGTGCGCGGAGCGCTGCCCGACAGCGGCGTGGGACATGCAGAAGTCGGAGTTGCATTGGCCGCACGCCGTCGACGAGGCCCGCATCCTCGAGGCGAAGAAACCCAAGATTGCCTGACCGCAGCCTGCCGGTGAGCGAAGTCCACATGAGTGCATCGAGCGCCACGCGCGTCAACGATTTCTGCATCAAGATCGCGACCGTCAACGGGACCGGGTCGGCGAGCGCCAACACGCTGCTCATGAAGTCCATCTTCCGCGGCGGCATCCCGGTCACCGGCAAGAACTACTTCCCCTCCAACATCCAGGGGCTGCCCACCTGGTACGAGATCCGCATCACCAAGGACGGCTATGCGGCGCGCTCCGGGCGCGTCGACATCATGGTCGCAATGAACGCCGAGACCTATGCGCGCGATGTGAAGGAGCTCGCCCCGGGGGGCTACCTCGTATACGACTCGACCTGGCCGCGACCGGCGCTGCTCAAGCGCGAGGACATCACCGTGCTCGGCGTGCCGCTGGCGCAGCTGTGCAACGAGAACTTCAACGGGGTGCGCACCCGCATCCTGATGAAGAACATCTGCTACGCCGGGGTACTTGCGGCGCTGCTCGATCTGGACCTGGCGCACATCCGCGCACTGTTGGCGGAGACCTACGCGAAGAAGCCGCAGCTGGTCGACAGCAACATGAAGGCCATACAGCTCGGCTACGACTACGCGCGTAGCGCCTTCCCCTGTCCGCTGCCGCTGCACGTGCAGAAGCTGGAGCGTACCGCCGGGCACATCCTGATCGATGGCAACACCGCCGCCGCTCTCGGCTGCCTGTTCGCCGGCGCCACGGTGGCGGCCTGGTACCCGATCACGCCCTCGACCTCGCTCATGGACGCCTTCAAGATGTTCGCCGACCGCATGCGGGTCGACCCCGCGAGCGGGGCGAAGAACTTCGCCTTCATCCAGGCGGAGGACGAGCTCGCCTCCATCGGCATGGTGATCGGCGCCATGTGGAACGGCGCGCGCGCCTTCACCGCCACCTCCGGTCCCGGCATCTCGCTGATGGGCGAGTTCCTCGGATTGGCCTACTACGCCGAAGTGCCGGCGGTGATCTTCGACATCCAGCGCGTCGGTCCCTCCACCGGCATGCCCACCCGCACCCAGCAGGGCGATGTGCTCACGTGCGCCTATGCCTCGCACGGCGACACCCGCCACGTGTGTCTCTACCCGGCCAATCCGGAAGAGTGCTTCTACATGGCGATACAGGCCTTCGACCTGGCCGAGCGCCTGCAAACCCCGGTGATGGTGCTCTCCGACCTCGACATCGGCATGAACGACTGGATGTGCCGCGATCTGAAGTGGGATGACGCCTACCGTCCCGATCGCGGCAAGCTCCTCAGCAAGGAGGAAGTGCTCAAGCTGGAGAAGTTCTACCGCTACTTCGACAAGGATGGCGATGGCATCGGCTACCGCACCCTGCCCGGGGTGCATCCCAAGGCGGCGTATTTCACCCGCGGCTCCGGTCACACGCAGTACGGCGTATACACCGAAGACCCCGCCGACTATCAGATCGTGCTCGACCGGCTGCTGAAGAAGTGGGCGACCGCGAAGAAGCTGGTGCCGCGCGCCGTGATCGATGCCACCGCCGGCTCAGCCGCCGCGCTGGTGTCGCTCGGCAGCTGCGACGGGGCCATCCACGAGGCGATGGACGTGCTCAAGGGCCACGGCGTCACTCTGGATTACATGCGCGTGCGCTCCTTCCCCTTCAGCGAGGACGTGGAGAGATTTCTGGCCGCGCACGAGCTGCTGTTCGTGGTGGAGCAGAACCGCGACGCCCAGTTCCGCGCGCTGCTCACTCTCGAGAGCGCGGTGGACAAGCGCAAGCTGCGCTCGCTGCTGCATTACAGCGGACTGCCCATTTCCTCGTCGTTCATCGTCGAGGGGGTGCTCGCCGAGCTCAAGCCTCGTGAGGTGGCCGCTCCGAAAGGAGCCGCGCATGGCTGACCTCACCCAGTTGCGGCGCGCGCAGCGCGCGCCCGCGGAGGGAGCGCGATGACTTTCCTCGCCAAACCGAAGGTGGCGCATCCGTCGTTGCCGAAGAACGCCCTCGGGCTCACGCGGCGCGACTACGAGGGGGCGCTCTCGACGCTGTGTGCCGGCTGCGGACACGACTCCATCACCGCGGCCATCGTGGAGGCGAGCTGGGGACTCGCGCTCGAGCCGCAGAACATGGTGAAGCTGTCGGGGATCGGCTGCTCCTCCAAGACCACCGCCTACTTCGTGAGCGGCGGTCACGGCTTCAACTCGGTGCACGGGCGCATGCCCTCGATCGCCATGGGCGCTAATGCCGCGAACCGCACGCTCTCCTACATCGGCGTGTCGGGCGACGGCGATACGCTGTCCATCGGGCTCGGGCAGTTCTGCCACGCGATCCGCCGCAATCTCAACATGCTGTACATCATCGAGAACAACGGCGTGTACGGCCTCACCAAGGGGCAGTTCTCAGCCTCCGCCGACATCGGCACCAAGGCCAAGAAGGGCGAGACCAACTTTCAGCCGCCGATCGATCCGGTGCTGCTGGCGATGACGCTCGGCGCCTCGTTCGTGGCGCGCAGCTTCTCCGGCGACAAGCAGCAGCTCGTGCCGCTCATCCAGGCAGGCCTCCGGCACGAGGGCTTCGCGCTCATCGACGTGCTCTCGCCCTGCGTGACCTTCAACGACCATGAGGGGTCCACCAAGAGCTACGCCTACACCCGCGAGCACTACGAGCCGGCCGTGCACGCGGACTTCGTGCCACTGGAGCGCGAGATCACCGCCAGCTACGCGGCCGGCGAGACGCTTCCGCTGCTGATGCACGACGGCAGCCGCATCGTGCTGCGCAAGCTCGATGCCGCCTATGATCCGACCAACCGCAGCACCGCCGCCGTGCAGATCCAGGAGCGCATTAAGGCCGGGGAGTATCTCACCGGGCTGCTGTTCCTCGACGAGCACGCGCAGCACGAGTTCCACCATGTGAACGGCACTCCCGCGGCGCCCCTCAACAGCCTGCCCTTCGCAGTGCTGTCGCCCGGGTCGAAGGCCCTGGAGAAGGTGCTGGCGCGCTATCGCTGAGGCGCCTGCTCAGGCGCTGGGGCGCAAGCGCCGAATCGGCGCGAGGCGCTAGCCGTTCAACGAATCGTCGAGCCGAGCGCGTAGCGTACCGCGAGCTGCACTTGCGTCTCGGTGGCGCGCGGCGGACCGCCGAGGTCCGCGCGCACGTAAGAGCTGCTCGCCACCCGCAGCCACTCGAGCGCGAAGCGCCAGTGCGCGTCCGCGTCGAACAAGTACGCGAGCGTCCAGGCGTGACCATCCTGCGAGCCGTCGCCTGCGGAGATGCTGGTCTCGACCGAGAAGTGGTCGTAGCGCCCACTGAGAGTGTGGCGGCCGAAGCGCTTGGCGAGCAGTGCGAACTGCGCACGAAAGGGCCAGTTGAGCGCCATGTCCTGCGGGGCGATGGTGGTCTCGCCGCCGAGCCACTGCGCGATCGCCGTCCAGCCGTGCTCGCCCTCGATGCGCACGCCGGCGCTGGTGAAGCGCGTCTGCCAGGCGAGCGCTCCGGAGACACTGTCGAGCCGGGTGGGATCGGCGCGGTTGTCGTAGCGCAGCAGCCGCAGCACCACCCGGTCGAGGTAACGCGCCTCGAGGCCGCCGTACACGCCCGCGTGGTGATCGAACTGCAGGAACGGCTCCGCGCCGTAGAGCGGCGCTGCGGCCGGCCGCCCCAAGCGGCCGAAGAGTGCGGTCTGACGGTCGCTGAGTGAGAAGCCGTCGCTCGCGAGCACCGTTCCGGCTCCCTCGTTCCAGCCGAACACGCCCGCGGTGGCCCCGAGGTCGAAGTCATGTCCGCTGTGCCTGCCGAGCCAGTCGAGCTGTCCCTCGACCCCCAGAGTGCGCACTTCGAGTGCCAGCCAGGTATTGATGGCCGAGTAGGAGAGCGAGTACGGCGACTCCCAGCCGGAGGCGCGGTTCTCGAGCGAGATGGGCGGGTAGAAGCCGCCGGCCTTGAGTCGAAAGCGGTAACCGGCGAACGGATAGGGGCGGAACAGCAGGTAGGCCTCGGTCACGCCCACGGGACTGCGGTCGCGGTTGTCGAACATCGAGGCGTCGAGGTGCGCGCTCCACAGCTCCCCGATCTGCTGCGTGAGCGCGAAGCGCGCTCGTCCGAGCTGCACTCCGTCGTCGTTGCTGCCGAAGCGCACGGTACCGAGCCCGCCTTCCGTGAGCGAGCGCCCCGCATCCGAGTTCACCAGGCGCGCATCGAGTGAGAGCTCCCAGTCGGTGGCGCGGCTGCTCGCGGCAACTGCGAGAAGCGCGGCGGCGAGCGCCAGGCGAGGGCGCCTTGTTGCCGGCTGTGGGCGTGAGGTCATTTCACCGGCCCCTCAGTAATCCCACGAATGCGGGCGCTCGGCGAGCCGCGCGGGCTGCAGGGTCTTGGTCAGATGCAGCGTCAGCTCGGCGCGATCGGCCTCGGCGATCGTGAGCTCGCGCTCCAGGTCCGCTTCGCTCTCGCGCAGGCGCGGGTGCCACAGCGCCACGCGGTAGCGCCCGCGCGGCAGGTCGGCGGACCATGCGCCGGCGCCATCGGTGCGGCCGAAGTAGGGCGCGTCGGTGACCAGCAGATAGGCGAGCATGTCGTCGTGGATGTTGCAACCGAGCGTGACCACACCGGGCTGGTCGAAGTGCACCGGCGGATAGGGCTTGCCGCGATACAGCGGCAGCTGAAAGCGCTTGGTCGGCGAGAACGAATAGATCTGGTGGCTCACTGAATCGCTGTTGGGAAATTCGACCGTCGAGCCGACCGGGATAACCAGCAGATCCGGCGCGAACGCGCGGTCCACCTGGTCCATCACGACGTGCTGCGGCGCGGGCCGCCGCGCCGGAGCATCGAGCGGCCGCGCAGTGACCACTGCCCCGGGCAGCGCATGCCCGTCGGGGGACTGCACGTGGATCACGAGCGTCGCCCCCGCGAGCGTGCCGGCCGCACCGAGCCCGGCGAGCCCGGCCAGGGCGGCTGCGGCGACCCGCAGGGCCAATCGGGCGCTACACGCTCGTGTCCAAGGTCTCATTCCCGCACTCGGATCCTCGCAGTCAGCACCGCGGGGCTCTTAGGATGGGCGACATATTCGGGCGCGTAATGAGCAGTTTCCGCAAACGGCTTCTCGTGCTGATCATCGGTCTGGTGGCCGTCACGCAAACTGTGACGCTTGCCGCAGTGCTGGTCAGCACCCGTCACACCGTCGAGACGCGCGCCGCCGAGCTGCTGCGTTCCGGGGGAACGCTGGCCGAGCATCTGATCGGCTATCGCGCCGGGCAGCTGGCGAACGGCGTCGGCGTGTTGGCGGCGGATTTCGGGTTTCGCGAGGCGGTGGCGAGCGGACACACGCCCACCATCCTCTCCGCCGCCCGCAACAACGCGCAGCGCATCGGCGCCGACATGGTGCTCGTGCTCGACACGCGTGGGCGGGTGCTGGTCTCGACGGCGCCCGCGGCGTCCGCCGCCGGCGCCTCCCTCGAGAGTCTCCTCGCGGACGCCTCGGGCCTGCGCGAGCAGCCGGACTTCCGGGTCTTCGGCGCGCGCTCCTACCAGCTGGTCCTGGCTCCCGTGCGCACGCCCGAGACGATCGCCTGGGTCGCGATGGGCTTCGCGGCCGACGATGCGCTCGCCGCCCGCATCCGCGATCTGGTCGGCTCGGATGTCGCCATCCTTACGCACGCCTCCGACGGCGTGATACATCTCGCCTCGACACTCGGCACCGGCGCCGCAGCCGCCCCGACGAGCGTGTTCCCGGCGCCAAGCGAGGTGCCGCACCTCACCCGGCTGGCGGACGCGGAGTACCTGAGCTTCGCACGGCGGCTGGACGGGCGCGGCGACCCGGTCGACCTGGTTCTCCTCAAACCCCTGCAGGACGTGCTGGCCCCCTACCGCGACCTGCGTGATGCCATGCTGTTGATCGATGGGGTGGCGCTGCTGCTCGCGGCGGTGATCGGCGCGGTGCTGGGCCGCAGCGCCACGCGCCCGATCGGCGAGCTGGTGCGCGCCGCGCAGCGCATCGAGCGCGGGCAGTACGAGACCGCGGTGAGTGTTTCCGGCGGTGACGAATTCCGCAGGCTGGCGGCGACTTTCAACACCATGCAGAGCAACATCGCGGCACGCGAGGCGGACATCACCTACCACGCCTACCACGACCCGCTCACCGCGCTGCCGAACCGCGCGCTGGTGAAGCGCTCGCTCGAGGCGCTGCTGGGCGGCGCCGGCCCCCCCTTGAGCGCCGCGCTGTTGCTCATCGGGGTGCGCAACCTGCGCGACATCAACGCCTCCCTCGGCCACCAGGTCGGGGACGACGTGCTGCGCGAAGTCGCCCGGCGGCTGCAGCAGAACGCCGCGCGCGACGACACGGTCGCGCGGCTCGGGGAGACGCAGTTTCTGGTGATGGCGCCCGGCTGCAGCGCGGAGCGGGCGCTGCTGTACGCGGAGCAGCTCACGGCGGTGATCCGCACCGGTTTTCACCTCGCCGGGGTGAGCCTCGATCTGCGCCTGGCGTGCGGGGTGTGCCTGTTGCCCGCTCACGGCCGAAGTGCCGCCGAGCTGTTGCAGCGCGCGGAGGTGGCACTGGAGGAGGCGGACGAGACACGCGCGCGCGTGGCCATGTACCGCGCCGGGCAGGACGAGCAGCACCGGCGCCGGCTCACGCTCATTACCGACCTGCGCGCCGCCATCGACCAGGATCAGCTCAGCCTCGTCTACCAGCCCAAGGTGACGATGGCGAGCCGCTCGGTGCGCAGCCTCGAGGCGCTGGTGCGCTGGACGCATCCGCAGCTCGGGCCGGTTTCACCGGCCGAGTTCGTGCCGCTCGCCGAGAGCACCGGCGGCTCGCGCCGCCTGACCAACTGGGTGCTGGCCGCCGCCATCGCGCAAATGGGCGAGTGGCGCCGCCTGGGCCTGGAGCTCGATCTCGCAGTCAACCTGTCGGCCCCCGACATTCTCGATCCGGACCTGAGCGATGCGATCCTGCAGCTGCTGCGCCAGCATCGGGTCGACTCCACGGCGCTGCTGCTGGAGATCACCGAGAGCGCGGTGATGCGCGATCCGCAGCTCGCCGCGCGCAACATGCAACTGCTGCGCATCGCCGGCGTGCGCTTCTCCATCGATGATTTCGGCACCGGGCACTCTTCGCTCTCGCAGCTGAGCGTGCTGCCGGTGGATGAGCTGAAGATCGATCGCTCCTTCATCGGCACGGCCGGCGGCGGCGCGGTCACGATCGTCACCTCCACCATCGAGCTCGGCCACAGCATGGGGCTGAAGGTGGTCGCCGAAGGCGTCGAGGACCCGGCCGCCTGGAACCTGCTGCGGCGGCTGGGCTGCGACTTCGCGCAGGGGTACCTGATCAGCCCGCCGCTCCCGGCAGCGCAGGTTCCGGGCTTCGTGCGCCAGGCTAACCAGCTGCTGCCGGCTTCCGACTCGACGCTGCTGCAGATCCGCGCACTCGAGGAGCTCACCCGCCGCTCGAGCGGCTGAGGCGGCTGCGCCACGGCGCGCGCCGGCCGCACGCGCTAGTGCGGTGACTCGAGCAGCGCGTCGACGCGCTGGCGATATTGGCGCAGCAGTTCCGCGGCAAAGTCCGCGAACACCCTGATCTTGGGCGAATCGCGCAGCGCGCGGCGGCACACCACGGAGATCGGGGCGCCGGGCGCCGACCAGTCCCTGAGGATTACCTCGAGCTTGCCCGCTGCGAGCGCTTCCGCTACCACCAGATCCATGGCCTGCACGATCCCGGCGCCGCGGTTGGCGGCCAGGATCTGTGCCTCCACCGAGTTGAATGCCACGTTGAACGGCAACTGCAGCTGCCGGCGCAGCGCGCCGCGCTGGAAGAGCCAGCGCCGCGGACGCCGGCTCACCGGGCCGAGCAGTCCCACGAGCCTGTGACGGCGCAGGTCCTCGGGCTCCGCGGGCACCCCGTGGGTACGCAGGTACTCGGGCGCGGCGCAGGTGAGCAGCCGGGTCGTCACCACGCGCCGCGCGATGAGGTGCGGCTCGCGCACCGCGCCGACGCGCACCACCAGGTCGATTTCCTCCTCGATGAGATCGACGACGCGGTCGTTGAACTGCACTTCCAGCTGCAGCTCCGGGTAGCGCGCGGTGAATCTCGGCAGCGCGGGTATCAGCAGGGAGCGGCCGAACACGATCGGCACGTCCACGCGCAGCCTGCCGGCCGGCGAGAGGCGCGTGCGGCGTACCGTCTCGTCTGCCGCTTCCAGCTCGGCGAGGATGCGCTGGCAGCGCGCCAGGTACTCCGCGCCGTCGCTGGTGAGTCCCACGCGGCGCGTGGTGCGGTGGAAGAGCTGGCAGCGCAGATGTTTCTCCAGGTCCGCGACGTGCGTGCTGACCACCGCGCGCGACAGCCCGAGCGCGTCCGCCGCCCGCGTGAAGGAATGCAGGTCCGCAACCCGCACGAAGCTGCGCATGCACGTCAGCTGATCCATGCGGCCCTATTGTAAGGCATCTGCGAACAATAAATTCGCGATTAGCTGGTTTTTCCCATCACCGTCCGGACCTAGAGTGGCGCTCGCCGGCTTCCCGCCGGCGTGGCTGGGAATCACCGGAGGGCGCGCATGTTCATCTTCGAACGGTCGTTCGCTGCGGTGGCGGCGGGGCTCGCGATGGCGCTGCTCATCGTGTGCCTCGATCGCCTGTGTCAGCCGCCGCCGGCGCCTGCGGATGCGGGGCTGGTCGCAAATGCGCCACCTCCGCTTGTGCCGTGGACCCCGCCTGGGGTATCGTCCGCGCCGGTTCGTGACCTTTCCCTTTCCTGCCGCCTGCCGCCCGCGCTTGCGAGTTGGCTTCCGAGTCTGAAAAGCCGAATCGTTCTCGACCAGGTGGCAGGGTGTGCGTCGGTTGAATCCATGTGATTTTCGGCATGCGCTCCTGCTGATACTGTTTGTTTCAGGAGTTTGATTGCATGACGAAGATCTATGTCGGCAACCTGCCGTTTTCCGCCACTGACGCCGAGATCCGCGAGCTGTTCGCACAGCACGGGACCGTGGAGTCAGTGAGCATCATCACCGATCGCGACACCGGCCGCCCGCGCGGCTTCGGGTTCGTCGAGATGTCGCGTGCTGATGCCTCACGCGCGATCCAGAACCTCAATGGCAAGGAGCTGGGCGGACGCCCGCTGCGCGTCAACGAGGCTCAGGAGCGCACCGGCGGCGGCGGCAACCGCGGCGGCGGCGCGCCGAAGCGCTGGTAAATCCAGGCTGCCAAGGCCGGCCGTCACTGCCTGAGCGGCATGGCGGCCGGCCTTTTTCATGGCTACAGCAAAAGCGAAAGTTGTCTCTCATGGGTAAAGGCGATCCCCGCACCCGGCGCGGCAAGATCTACCAGGGCTCCTACGGCAGGTTGCGCCCCAAGGATCCGGCCAAGCGCCGCAAGAAGGCCGCCCGGGCCGCAAAACGCTGATCAGCCCCCGCACCGCGTGGGCTGCGCCCGATACTCGCGCGCGGCGCCTGCAGTTATGTTGTCGCGAACGGCGTCGCCGTGGGCGGCGCCGGGCGGAGCTTGCGCGCGAGGCAGGCGCGCACCAGCTCGAGCGCGCTGCGCTCGTTCGGCGGCAAGCCCACGCTGCTCGACTGTAGCGGCGTCGTGCGTGCGCCCCAGCGCACCAGGTGCGCGCAGTAGCTCAGGCCGCCGCCGAAGCCGGGCAGTAACAGCCGCGCACCGGGGCGCACCCGCCCCTGCTCGAGCGCTTCGCACAGCGCGACCGGCACGGTAGCGGCCGACATATTTCCGTAGCGCTCGATGTTGACGAACACGCGCTCCATCGGCAGGTGCGCGCGCCGCGCAACCGCCTCGATGATGCGCAGGTTCGCCTGGTGCGGCACCACGAGATCGACGTCCGCGGGAGTGAGCTGCAGCCGGGCGAGCGTCGCTTCGCACGCGCTCGCCATGCCCTGCACCGCGCGCTTGAAGATCTCCTGCCCCTCGAACTGCCAGCGGGTGACGCCGTAGAGCACGCCGCGGTTGGCGTAGCGGCCGCCCATGCCGAGCACGCGCAGCGTCTCGCGCGCCTCACCGTAGCAGCCGAGCTTCTCCGCCAGCACGCCCTCCTCGCGCTCGCAGCCTTCCAGCACTACCGCCGCGGCCCCATCGCCGAAGAGCACCGCCACGTCGCGGTCGGTCCAGTCCATGAACGGCGAGATCAGCTCCGCACCGATCACCAGTGCGTTGTGCACCACGCCGGTGCGGATCAACGCGGTAGCGGCCGAAAGTCCGTAGAGAAAGCTGGTGCAGGCGGTGTTGATGTCGAAGGCGGCCGCGGTCTGTGCGCCGATGCGCACCTGGATGCCCGAGGCCATGTTCGGCACCTGGTCGTCGTGGCTGCAGGTGCCGAACACGATCAGCTCGATGCGCTCGCCGGCCAGCCCGGCGGCCGCGAGCGCGCGTGCGGCGGCGACGTAGGCGAG
>DASZHQ010000013.1:0-21984 GCA_035937715.1 Steroidobacteraceae bacterium | reverse complement strand
CAATGGTCAGAAGTTCTCGGAAAGCGAGCCACTCAGGTTCAGCTACGGGGAGCGGCTGCGCATCGTGCTGGTGAACGAGACCATGATGAATCACCCCATTCATCTGCACGGCATGTGGAGCGAGCTGCAATCGCAGGAAGGAGAATTCCTCGTTCGCAAGCATACGATCACGGTACAGCCTGGCCAGCGACTCGCGTATGCAGTGTCCGCGGATGCGCTCGGGCGCTGGGCGTATCACTGTCATCTCCTGTATCACATGGAAGCCGGCATGTTCCGGGAGGTTGTGGTAGAGCGACCCGCGGAGTCAGGAAGGCACTCATGAGGGTGCTCATGAAGGTGCGTATCGGGCGAGCTGCGCTGTACGCCGTGCTGCTGAGCACGGGAGTGACATTCGCCGGTGCTGCGCCGGCGGTCGATGCGGCAGACGCCGCGCAGCACGTGCCGCCCGAACCTGCGCTGAACTCGCTTCCCGCCCTGCCGTTAGCGCAGATGTCGGCGATGATGCAGATGGACGACGCGCAGCACACCGGGAGGGTGTTGCTGGAACAGCTCGAATGGCGCGACACGGACGCCGGTAGCGCCGCGGTCTGGGAAGGGTTTGCCTGGTACGGCGGCGACTACAACAAACTATGGCTCCGCACCGAGGGGGAGCGGGTACGCGGCACGACAGACAACGCGCGCGCCGAGCTCTTCTGGCATCACCTCATCACGCGATGGTGGAATCTGCAGACCGGGGCGCGGGAGGACTTCGGCAACGGACCTTCGCGCGGCTGGGTGGCGTTCGGCGTGCAGGGTCTTGCGCCTTATTGGCTCGACGTCGAGGCTACCGCCTACGCCGGCGAGGCCGGCCGCACCGCCGCGCGACTCCGGGTGATGTATGACCTTCTGCTGACGCAGCGGTGCATCGTGCAGCCGGAAGCCGAGATGAACTTCTATGGCAAGTCCGATCCGGACCGTCAGGTCGGGTCGGGACTCTCGGATCTGGAGGTGGGTATACGCGTGCGCTATGAGATTCGCCGGGAATTCGCTCCCTACATCGGGGTTGCCTGGCGGGGGCTTTTTGGGGCGACTGCCGACCGCACACGCGCCGCGGGTTTCAGCGTCAGCGATCTGCAGATTCTCACCGGAGTACGCCTCTGGTTTTGACAGCGGCGCTGCTCGTGGCCGACCGCTTTGCCCCGCTTCGCATCAGCAGTCGCGCCTCGGGCAGGCTACGACAGCACTTCGATGCTGCTGCTCAGGAGCTCGGCCGGCTCGGCGCTCTGACCGACGTGGATCTCGAAGCGACCGGGTTCGAGAATGAAATCGAGTCCGGGCCCGACGAACGCCAGCCTCTCGACCGGCAGCAGCCATTTCAGCGCTGCGCGCTCGCCGGGCGCGAGCACGGTCGTGCGCACACCCTTCAGCTCCAGGACGGGCCGCGCAATGCTGGCGATCACGTCGCGCACGAAAAGGAACAGCGTCGCCTCGCCAGCGACGGGGCCCTCGTTGTATACCGACACGGATATCTCAACGCTTTCACCCGCCTTCACGCAATGCGGAATGCAGCGCAGATCGTGCAGGGTGAAGCGGCTATAGGACAGGCCGTGACCGAAGGGGAATTGCGGCGTCGCGGGAACATCGAGGTAAGAGCTGCTATAGCGCTCACCCGCCTTTGAAGGGCGTCCGGAGGAGCGCTGGCCGTAGAAGATCGGCACTTGTCCGCCGTGGCGCGGCCAGGTTATCGGCAATTTTCCGCTGGGACAGTGCTTCCCCGTCAGCACGTCGGCGATGGCGTGTCCGGCCTCGGTGCCGAGAAACCAGGTGGCGAGAACCGCGTCAGCGCGCTCGAAGATCCAGGGCAACGCGAGCGGGCGGCCCGAGGAGAGGAGCACCACCACCGGCTTGCCGAGATCAAGAGCCGCCTGCGCGAGTGCACGCTGGGTTCCGGGCAATCCGAGATCTGCCCGGCTTGCGGCCTCCCCGCTCATCGAGGCGTCCTCACCCAGACACAGCATGACCAACTCGGCGGCGCGGCAGCGCTCGATGGCGGCTGCGAAACCCTGCAGGTCCTGTCCGCCGGCATCAACATCCCCGATACAGTCGATGCGGCAGCCGGGCAGCGCGGCTGCGAGCCCTTCCCGGATGGAGACGGCCTCGCGGGCGCGGCCCGCGGCGGCCCACGGTCCCAACATCTCGCCGGCCGCCTCGGCCAGCGGACCGAGGAGAGCGATGTGCCTCGCGTGCGGGGAAAGCGGTAACACCCGCCGGCGGTGGGTGAGGAGCACGATCGCGCGTCGTGCCACCTCGCGTGCCAGCGGGCGCAGCTGCGTCGCTCCTTGCCCGGGGTCACCACGCCGGTAAGGATCGTCGAAGAGGCCGAGACGCTCCTTAAGCCTGAGCACTCGCTGCACGCTGGCGTCGATCTGCGGCACGGTTATTCGAGCGCGCGCCAACGCCTCAGGCAGCCCCTGCAGATAAGCGCCGCTCGCCATGTCGATATCGATGCCCGCCTCGAGGGCAAGGGCTGCGGCCTCGGCGGTGTCTTTCGCAACGCCATGATTGCACAGCTCCGCGATCGCGTTGTAGTCGCTGATCAGCACCCCGTTGAAAGCGAGCCGACCGCGCAGCCAGCCTTGCAGCAGCGGCGCATTCGCGGTCATCGGCACGCCGGCAACATCCGTCAAAGCGGGCATGATCGCGGCAACCCCCGCAGCAACCGCTGCGGAGAACGGCGGCAGGTAGATCTCGTGCAGTGTTCGCTCGGCAACATCGACGGAGGCATATTCACGGCCGGCGGTTACCGCTCCGTAGGCGCACAAGTGCTTGGCCGTCGCGGCAAGACTGGACGCGGCACGCAGATCGCGTCCCTGGAAGCCGCGCGTCTTGGCCGCGGCAAACTGCGCGGCCACCCAGGGGTCTTCACCCGGACTCTCGACGATGCGCCCCCAGCGCGGGTCGCGAGCCACGTCGAGCATGGGCGCGAACGTCAGGGCAACGCCATCCTGTGCCGCCTCTGCGGCCGCGGCCCGCGCCGTGCTCTCCCAGGTGTCAGGATCGAACAGGCAGGCCTCCGCCAGCGGCAGGGGAAAAATCGTGCGGTGCCCGTGGATCACATCGAGGCCGAACAGCAAGGGAATACCGAGGCGTGACTGTTCTAGGGCCAGGCGTTGCAGAGGGCGCACCTTCTCGACCCCCCAGACATTGAGCAGGCTGCCGATGCGGCCGGTGCGGATACCTTCGTCCAGCCCGCGCCGCTCACCGGGCCCGGTAACAACTGCGGACGAGGCGGCCATGTTGAGCTGCCCGATCTTTTCCTCGAGCGTCATCGCAGCGAGCAACCCGTCGATGCGTCCCATGCTCCTGCCTTGCTGTAAGCTGGCGCGGCCGACGAGTCAGTGCTGCGGCCGCATCGTGCGACGAAGCGGAGCGGGAACGGATCGATGAGATGACGGAACCCCCAAGCGAATCCCTACCCGGCGCCGATAATCGCGGCATCCCTCCCAAGGATAGCCTCTTCTCCGAAATGACGCGGATGAGTGGCGCCTTCTGGGCTTCACGCGAGCGTAACAAGCTGCTGGTGCTGGCCGCTGCCTTGGTTGCGGTCACTGCCGCAACCGCCTACGCGCAGATCAGGCTCAATGCGTGGAATCGACCGTTCTACGACGCACTCACCCGCAAGGATCGGCCGGAGTTCATCAGGCAGCTGGGCGTGTTCGCCGAGTTGGCGGGCATACTGCTGGTCCTCAACGTGGGGCAGGCGTGGCTCAATCAGACATCCAGAGTGGTATTGCGCCAGGGGCTGGTGCACGACCTGCTGCAGCAGTGGCTTAGGCCGCTACGCGCCTTCCGTCTTTCGAATGCCGGTTGGATCGGCGTCAATCCCGACCAGCGCCTGCATGCGGATGCGCAGCACCTGACGGATCTGACGACCGACCTTGGCATCGGCCTGCTGCAAGCCACGCTCCTGCTGCTGTCTTTCATCGGCGTCCTATGGGTGCTCTCGCAACGCATGGTGCTGCCGTTTGCCGGCGAGCATCTCAGGGTGCCCGGCTACATGGTGTGGTGTGCGCTGTTCTACGCGGGTACTGCATCGCTCGTGAGCTGGCGGGTCGGCCGTCCGCTGATCCCCCTCGACGCCGAGCGCTATGCGCGCGAGGCGGAGCTGCGTTTCGCCCTGGTGCGTGTCAACGAAGAGATCGAGGGCATTGCGATCTACGGGGGCGAGGCCGACGAGAGGGATTACCTCGATCGGGTATTCGAGAGCGTCCTCGAGGTCTCTCGGCGCATCGTCGCTGCCGTGACACGACTGACCTGGGTCACGGCCGGCTACGGCTGGTTCACGATCGTCGCGCCGATCCTGGTGGCGGCGCCGAGCTATCTGTCCGGTGACATGACCTTCGGAGAGCTGATGATGGTGGTCGGCGCCTTCAACCAGGTGCAATCGTCTCTGCGATGGTTCGTGGATAACTTCTCCGGCATAGCCGACTGGCGTGCCACGCTGCTGCGCGTGGCGAGCTTCCGGGGTGCGATCGTGGACATGGATAACCTCGGCCGCAGCGCCGGCCGCATCGACCTGGAGGAGACCAGCAGCGGCGCGATGCGCATCGATGATCTTCGGGTCGCCGCGCCGTCAGGCTGCATCACCCTCAGCGAAAGGCACGCGCAGTTTGAGCCCGGTGAGCGCGTTCTGATCGTCGGCGAACGCACCGCCGAGAGAGACCTGCTGTTTCGGGCGATCATCGGCATCTGGCCGTGGGGAAGCGGTCGGATCACGCGCCCGGGGCGAAAGTCGCTCGTGTTCCTGCCGGCGCGTGCCTACGTTCCACCCGGCACGCTGCGTAGCGCGCTCGCCTATCCGCACTCGGCGGGGGACTTTGCCGACGCCGCCATCACCCAGGCGTTCGCGGAGGTCGGGCTCGAAAGGCTGCAGCCGCGGCTCGACACCACCGAGCGTTGGGACCGCGTGTTGAGCGAGGATGAGAAACAAAGCCTGGCCTTCGCCCGCGTCATCCTGCAACGCCCGCAATGGCTGGTGTCGAACGGCGCGTTCGATGTTCTCGATCCGATATCGCGCGCCAGGATCGAGGGAGTCTTTGCAGGTCCCCTGGCCAACGTCGGGCTGATCAACATCAGCCAGGACCGCGCCAGCGCCGCCCTTGTCACGCGCAGACTGCAGCTGGTATCGGATCCGCAGGGCCCGACTTTCAGCCCCGCCGCCGAGCAGGCAACTTCATCGCATTAGGCCGCTTCAGCCCATGCCAGATTCTGCCCCCGCCAGGTCTCGCTCCGCACTCGCAGAGCACGGCAATGAGCTTTCCGACGAGCGCCTTCTCGATCTCGTGCAACGCCAGACGTTTCGCTACTTCTGGGAGGGGGCTCACCCCGTCAGCGCTCTGGCGCGGGATCGCTGCCACCGGCGTGCCGACGACGTGGACACTCCGGTTGCCACCGCGGGCTCCGGGTTCGGCGCCCTGGCCATGATCGTCGCCTGCGAGCGGGGGTGGGTGACGCGCGCGCAGGCACTGGAGCGCTTTGCGGTCATGCTGGATTGCCTGGAGAGGGCGACTCGCTACCACGGCATCTATCCGCATTTCATGCGCGGCGACACCGGCGCCACCGTGCCCTTCGGCCCGGGTGATGATGGCGCCGATCTGGTGGAGACGTCGTTTCTGTTCCAGGGGCTGCTGTGCGTGCGCGCCTATTTTGATCGCGCAACGCCCGAGGAAGCGCGCGTGCGCGAGCGCATCACCCGGCTGTGGCACGAGGCGGAATGGAACCGGCATATCCAGCCCGGCCGCAAGGCGCTCACCTGGCACTGGAGTCCCACGAGCGGATTCGCGCTGAACCACGAAATCCTCGGATGGAATGAATGCCTCATCACTTACCTGCTGGCGGCGTCTTCGCCGCGCCATGCCATAGAGGCGCAGGCCTATCACGAGGGCTGGGCGAGGGGTCGCGATTTTCTCAACGGGCGCAGCTTCGAGGGCGTGCAACTGCCGCTCGGTCCGGATTGGGGTGGACCGCTGTTCTTCGCGCATTACTCCTTTTGCGGCATCGATCCGCGCGGGTTGCGCGATGCCTACGCCGACTACTGGCAGCAGAACGTCAATCACACGCGCATCAATTACGCTTACTGTCTGCGCAATCCTCTCGGCTATAAAGGGTATGGGCCGGATTGCTGGGGCCTCACCGCCGGCGATGGCTTTGCGGGCTACAGCGCGCACGCACCCGACAATGACCACGGCGTCATCACACCCGCGGCGGCCCTGGCGAGCTTCGCCTTTGCTCCGCTGGAGGCAGCGGCCGCCGTGCGGCACTTCTACGAGGATCTTGGCGACAGGATCTGGGGGCGCTTGGGCTTCGTGGATGGCTTCAGTGAGCAGCGCGACTGGTACGCCGACTGGTTCGTCGCGGTCAGCCAGGGGCCGATCATCGTGATGATCGAGAACTATCGCAGCGGACTGATGTGGAAGCTGTTCATGGGAATCCCGGAGGTCCAGGCCGGACTGAAGAAGCTCGGTTTCCGCAGCCCGCATTTGCCGTGAGCGCGGGCATGATCGGGCTGGACGAATGGATAGCCGCAGAGACGCAGTTCGCCGCGGATGCGATGTTGGGGGCCATCTCCGCAACCCATCTCGCGATCGAACGCCCCGGGTTCGGGCAGCGGGTCATTCCGCGACCCGGATCGGTACTCGCCTCGCCGGTGCCGGCTCATTACGATCCCGAGCCGGATTATTTCTTTCACTGGTTCCGCGATTCGGCGATCGTCATGGACGCGCTGCGCGTGGCGCTGGCCGCAGGCTACGCCGGCAGTTCGGCCGGCGTGCGTTTCGGGGAGTTCGTGCAATTCAGCCTCGCGCTGCACTCGCTCGATGGGCGCGAGCTTCTTCGCCGCGGCGACTTCAGGGCCAGGGTACAGCCTGCCTTCCTGCAGTACCTACGGCCCGACGCTGAAATCGCGACGCTGTCGGGAGAAGCCGTATTGGCCGACGTGCGGGTCAACGCGGACGGCACGCTCGACTTCACCCGTTGGTCGCGCCCCCAGGCAGACGGGCCCGCGCTGCGGAGCCTTGCGCTGTTGCGCTGGTCGCAGCAGTTCCCACCCGCGGATGCGGGGCTCATGAGGGCGCTGCGCCAACTCGTCAGCGGCGACCTGGCCTTTACGCTGTCGTACGCGCAAAAACCCTGCTTCGATATCTGGGAAGAGCAGAGCGGCTACCACTACTACACGCAGCTCGTGCAGGCGCAGGCGCTGACCCGTGGCGCCGCGTGGCTCGGTGAGAGCGGTGAACACGCCCGGGCCCAGGCCTGCCGTCTCGCAGCGGACGCAATCATCCTGCGGCTCGACGCGCTTTGGGATGAGGCCGCCGGGTTCTACCGTTCGCGCGCCGATACCGTGGCCGGCGAGAAGGCGTTGGATGTCGCCGTCGTCATCGCGCTGCTGCACGCGGGGCGTGCGAGCGGCAATCACAGCGTCCTCGACCCCAGGGCGCAGGCGACGCTCACCGCGCTCGAGGAGCTTTTCGAACGCGAATACCCCATCAATCGCAACCGCCCGCCAGGGCAGGCGGCGGCAATGGGGCGCTACGCAAATGATCACTACTACAGCGGCGGAGCCTATTTTTTTGCGACCCTGGCGGCGGCGGAATTCCATTTCAGGTTGGCGCAGGCGCTGTGCGGCGGGGCCAAGCTGGCTGTCACCGAGGAGAACAGCCGCTTTCGGGAGCGCCTGGGGATTGCGAAACAGCCCGCCGAGAGCTGCGTGGCGGCGGCGCGCGCCCTGCAGCGCGGCGACGCTTTCATGCGAACGGTGCAAGCCTTCACACCCGCCGGCGGCGAACTCTCCGAGCAGTTCGACCGCACGACGGGCGCTGAGACCTCCGCCCGGCACCTGGCCTGGAGTTATGCCGCCTTGATCACTGCGGCGGCGAGCCGGGCGCAAGCGCGGCGGTCCACTCCAGCCTCAGTGCCCTCAACGCCGCCGGCAGGCACGGCCTGACCACCCGTGTGCCGAAGTCGCGGCGCACGCCCAGCGCGTGGCGCACGAGCACATTCATGTACAGCCCCGGTCCGCTCGAATAAATGCGCCACCCGCCCTCGACGGCGACATCGGCGGCCCGCACTCGCTCCCACTCGGCGCTCGCCTGATAGCGATCGCGGAAGGCCGCATCGCTGCTGCTGAAATAGGTGGTGCGCTGGCGCAGCGCCGCGTGGGCGAGGCGATCCGTCACGGCGATCGGATTGACGACCAGCAGGGCATTCCACAGCTCCTGCGCCTGCCCGAACAGTGCCAGGACTTGCGCGTAGCGCAGGTGTGCGTGCGTGTACATGAGCCCGATCTCGCGACCGAAGAACGCGGCCGATTCTGCCCGTTGAAAGATCCTCTGCAGGCCGCCGTGGTAGGCGATCGGCCGATCCATCAGCCGTACCCCATCGGAGAACACCAGATGTTCCCGGATGAGCCCGAGATGGTGCTGCGCCTGCTGCGGCGTAAAGAGGCCACTCACGAGGGCCTGTGTCATGGGCAGCAGCGAATAAGCGACGCCCGTCTGGCGGTCATCCGGGTGAAACAGCAACTCGGGCAGGTCGGCCTCGGGACTGAACACGCCATAGCCGGCGACCGTGCCGGCGCGAATCAGGAAACGGTCGAAATCCTGCCGCATCGAAGCGGCCAGCCGCTGCAGGGCGGCGCCGTCGGAGCGTCCCGCGCGTCGCAAAACCTCGGCGTAACGGCAAAGCTGCTCGTACAGAAGTGCGACTGTCCAGCTGCTCACCATCCAGTCGCGTTTCGAAGCATCGACCGGCTGAAGGGAGTCGTTCCAGTCTCCGTTGCCGTAGCGGATCAGACATGTGCCGGGCACGAAGCGCTCGCGTACCGTTGCGATGAGTTTTTCGACGTGAGTCACGATGGGATCGGCGCAGGAGCTCTTTCCCAGGTTGTCCTCGCGCCGCCAGGGCACCGCTTCGTCGAGCAGTGCGAAATCGCCGGTTGCCTCCAGGTAGTCGCACAAGGCTTTAAGCGGCCAGACGATCACGTCGCCATGCGCCTGCCTGTCCTGTATCGCCGAGTACGGCTCCAGCATGAACCATTGCGGCCAGTCGCCGCGCTGCGCGTACTGCTGGGCAAAAACGATGCGCAGGATCGACTTTACCGGCTCGTCATGCTCCAGCGAGAGCAACAGCTCGACCGGACCCTGGCAGACGTCACGAGTGCCCCAGGCGCCGCCGGTAGATTGTTCGAGGCCGTGGGGCACGGTCAGGTGCACCATCGCGTCATGCGCCAGCCAGGGGAGAATTGTGCAGATTGCGCCGGCGCCGGCGCTGGCGTCAGCGTCGGCGCTCGCAATGCGGATGCCACGCGTGAGGTTGCGCCAGTAGCGATCCGCCTGAACTCGCAGCGTCCGACCATCGACGCCGGCGGCATACCGGGCGGCTAGCTGCCCGGCACGCTGCGGATCGGTCATCGAACCGACGATCGCGAAGGCGAATTCCTGGGTCGACCGTGTCCGCAGTGCCGCGTAGGCGGCACAGCGGCGCTTGCCGTCTGCGTAAAGGAGCTCGTCGCTTCCCAGCGTCTCGATATTCTCCGGCGTACTCGTCACGAGGTGGAAGACGGCTTGCGGGTAATGCCGGCTCCAATTGTCGGACGGGTCGGGCCGGAAATTGAATCGCTTTCCTGGCGCGTCGATTTCGAACCGCGCAGCCTGCGCGAATTCACGCTCGCCGAGGGCGAGATGGCAGAAGAGCAGGAATCGACAGGGTGGGCCTGCAACCCTCACGTTCCACTGCATGGCAGGCTCTTCGGCCGAAACGACTGCCGCGACCGTGATGGTCCTCTCGCCGAGCCGGTAGATCCAGCGGCAATCGTCCAGGCCGATCTCGAACACCGACGGCACGGTCAACAATCGCCAGCCATCGCCTGCGTCCACGAGCATGCGCAGCCCGCTGCCGCGGGTGATGTTGTAGGGATCGCGTGAAACGGAAAGGAGCCGGTGAAATGAAGTATTGCCGATGGTGAGCTGCGCGCCGAACACGCCGTGCATCCAGCAGGTGACGCACAACGTAGCCTCATCAGGCAGCATCTGCGCCCCGCCGAGCAGCAAGGTGCCGTGCCGGCGCAGCACGATGCGCTCCTTGTCGCGCAGGACAATGTGACGACTGTGCGTTTCTCCTGGCGTAAAGAAGGACAGCAGCCGGCTGTCGACCCTCTCGACGTGCGTGCGCAGGGGGTAGCTTTCCTCGATCGCCTCCTCGCCCGGCGACTCGGCGACAGCGACTGGGGAATCCTGCACGAGGCTGCGTATCGGCCGGGAGAGGTGGACCCTTCGCCGCCGCGTTGCTCCCCTTACATGCCCGGCACCTTCGATCAGCATCAGGTCGGCATCGGTGGAAGGGGCAGAATGGTCTGCGCTGTAGCTGCCGAAGAACGTCCAGGATGTCGTGGCCCCGGGCGACAGTGCGACGGCGTTGGACTGCAATGCGGCACAAGCCGCCTCATGCTGCAGGCGGACCGAGGGGAGATTCATCCCAAAAGGGAGCGCGAAGCGATCGGCATCGCGGTGCCCCGGCCCCATCACTTGTCGGAAATCGGTTGCAAAGGCGGCGGCACCCTCGAGACAGCCGTGCGCGACCCAGGGATGCCTGCCGTCCTGGGGGAGATTCTGCCGCGCCATGAGCACCGGGCCCATGGAGGAATGCCGGGCAATATGATGGTCGATATATTGACTGGCATAAGCCTCACTGTTCATCAGGAACGCCGGCTCGCCCAAGCCGAGATCCTGGATGAGTACGGTGTCGCAGTGCAGTGTCTGCTTGCGTGCGTTGCGCACCTCGGCACGCCAGATCCAGAGATTCTCGCCTGCAGCCAGCTGCAGGCTGACTTCGTGGTGCACTCCTGAGGTTTCACCCCGCCAGACGAAGCGGTCGGACGCCATGCCGACACCGCAGGGCGCCTCGGCGCCGGCGATCGGCACGATGCGCGGCTCGTGGCCGCCGAGGCGCAGGCAAAAAATCCCCATGCTGCCGCTGAGGGGCGAGCCGAGCGACTGGTTGATCATGATCCGGCGGCCGTCTCGCACATGCTCAAGCGCAAAAATTGCGCCATTGGGCAGGAGACTGATCAGGAAGCCGGTATTGTTGCCGATCCGTTTGAGGCCAAGATCGTCCTGGCGTGGCGTCCTCAGGTGTTGAGTCGGCGCAGGGGCCACGGCTTATTTCGGGACTCTTGAACCTCCGGGACGGTCCGTGATCCTACGTCTTATGAAGGCCGCAGTGACAGCTGCGTTCAGGCCTGCGCAGATTCTTGTCCGCGAGCTGCGAGGAATCCTGACCGCTTGAACCAGGTCTCGAGTTCGGCGCTTGGCAGGGGCCGGCTGTGCAGGTAGCCCTGCGACTCGTCGCAACCCGCGCGCGTCAGGTAGTCGAGCTGCGCCCGATTCTCCACCCCCTCGGCGACCGTCGTCATGTCGAACGCGTGCGCCAGACCTATGATTGTCGAGACCAGCGTGCAGGCCTTGCGGTCCGATGGCAGACGTACGGTGAACCCCCGATCGATCTTCAGCGTGTCGATCGGCAGCTCGGACAGGCGACCGAGCGAAGAGAATCCCGTTCCGAAATCATCGATGGCGATCCGCATCCCGGCGGCACGGAGCAGCCGCAACGTATGGATGCACGCTGAAAAGTCGCCCGAGAGGGCGCCTTCGGTGATTTCGATATCGATACCCCAGCTCGAATTGCCCGCGAAGTCGCCGATGCACTCGAGGACCTCGCGCGCGATATTCCGCCGTCTCAGCTCCACTGGCGAGAGATTGACGGCGACTCTGATGGGCGGCAGGCCCTTGCGGCGCCACTCGCGACAATCGGCTGCCGCCCGCCTCAGCACCCACGCGCCGGTTGCGCCCATCAGCCCGGCGGATTCCAGCAGCGGCAGGAAGCTCGCGGGTGAGGTGAGTCCGTTGTCCGGGTCCTGCCAGCGCAACAGCGCCTCGACCCCGACGATCTCGCCGGTGCGCAGGGCGATCTTGGGCTGGTAGTGCAGGAGGAATTGGTCCTTGTCGAGCGCTGTGCGCAGCCGGTTCTCCAGTCCAACCCGACGCGCGAGCTCGGAATTCATCTCGATGCGGTGATGCAGGTAACGCTCGCCCGAGGTCTTCGCCTCCTTCAGAGCCGCTTCGGCGTTCTGCACCAGCTCGTGGGGCTCGCGGCCATCGTCGGGATAGCAGGCCACGCCGCTCTTGATCGTAGCTACGATCTCGCGCCCATCGACACTGAAGGGCCGATCGAAGAGCCGCGTGACGTCGTCATGCAGGGAGCCGGAGTTCTCGGGACTGCTGGGCAGGGCATTCATGCAGACGAAGGTTCCGCCGCCCAGATGCGCCAGCTGCTCGCTGTCGCGGAAGTGCTCCTTCAACCGATCCGCGACGCACTGTAACAGGCGGTCTCCCGTATGCCGTCCAAAGGAATCATTGATGACGCTCAGATGGTCGATATCGAATACGGTGATTGCGAGCCGTGGCAGGCTTTCCGCACCCCGCGTGAGCAGGCGGCTGAAGCGCTCGCAGAACAGGGCGCGCTTGGCGAGGCCGGTGAGCGGCTCGAAGTAGGAAAGGAACCGCACCGCATCCTGCTTGTCGAGGTACTGCAGACCGAAGGACAGGTTGGAGGCGAGCTCCTGGAGCAGCAGCATCTCATCCGGGCCAATGAGACCGGTCGCGAGCGTGCCACAGAGAAAGGCCCCGACCGGGGTATTGTCCACGCGCAGCGGGAGGCAGGCGAGCGAGCGCACGCCCGCGGCGATGAGCTTGCGGCGTTCATGAATTACGTGGGGGAAGCTTTCGATGTCCTCACACAGTGTCGCCTCCCCGGTGCGAATGACGCGCGCCATGAGGCTCGCGTCGCCCTCTTCATGATCCGCCACGGGGAATTCCGCTTCCGGATGGGGCAGAAAGTCGTACCCCGCCCAGCCGACGGGCCGTGCCATGCGCGTGCCCGGATTGATCAGCGCCACCATGGCGAGAGCGTATCCGCCGACGCTGCGAGCGAGTCGGCAAGTCTCTACAAGAACCTCGTCGCGATTCGGAATGCGCACCAATGCCGAGTTGATTCCGGAAAGCATCTGCAGGACGCCGGTCAGGCGGGCGAGCTGCTTCTCGGCGAGCTGACTGCTGCGACGCAGTGCCGCGTCTTCGAGGGCGCGTCGCACGGCGGGCACGAGGCGTTTCGGGTTGCTCTTCAGCACGTAGTCGACCGCGCCGCACTTCAACGCCTCGATGGCGCGCTCTTCGCCGATCGTGCCAGAGAGGAAGATGAAGGGGACACCGGGAGCTTCGGCCCGGGCGATCGCGAGCGCCGACATGCCATCGAAAGAGGGGAGGCTGAAGTCCGACAGGATCACGTCGGGTAACCCGGCGCGTAGCGCGGCGCGCATCTCGGCTTCGGTCACGACGCACTGGTGGGTGCACACGTAGCCGGCCTGCCTCAAGCGCCACAGCGCGAGCTCCGCGTCCGACGTCGAATCCTCCACGAGCAATACGCGCAGCGGGACAGGCGCGGTCTGCTCGGCGGGGCGATCAGTGCTGGACGTGCTCATACGCGGCGTGTTGTGTGGCGGGAGCAGTCGGGATCGCGGCACGCACCACGCCATCGCTCTTGCGCCGGCGAGCGCGCAGGGTGCGCGTGCGGCTATTGCGGTTCGCGGGACAGTCCACAGGGGTCTATTAAACCCTTGTGAATCAAGCATTCTCGGGACCGGCGTCACATTCCCAACTGTTAACTCGACATGAGTCGGGAAGTGCCCGGGAGGGCGTAGCGATTCCCCTACGCGGCGCGCTGCTCTGCCGGTGGCGGCAGGGTGAAGTAGAGCGCAGTACCCTCGCCAGGACGGCTGTCTGCCCAGACCTTTCCACCGTGCCGCGTGATGATCCGGTGCACGATGGACAAGCCGATACCCGTGCCCTCGAAGACCTCCTGGGAATGGAGGCGCTGAAACACGCCGAAGAGCTTGTCGGCATAGCGCATGTCGAAGCCCACACCGTTATCGCGCACGTAGTAGACGATTCCCTCGCCCTGGCGCAGTGCCCCGACCTGGATGCGCGCTACTTCGCAGCCGCTCGTGAACTTGAACGCATTCGAGAGCAGGTTGACCAGTACCTGCTCGAGCAGCGCCTGATCAGCGAAGCAGTCCGGGAGCTCTCCGACCTCCACGATCAACTGCCGCTCGTGCTGCCGCTCCTTGAGCTGCGCAACGATCTGCAGCACGAGCTCGCGCACCGGCACACGCAGGCATTGCAGCGGCTCGCGGCTGAAGCGCGAGAAATGCAACAGGTCGTTGATGAGCCTGGTCATGCGGCTCGCACCCGCCCCTATTCGCTCCAGGAGCCTGCGGCCGGGCTCGGGAACACCATCAGCGAACTCGGTGCGAAACATTTCGCAGTAGCCCTCCACGGCACGCAGCGGCTCACGCAGATCGTGCGACACCGAGTAGGAGAAGGACTCGAGGTCCTTGTTGGCGCTCTCCAGCTCGCTCGTGCGCTCACGCACGCGCTGCTCGAGCAGCTCGTTCATGCGGCGCAGCTCCGCGACGAGTGCGGCGGTCGCGAAGGCCGTTGCGGCGGTACGAGCGAGCACATCCAGCGCCTTGATCTGTCCGGAACTGATGCGTTGGGGCCGCGCGGAGCTGAAGCCCAGGACCCCAAAGAACCTGCCGCCGGTAATGATCGGCAACGCGATGCCGATTGCGGCATCGAACGGATGCGTGGAGAGCGCGCGCGCTCCGCTGTTTCCATCCGGGGCCTCGAGATCTGTGCGTGCGCGCTCGACCCAGCGCTGCATTTCCTCATCTACCGGCACTACGCCGCTCACGGGTTGCGCGCTGGGACCGGTTGATCCCGCCAGCCGCAGCGTGCGGTCGTCCGGGCCCGGCATGAGGAGGTAGACCCCGCCGACGTTGGTTTGGCGGGCAGCCGCTGCCAGGGTCCGCGCGACGATCTCCTCGTGCTCCAGACCCTGGGTAATGGCACGGGCGAGCTCGTAGATCGAGACTGATTCGCGCAGTTTAATGTTTTCCAGCTGTACCTGCCGCGTAGCCAACGCCCGCGTGAGTGCCGCCAGAATGCTGTGCACTTTGAATGGTTTCAGGACGTAGTCGAGCGCGCCTGCCTTGAGCGCATCGACGGCGGTCGCGATCGTGCCGTGTCCGGTCATCACGATGCAGGCCAGGTCGTGGTCGATCTCGTGACAGGCGCGCAGCAGCATGATGCCGTCCATTTGCGGCATCATGAGGTCGGTCAGGAGCAGATCGAATGGCTGCTCACGCAGCGCCGCCACGGCCTCGAGCCCCGAGCTGAACCCGCAGGTGACGTAGCCTTCCTGCTCCAGCGTGTCGCACAGTGCGCGCATCAGCGCCGCTTCGTCATCGACGATGAGCAATCGTGCGCGAGTCATGGGGGTCATGCCGAGCACGCCGTGGCGGGGTCGGCGGCCGGCGTGAGTTCCGCGATCGCCGCACGCACCTCCTGGAGGCGCGGCGGCTTGCTGAGCACGCGGTCGACGTGGTCGGGAATCTCCTTATCAGCCAGCAGACGCCTGCCCCATCCCGTGAGCATGATGACCGGCGTCCCCGCCGAGGTCGCCTTGATCGCGGCGGCGACCTTGCGACCATCGACGTACGGCATTCCGAGATCGGTAATGACGAGCGCGAAGGGCGTGCCCTGGAGGAGTGCGGCCGTGAAGGCGTCGATACCCTTTTGACCCCCGTCGGTGACCGTGACGACGTGGCCGTCCTGTTCAAGGATATCCCGCAGGGACTGGAGCAGTGTCGGATCGTCGTCGACGAGCAGAATCCGCAATCGCCGCAGCGGCGGCGGCAGCCGCGGTCCCGCAGTTGTCGCGAGTACGAGCGGATCGGCGGCCGCAAAGATCAGCCGCACGGTCGTGCCGCGGCGCAGCGCACTGTCGATCTCCAGCTCGGCGCTGTGACGCTGGACCATGCCGTAGACCATCGCCAGGCCCAGGCCTGTGCCGCGTTCGCCCTTCGTTGTGTAGAAAGGCTCGAGACATCGGCGGCGCGTCTCCTCGTCCATGCCTACACCCGTATCGCTGACCTCCACGGTTACCTGGCGCACCGTGTTGGCGCTGCCGGGAGGGCCGCTGGAGACGACCCGGGTGCGCAGGGTGAGGGTTCCGCCATCGGGCATGGCGTCCACGGCATTGAAGATGAGATTGGTGAGGGCGTCGCGGATCTCGACTTCCGAGCCCATGATGTCCGGCAGGTCTTCGGCGAGATCCGTATGCAGCTGAATGACAAGTCCGCGCTGCTGGGGCTGATCACTCCAGCGGGCGCGCGTGAGATTGACGACCTGCTCGATCAGGCGATTGCAGCCCACCTGCGAAAGAACCAGCTCGGCTTCGCGCGCGCGGTAGAACTCACGCATGCGCGCCACGGTCTCGGCGACATCCTCGATAGCAGTCTGGATAATGCGCAGATAGCCGCGCGCCCGCTCGCTCAAGCCCGGCTCGCGCTCCAACAGCGACTCGGTATAAAGCGCGATGGGTGAAATCGCATTGTTGATGTCGTGCGCGATGCCGCTCGCCATCTCGCCGAGCGCTCGCAAGCGCTCCTGCTGCATGATCGCCTGCTGTGACTGGCGCAGATCGTCGTAGGCACGCTGCAGCGCTCCGTAGAGCTGGGCCTGATGCGCGCCGAGAGCTACGTGCTCGCTCAGCTGGCGCAGGAACTCGCAATCGGCGCTGCTGAAGGACTGGGCCGCGTGACGGGCTGCGACCAGCACGCCGAACACGCGCTTTTCCACCAACAGCGGTGCGACCACGAGCGCGTACAGTCCTGCCCGGGTAAAGCGTTGCGGAAACGGGAACTTCAGGTCGCGGGTATCCGGTTCGTAGACGAGCTCGCCGCCGACGCAGCGCGCCAGTCCGTTCTCATCGATCGGTACCCGTTCGCGCTCTGCCAGAGCGAGGGCACTGCAAAAGCGCGCGCTGCGCGGCCCGATCACCGCAACGGACAGGGCTTCAACACTCGCTTCGTATACGCACAGGCAGCCGAAATCGAGCCGCATATGCTCCTCGAGGGCGTGCAGAACGACCCGGAACACGCTCGGCAGGTCCTGGCGCTCGCCGGTGGCGCGGGTAATGCGATGCAGCAGATCCAGGCGGCTCAGCTGGCTCTGCAGTTTGGTCCGATCGCCCTCGATACGCGTCAACATGTGATTGAACGCATCGGTGAGCAGGGCGAACTCCTGTCCGGCCGATTTGACGGCGCGCACCGAATAGTCGCGGCGCTCGGACACCTGTCGTGCCGTCGCGGCAAGCGCCAGGAGGGGTTGGGAGATCACCCGCTGCAGGCGTCTCGAGATCAGGTACGCGGCGATGCAGCACACCAGCATGAACGCCGCACCGGTCATTACAAAGAGCTCGAAGTGCTCGTAGATCTCCCCCAGATCTGACTCCAGGTAAAGCGTTCCCAGTCGTCGCCCGCCCTGCACGACCGGCTGGACACCGCGCAGCGATCCTCCCTCGAATCGATAGCCGTCCTTGCGGGGCAATGGCGCCGCAGGCGCATGGGTGGCGCCGTCGGGGTAGGATGCGATCAGGCGCCCATCGCTTACATACAGCCGTGCGGCGACGACGTGCGGCTGCGCCTTGAAGGCGGACAAGACCTCGCGCGCATCGTCCGGGTTGTCGAAGGCGAGCGCCGCTGTGCTATTCGCCGCGATCGCCTTCCCGAGAATCTCCAGGTTTCGAAGCGTCAGCTGCCGGAAGGTCAGGTACTCGTAGGCGAAGAACGTGGCCGCGGTGATCAGCATGACTGCTCCGCAGGTGAGCAGAATGACCGTCATGAGAGTGCGGCGCATGGGGCGTGTCTGGGCGCTCATATCGCTAGCTCCCTGCTCCCACGATCTCCGCGGGGCGCAACAGCTTCGAGCTGATCGTCAGATTGCTCGCCCTGGCGGCCTGCAGATCGATGCGCAGCCGGATTCTGTTGTCGCGCGTGAGGAGTTCGATAATCACGCCGCGCGGCGCGCGCTCGTCGGCATCGGTCACCGTGAGCACGCTGTGTCCCTTGAGCGCGGTGAGAATCTCGCCGAGTTGTGTCAGCTCGGAGGCCGGGATGAAGAGGATCTGGCAAGCGCGGATCTGGGTAACATCGCGATAACGCTCGATGGCGAAGGGGTGGCCGTTCACGGTCTCGCCCTGCACCACCTCATCGAGAAGTGCGCCGAAGGGGTCCTTCCCCAGGACGCCGATGACAAATGGCGCGCCGGCGCGAGGCAACGCCGCCGCCGGCCAGTCCACGAACTGCGCAAAATTGAAGAGGAACACCGCCTTCAGCTGGAACTCGGACACGGGTGCCGCGGCGCCCGCCAGGCCGGCAAGAAGCAGCAGCGCCGCCCAGCGCAGCAACGCACGCGGTGCGATGATCGTCAGTAACCCCATGTGATCTTGCCAAACACACCGCGCGTGATCTGCTCGCGCACTGCAGAGGGGAAACCGTACTCGGTGTGCCGGTCGTGCAGCAGATTCTGCCCCACGACGGAGAGTTCGAGTTTGTCGCTGACGTGCCAGGCAAGGCGCGCGTCCAGTCCGAAGTAGCTTGGCACGATCCCCACGACCGGACCTGCGGTCGGACCGTTATTGATGCGCAGCTTGTCCACCCAGCGCAGTGCGGCATCGAGCGTCACGCTGCCCGGCAGGTCCATGCTCGAGCGCAGCGTCACCTGCTGCTGCGGGTCGGCGGTCTCGTTGGTCGCGCCGGTGGCGTCGGTTTCTCCCGGCTTGACGTGAATGTCTTCCCGCAGCAGGTCGTAGCCGGCGTGCAGCCGCCACCCATCGAGCATCTGATAGGAGGCGCTCAGCTCGAAGCCGTAGGTGTGGCCTTCGAGATTGTTCTGGAAGTAGATTGGAAACGGGAAGACGTACGTGGGCGTCGTCGCAGTCGCCGTCGTGCTGCGCAGATCATGGTAGTCGTTGTAGAAGGTGGAGACCGAGAGCGACACCCGGGGTCCGAGCGCGGCGCGATAGCCCGCTTCATAGGCAAGCAGTACCTCGGATATGAAGTCCGCGTTCCCCCGCAGAAAGCTGGCTGGGAACTGAAAAGGAGGCGGTGCGTTGACCAGGCCGCTCGGCACCAGCAGATCACGGTCGTACCGCGAGGGCGTGCGAACCGCGCGCGAAACGGCCGCCCACAGTAGTTGCGCGGAGTCGACGTTCCACTGCGCACGTCCGCTCGGCTCCCACTCGTAGCCGGTATAGCTGTTGTGCTCGAGCTTTGAGCCGAGGGTGAGATACACGCTCGGGGCGAGCATGATCTCGTCCTGCAGGAAGCCGCTGTAGAGGGCCTGGTCGAGAACCGGCGGCGTGAAACGCACCACCGACAGATCCGAGTCCGTCTCGTGGGTGGCCCGATAGCCCAGGCCCCAGCTGAGCTTTTGCCGTGAGCCCCAGTCAAAGTGGTGCTGGAAATCCAGGTCGTAAGTGTTCAGTGTGTCCATCAGCGAGGCCGCTGGAAAGCCGGTGAAGAAGGCCGCCGGCGGACTCGCGGCAAACGGCTGGGAGAGATAGGTGTGGTCGTAGTAGAGCTGCAGGCTCAGCGAAGACCCAGGTGCCGTCGTATGCGTCCAGCGGCCGAGAATGTTGCCGCCGGACCGACCCGCGTCTCCGTTGACGCTGTTCTCTTCGGTGCCGTTGTAAAGGTCACCCTGCACGGTGAAGCGGTCCTGGGGTGAGGACTGCGCGTCCAGGCGAAATCCGCCACGACCCATGTGCCACGCGTCCTGTGCGCCGGCACCGGTGCTCGTGACCTCCTCAGCGTAATCGCTGTACTTGCCGTAAAAGCGGAGGAAGACGTTCGGTGTGAGCTCGGCCCCGTAGCGCACGCCTGCCGCTTCGCGCAGCTGGTTGCCCCCGCCCCCATAGGCATACAGCCCCTGGGTGTCGGCAGCGGCTTTGCTGACGATGTTAATGACGCCGTTGACCGCGTTGGCTCCCCACAACGTCCCGCCCGGTCCACTGATGACTTCGATGCGGTCGATATCCTTGAGCAGGTAGTCCTGCGCATCCCAGAGAACCCCGCCGTACAGCGGCGTGTATACGGCTCGACCGTCGATGAGGACCAGGAGCTTATTGGCGAGATTGGCGTTGAATCCACGGGCGCTGATTGCCCAGTCATGCGCGTTGATCTGCGCCACCTCGAGGTTGTCGGCCAAGCGCAGCGCCTCCGGAATGCGCGTCGCGCCGGAGCGGCGAATGTCCTCCGCGGTGATGACCTGGATGGAAGCAGCCGCCTGCAGCAGCTTTTGCGGTTCCTTGGTGACGGAGGTCACCTCGACGTTCATCAACTCCTCGACGCTCAACTGCTTCAGCATGCCCGCGCTCGCGGCGACGGCGGGCGCACCGGCCAGCGCGTGCTCGCCCGCCTGCAGGAGCAGCAGGGACGTCAAACAGGCTGCCAGGCCGCGCCTGCCGTGTACGGCGTGCGGGGCATCGCTGACGCTGATGAAGTGCGCTGGGCGTAAGAGGGCCCTGGACATGGAATGCCTCCGACACGCTCGGTACGTGCGGATCGCATCCGGCTGATGTCACGGTGAGGAGCCGTGCCCAGCCGTTGGTCACTCGCTTACCGCTGCAGAGCGTGGAAGGTACGGGGGGAGCGGTATTCCTTCCGAGGATTACGTCACATGTTCCGAGGATTACGTCACATGCGAACGGCGTGCCCTGGGACCACGAACGAACTGTGATCACTGTCTCAGGCGGCTGTTTCCAGCAGACGGGACCACAACGAGCGCGGCGCGGCTCTCGGGCTCGCCGTGGCGACTGCCGGCGTTTTATGGCTCTGCCTGAGCAGGGGCGGTGACCCGACCAGCTCGATACTCGCGTGCCGACCCGAGTCCTCGCCCACGTCCTGCAGCGCTACGAGTCGCAGCCCCAGCGCGCGCGCGTGCTCTGCGGGAGCAAGCGCCACGATCTCGGGCGCATCAAAATACGATGCGAGGTAGTGAGCGATGGTTTTCGCGGTGCACTCGTCCTTGAAGAAGCCGAGGCGCAGCGCGTGGCGCACCGTACCATTTTCGACCCGCACGTCGCAGTACAGAGTGTACATCTCGAAGATGTCGAGCCGAGGGACGCTGTGCGGATCGATGGGAACCGCCGAGATACGTAGCTGCACCGCATAGCGTGCCGTCATATCGGGTCTGGGCAGGCTGCCCGTTGCCGTCTGTGTCGCAGCGTGGGAATGGTCCGGCACGGCTTGCGCTGGCTGCGGGGAGTGTGGGGACGCGCGCATTTGGCTCATGAGATGTCCTTTTTGGGGTATGTCAGGAGATGAGCTTCGAGACGACGGGTGACTCGACACCTTCGACTCCGCTGCGGGTCATCGCCATCACTGCAAAGTAATACCGCGTGCCAACCGGAAGCCCGTCGATCACGTAGGTCAGAAGACCGGGGCCCGAGAGCGCGATCGTGCTGGCGAGCTGTGCTGGGTCTGTACCGTAGTGGATCCTGAAGCCAGCGAGATCAGTCAGCGCCGTGCCGTCGGTGTTCTCGGTGGGTGCAAGCCATGTGAGTGTTGCGCTCGCGGTCCCCGCCGTCGGCAGTGGAGCCGAGGTGGTCGACGGAGCCTGGTTTGCAACGGTGCCGGGCGAGGAGCTCGTTGATCCATCGCCGGAGCCTCCGCAACCCGCAAGTGTCAATGTCGTGGCAAAAGTGATCCATCCGAGGAGACGGACCGAGAGACGTGCATTTCGCATTTTCTACTCCCCAAAAACCGGTTATGTGAAATCCGGTTTTCAAGGGAGCGACACACGCGAAGTTGCCTGACAAGGCCTGCTAAAGGCCGGGTGTCTAACGAGGCGGCGTTTCCCGCCCCGGCAACCCCGCTGTCATAGGCCGTAACCCTTAGACCGGAGGCTTTGCGTCCTCATCTTTCGATGAGTTTGCGATTTCTACGGGAGCAATCATCGCCGAGAGCAGGTGCCAGGCGAATCGGCATTC
>DASZHQ010000012.1:0-16468 GCA_035937715.1 Steroidobacteraceae bacterium | reverse complement strand
ACGCGACGGTCGCGCGTACCGTCAAGGAAGTCCGCATCGAAGGCGAGCGCGATGCCATCCACACTGTCCGCATCACGCAGACTGATGGCGACGCCTCCGTGCTCAGCATCGGCTCGGAGGTGAGCCCATGACGCGAGCCGGTCGCTCCGGCACGCTGCTCTGGGCGTTGCTCGCGCTGCTCGCCGCCGTGATCGTCACGCGCGCCACCTACACCGCCGATCTGTCGGCATTTCTGCCGCGGCGGGCGAGCCCGACGCAGCGCCTGCTGGTGGAGCAGTTGCGTGCGGGGCCCGCGGCGCACCTCATCCTGGCCGCTATCGAGGGTGGCGACGCGCGCGGCCGCGCGCAGGTCTCGGCGCAGCTCGCGGCGCGTCTCAAGTCCGACCCGGCCTTTCTCAGCGTCGACAACGGGGATGCGGCGCAAATCGAGCGCGATCGCGGGTTTCTCTTTCCTCATCGCTACCTGCTGAGCCCGTCCGTCACGCCACAGCGCTTCAGTGCGGACGGCCTGCACGCGGCGCTCGCCGATTCGCTCGCGGCGCTCGCCTCCCCCGCAGGTCTGCTGCTGAAGCCGCTGTTCGTGCACGACCCGACCGGGGAGATGGCCGCCATCATCGATTCCATGGGTGAGGGTCACGTCCCGCACACCAGCTTCGGCGTGTGGAGCTCGCCCGATGGCACTCGTGCGCTGCTGCTGGCACGGACGCGTGGTGCGGGATCGGATACCGACGCCCAGCAGGCAGCCTGCGAGGCCATGCGGCACGCGTTCGCCGAGGCTCTGCTAAGCCTTCCGACCGCTGCGCGCGCGGGGCTCACCCTGAAGATGAGCGGACCGCCGGTGTTCGCAGTCGCCTCCCGCGCCACGATCAAAGGCCAGGTGCTGCGGCTGTCCTGCATCAGCGCCGCGCTCATCGCGGCGCTGCTACTCGCCGTGTATCGCTCGCTGCCTGCGCTCGCCCTGACCCTCGTGCCGGTGGCCTCGGGGGCGCTGGCGGGAGTTGCGGCCGTGGCGCTCGTCTTTCGCGCCGTGCACGGCATCACCCTCGGCTTCGGCGTCACGCTGATCGGTGAGGCGGTCGACTATTCCATCTATCTCTTCATCCAGGGCACGGCAGACTTTCGTCAGTCGGTGTGGCCCACCATCCGCCTCGGAGTGCTCACCTCGATCTGTGGGTTCGCGGCACTGCTGCCCTCGGCTTTTCCGGGCCTCGGGCAGCTCGGCCTGTTTTCCATCATCGGCCTCATCGCGGCGGCCCTCGTCACGCGCTTCGTTCTGCCAGAGTGGCTCCCCCGCAAGCTTGCGATCCGCGACCTCGCCGTACCCGGCGAGCGACTCGCGTACGCCCTGGAGAAGATGCGCCGGGCGCGGGCGGTGCTGGTCCTGGTGCCCGTGCTGGCCGGCGCGGCGCTGTACCTGCATCGCGGCACGCTCTGGAGCCACGAGCTCTCCGCCCTGAGCCCGATTCCCGTCTCGGCCCAGGCGCTCGATGAGCAGCTGCACGCGGACGCCGGCGCGCCGGAGATGCGTTACGTCGTGATCGTATCCGCCGCCGATCGTGAGGGAGCGCTAAACGCAGCGCAGGCATTGGGCGCGCGATTGACGCCGCTCGTGGATGCCGGCGCAATCGGTGGTTTCGAATCACCGGCCCGTTATCTGCCGCCGCTGGCCGTGCAGCGGGCGCGACAGGCCAGCCTGCCGCCCCCCGCCGAGCTGGCTGCGAACCTGAAGCGGGCGGTGGCGGACCTCCCGGTCAGCCCCGCGCGGCTGCAACCCTTTCTGCTCGACGTCGAGCAGGCTCGCACGGGGCCCCTGCTGGCGCAGGCGGATCTCGCGGGCACCTCCCTCGCATGGGCCGAGCAGACGCTCCTCGTCAGGGAGGCGCAGCGCTGGTCGGCCCTGCTACCGGTGGAGGCACCAGGTTCCGGCGAGCTGTCCGAGGCCGCCGTCGCGCGTCTGCGCGCCGCTGTGGCCGCCGAGCGAACCGCGCGGGCGGAGTTGCTGGACGTCAAGGGTGAGGCCGACCGGCTCTACTCGGGCTACTTGAATGGCGCCGTGCACCTGGCGCTCGTCGGGCTCGGCGCCATCGTGCTGTTGCTGCTCGCGACGCTGCGCTCCCCGTCGCGCGTGGTCAGGGTCGTGGGGCCGCTGGCGCTGGCGGTATTGGCGGTCGCAGGATGTCTCGTGTCTCTCGGCCGGCAGCTCACCATTCTGCACGTCGTCGGCATGCTACTGATCGTGGCAGTGGGCTCTAACTACGCCCTGTTCTTCGATCGCAACAGCGAGCAGCCGCAACGCGGCTCCGTCCCGCTGACGCTCGCCTCGCTGCTGGTCGCGAACCTCGCCACGGTGATCGCGTTTGGTGTGCTCGCGTCCTCGAGCGTTCCGCTGCTCGCCGACCTCGGCTCGACGGTGGCGCCCGGTACGCTGCTCGCCCTGTTGTTTGCCGCCCTGATGGCGCGCCGTGCGACGCCCCCCCGCCCGGCGCCGCGCACGGGGGCGATGCCGCCCCCGCCTCTGGCGGCGCGGACCGGCCCGTGATCCCCACGATCTTCGCGGCAGCGCGGGCCGGTCACACCGCGCCGCGACGGGTGGTGATGTTGCCCGCCGCGTACAGTGGTCCCGATGACTTCGTGCGCGAGGGTTTCGTGAGCACAGCGCGCGAGCGGCATCTCGACGTCGACCTCGTGTTTGCGGGAGTCGAGTTGCAGCAGGTGATCGATCGCACCGTACTCACGCGCGTGCGGCAGGAGTTGATTCTCCCGGCACGCTCGCTCGGGTGCGCCGTTTGGCTCGGCGGCATCTCCCTCGGCGGCTACCTCGCCCTGTGCTGCGCCGAACAGCACCCGGCGGAGCTTGCCGGCCTTTGCGTGTTCGCGCCCTACCTCGGCAGTCATATCGTCACGGGCGAGATCGCGCGTGCCCGGGGTGTCGAGGGCTGGGACCCCCCGGAGCTTGCCAACGACGATGACGAGCGGCGGGTATGGCGCTTCATCAAGAGCCTGCGTTCGGGAGCTCTCACGGTTCACCTCGGTCTCGGGAGCGAGGATCGCTTTGCGGAGCGTCATCGACTCCTGGCGGACGCACTGGCGCCCACCGACGTGGACAGCGTCCCCGGCGGGCATGACTGGCCGACCTGGCGCCGGCTCTGGGAACGATTCCTCGATACACGCCTGGCGCCCCACCCTGAGCACGACATCCCTCGCGGGATAAGCCCGAATAGGGGGAGAATTTTCCGATGAGCCCTCCGCTGCGCGCCCCGCTGCCTGCCCTGCGGCGATCCTGGCGGCCGTCCCCGCTCATCCGCGGCTCGGTCGCGATGCATGTGGGCGCGGCGGTCGCGGTGCTGGTGCGCCCGCCGGCGTGGCCGTGGGCGCTCTCGGCTGTCCTGGCCAACCATCTCCTCCTTACCGCCGCGGGGCTGTGGCCGAGGAGCCGCTGGCTCGGGCCGAACTGGACGCACCTGCCGCCGGCCGCCGCGAGCGGCGGGTGCAGCGTGCCGGAGGCACCCGGCGCAGCAGCCGCGGTCGCCCTCACCCTCGACGACGGTCCCGATCCCGATGTCACCGGGCGCGTGCTCGACCTGCTCGATGCCCACGGCGCGAGCGCCACATTCTTCTGCATCGGCGATCGGGTGGCGCGGCACCCGGGGCTCGCGCGCGCCATCGTTGCGCGCGGCCATGAGATCGGTAATCACAGTTACCGTCACCTGAAGCGCTTCTCACTGTTAGGTCCGCGCGGGCTCGGCGCGGAAATCCGCCGGGCGCAGCAGGCGATCCTCGATGCGACGGGAGAAGTTCCGCGTTTCTTCCGCGCACCGGCCGGCCTGCGCAACCCCTTTCTCGAGCCGGTCCTGGCGCAGGAGGGTCTGCAGCTCGTGAGCTGGACGCGCCGCGGCTTCGACACCGTGAACGGCAGCCCCGGCGCGGTGCTCGGCAGACTCACCCGGCGCCTGCAGGCCGGCGACATCCTGCTGCTGCACGATGGGCACGCGGCGCGCACCGCCGCGGGCGCGCCGGTGATCCTGGAAGTGTTGCCGCGCCTGCTTGCGGTCCTGGCGACGGCGCATCTCACGCCCATCACGCTCGCGGCGGCCCTGGCACGCGCTGCGGCCCCGCTCACCTGAGCAGGAGCTGCCGCGGGAGCGATGCAGGCGACGCGGGTTCGATCGTGCCCGGCGGGTCCGTGACGTAGACTGCGCCGCGTGAGCCCCCTTGCACTGACGGCCTTTACCGCCACGAGCGCGATCGGACGCGGACTCGCCGCCACCCACGATACCTTGCGCGCGCAGCGCACCGGGCTCGCCCCGTGCGGTTTTGAGACGGTGGCGCTCGACACCTGTGTCGGCGAAGTCCCAGGGGTCGACGCTCAGGCGTTGCCCGCATCGCTGCGCGAGTTCGAGTGCCGCAACAATCGCCTGGCGTGGCTCGCCCTCGCACAGGACGGCTTCGCCGAGGCCGTGCAGCAGAGCGCCGCCCGTCACGGGAGCCATCGCATCGGGATCTTCCTCGGCACCAGCACGTCCGGGATCCTCGAGACCGAGCTCGCCTACCGCGAACGCGACCCTGCGAGCGGGGCGTTGCCGCAAGGCTTTCGCTACCGCGGTGCGCACAACACCTTCTCGCTCGGCGCTTTTACGCGGCGCGCGCTGGGCCTCACGGGTCCCGCCGTCGTCACCTCCTCCGCTTGCTCCTCGAGTGCCAAGGCGTTCGCCTCGGCGCAGCGCGCCATCGAGGCGGACGTCATCGACGCGGCGCTTGTAGGCGGGGTCGACTCGCTGTGCCTCACGACGCTCTACGGTTTTCATTCGCTGCAGCTGGTATCGCGCACCCCTTGTCGCCCGTTCGATGTGGCGCGCGATGGCCTTTCCATCGGAGAAGCCGCGGCGTTCGCGCTTCTCGAGCGTCCCGCCGCAAGCCTCGATGCGGATGCGGTGCTGCTGCTCGGGACCGGAGAATCGAGCGATGCCTATCACATGTCATCGCCTCCGCCGGACGGCCGCGGGGCGCGTGCCGCCATGCTGTTGGCGCTCGCGAGCGCCGCCCTCACCGCGCAGGACATCGACTACATCAACTTCCACGGCACCGGCACCGCGAACAACGACGCGGCCGAGGGGCGTGCCGTGGCGGGTGTGCTCGGCAGCGAGATCCCGGGCAGCTCGACCAAGGGCGCGACCGGCCACACGCTCGGCGCCGCCGGGGCTCTGGAGGCGGTGATCTGCGCGCTGGCTCTCAAGCACGCTCTGATGCCCGCCGGCGTCAACACCACGCAGGTGGATCCGGATCTCCCGGTGCGTTACCTGCGCGAGAATCGCCGTGGCCCGCTCCAGCGCGTGATGAGCAACTCCTTCGGTTTCGGCGGCTCCAACTGCAGCCTGATCTTCGGACGGGCCGGGTAGAGCGATGACGCCGCTCGCAGCCTGGGTGGACGGCATCGGCGTTCTCGGGCCGGGCATGGCCGACTGGCCGGCGGCCGCGCGCGTGCTGACGGGCGAGGCGCCGTGGCAGCGCGCCCCGACGCAGCTGCCCGTGCCGCAGAGCCTGCCGAGCACCGAGCGGCGGCGCACCGGTATACCGGTGAGGCTCACACTCGCGGTGGGACTGGAAGCCACTGCGCGCGCCGGCGCAGACCCGGGCACGTTCGCGACGGTCTTCACCTCCTCCGGAGGCGACGGCCAGAACTGCCACGAGATCTGTCAGGCCCTCGCCACCACCGAGCGGCAGCTCTCCCCTACGCGCTTTCATAACTCGGTGCACAACGCCGCCGCCGGTTATTGGGGAATTGCCACCGGGGCCACGGCCGCCTCCAATGCCCTGTGCGCCTATGATGCGAGCTTTGCCGCCGGGCTTCTCGAGGCGCTCATCCAGCTAGCCGTGGAACGCACCGCCGTGTTACTCATCGCCTATGACGCGAGTTATCCCGAGCCGCTGCGCGGCGTGCGCCCGATCCCCGATGCGTTCGGCGTCGCGCTGGTGTTGGCGCCCGCGCGCGGGGCGGCCTCGCTCGCGCATGTCACGGCCGCATGGAGCGATGCCCCTGCAGATGACATGGCGGATGCGGCGCTCGAGGCGCTGCGCGGCTCGGTGCCGGCGGCGCGCAGCCTGCCGCTGCTGGCGCAGCTCGCGCGCCGCGCTCCCGGGCGCGTGGCGATCGAGTATCTCGACGCTCCCCGCCTGGCGCTGGAGGTGAGCCCGTGCCGCTAGACCGGCAATGGATCGAGCAGCACATCCCGCACAAGGGCCGCATGTGCCTGCTCGATGAGGTGCTGTCGTGGGACGCCGCGCGCATCCGCTGCCGCAGCGCCACTCACCGTGCCTCCGACAACCCACTGCGCTCGCATGGCCGCCTCGGGGCTGCCTGCGGCATCGAGTACGCCGCCCAGGCCATGGCGGTGCACGGCGCGCTGGTAGCGGCCAGTGCGCCGCTCGAGCGCCTGGTGTCGAGCAGCGTTCGCGGCAGCATCGGGCCCGCCGTCGGTTATCTGGCCAGCGTGCGCAACGTCGCCCTGCATGTCGCGCGGCTCGATGACCTGGAGGCGGATCTCATCGCCGCTGCGCAGCGCATCACCGGCGACGGGCATACGGTGCTGTACGAGTTTTCCGTGTGGAACGCGGGACAGGCGCTCTTGAGCGGCCGGGCCAGCATCGTGTTCGACCCCGCGTTGGACCAGCCCACCGCCGGCCCTGGAGCGCACGCGTGAGCGGCAGCGGCAGGCGGGCGCTGGTGACCGGCGGCAGCGGCGGGATCGGCGGCGCGCTCTGCCGCCGCCTGGCGCGCGATGGTCATCACGTGTACGTGCACTCGCATCGCGGTGCCGCGGCCGCCGAGACGCTGGTGGGCGAAATTGTCTCCGGCGGCGGACATGCCACTGCGATCGCTTTCGATATCACCGATGCGGCGACCACGCGGCGCTCGCTCGAGACAGTGCTGGAGAGCGGGCCCATCCACATCCTCGTCAACAACGCCGGCGTCCATGACGATGCGGTGCTGCCCGGCATGAGCGCCGCACAGTGGCACCGCGTGATCGACGTCTCCGTCAACGGCTTCTTCAACGCCACCCAACCGCTGCTGATGCCGATGATCCGCGCGCGCTGGGGCCGCATCGTGAACGTATCCTCCATCGCCGCGCTCATCGGCAACAAGGGGCAGGTGAACTATGCGGCGGCCAAGGGCGCTCTCAACTCCGCCAGCAAGGCGCTCGCGCTCGAAGTCGCGACCCGCGGCATCACCGTGAACGCGGTGGCTCCCGGCATCATCGCCACACCGATGACCAGGGGCCTGTTCGATGAGCGCACCATCGAGCGGCTGGTGCCGATGAACCGGCTCGGGCTCCCCGAGGAGGTGGCGGCGGTCGTGGCATTCCTCGCCTCGGAAGAGGCCTCCTACGTGACCTCCCAGGTCATCTCGGTCAGCGGCGGCATGGCGTAGACTTCCGCGCGAACTGCAGGAGTGTCCAGCATGCCTACCCTGTTTTCATGCGCGGGCGTCACCGCCCGGCCGGTGTTGTCCCGTGGGTTGGCCGCCGCACTCCTCCTCGGCGCGCTGCTCGCGCTCCCCGCCAGCGTGCGCGCCACCGAGCCGACCGGCGAGGCCGCCAGCCCGCCGGGCCGCGATGCCGGCAGCGACACCCGCGCGGCCGCCGCGCATCTCATCGAGACGCTCGGGCTGCGCCTGGCGGCGCAGCCGGTGCGCGAGCGGCCGGGCTGGCGGCCACCGCGCGTCGTCCTCATCTCTGACGACGACAAGGAGCTGCACGAGCTGCTGCCGCAGCTTCAGCGGGCCGCCCCGGGCGCGAAGCTCGTGGAGGTCTCCGCGGCCACGCCGCGCGAGCTCGCCGCCGCCGACGCTGCCATCGGGGTGTGCTCGCCCGAAGTCCTCGCCAAGGCGAAACATCTGCAGTGGATCCAGTGGGAAGCCGCCGGCGTCGACCGCTGCGTGCAACAGCCGCTGCTGCGCGAGCGTCGTCCGCTCCTGACCAATCTGCAGCGCACCATGGGCCCGAGCATGGCGGAGCACGTGCTGGCGATGATGCTGCTCCTGAGTCGTCACCTGGACTACTTTCTCACGCAGCAGCATCAGGCTCATTGGGCGCAGGACGGTACGACACCCCAGCTCGCCGACCTGGACGGCAAGACCGTGCTGGTGGTGGGCCTGGGAGGTATCGGCACGGAAGTCGCCCGGCGCGCTCACGCTCTCGGCATGCGCGTGATCGCCACCCGTGCCAGCGGCCGCAGCGGACCGGACTACGTGAGCTACGTCGGACTGCCCGATGAACTGCTGAAACTGGCGCGCGAAGCCGACTACGTCGTCAATTGCGCGCCGCTGACTCCGCAGACCACCGGTATCTTCAACCGGGAGTTCTTTGCCGCCCTTAAGCCCGCCGCCTATTTCATCAGCGTCGGGCGCGGACGCAGTACCGTGACTGCGGATCTGATCGCCGCGCTCGACAGCGGGCGGCTCGCCGGCGCGGGCCTCGACGTGGTGGACCCGGAGCCGCTGCCGGCCGACAGCGGGCTGTGGCGGCTGCCGAATGTCATCATCACGCCGCACGTGTCGGCCGATACACTGGTCTCGGACGAGCAGCGCAAAGTCGTGCTGGTCGAGAATCTGCGCCGCTATGTGGCCGGCGAGCCGATGCTGTCGGTAGTGGATATCGATCGCGGATACTGAACGGCGCGAAGGGTGTCAGCGGCGCTCGCTCAGCCAGGAGATGATCCGCCCCGGCACCGCGGCCTGCGCCGAGCGGCTCACGTACATGCCGATGTGCCCGGTCGCGACCGCGCAGTCACTGTAGTCGCGGCTGCCGACCTGCTCCCTGAGCGCCGCCGAGGCCGCCGGCGGAACGATGTGATCCTCTAGCGCGTAGAGATTCAGCAGCGGTTGGCGGATGTCCGCGAGCCGCACCCGGCGGCCAGCGATCTCGAGCGTGCCGCGCATCAGGCGATTTTCCTGGTAGAACCACCTGACGAACTGCGCGAGCGCCACGGCCGCCTGCGGCGGACTGTCGAAAATCCACTTCTCCATGCGCACGAAGTCCTCGATGGCCTGCGGCTCGGTGTTGCCGGCGAGCAGGCGCACGTACTTCTGTTGCGTCAGACGAAAGGGCATGAGCGCAAGAAACAGCGCGTTCAGCACTTCGCCGGGGATGTTGCCGCTCGCCTCGATGAGGCGGGTGTCGAGCTGGCGGACCCACTTCGAGAGCAGGTTATCCGGGGTATGGAAGTCCACGGGCGTGGTGAGCGTCACAAGCCGGGCGATGTGCTCGCGGTGCAGCGCGCTATAGATGAGGCTGAGCACACCCCCCTGACACACTCCGAGCAGGTCGAGCGGCTCGTCGCCGTGGCTGGCCAGGATGTGACGCACACAGCCGCCGAGATGGGTTTCGATGTACTCCTCGAGATCGACGCGGCGATCGGCCTCATCGGGATCGTTCCAGTCGATCAGGTAGACGCTCAGGCCCGCCTCGAGTAGCCGGCGCACCAGTGAGCGATCGGGCTGCAGGTCGAGAATATAGGGGCGATTCACCAGGGCAAAGCAGATGAGCACCGGCCGCGACGCGCGGCGCCGCGCGACGGAAGCCTCCGCAAGCGGCAGGTAGTGATGGAGCGTCGTCTTGCCGCAGTTCCACACCGGACGTTTCGCCGAGCAGCCGACGGTCACGTCGCGTGCCTGGCGCAGCCGCGCCAGCGTCTCGGCGACGCGCAGCGTCAGTTGCGCAAACAGCGCGCCGGGATCGGCGCCAGGAGCCGTCAAGCGCGCGGCCTGCGGGCGCGGGTGCGCCGCGCGGAGCCGCGACGGGGCGCTGGCCCCTCACGCCGGCGCGCCGCGGCTCGCTCGTCGCCGCCGGTGCGGCTCTCGCCCGCGCGCGCCGGGCGTGCCGCGTCGGTGAGCTCGGCGAGCTGGCGTCGCAGGTCCTTCACCTGACCGTAGAGCGCATCTACCTCGTTGCGAGTGGGAAGTCCGAACGCACGCACCAGCGTCTCAGCGTGGCGGCGCTGCTCGACCAGCAACGCCGCCGCAGTGTTCGCCAGCTCCGCCTGCAGGCGGGCGAAGTCTTCCTCGTGCACCGTGGCCGCATACGCCTCTTCGGCGCAGTTCACCCACAGCTCGTAGAGCTTCATCGCCTGCTCGGGAGTCGCCGGAGCGCCCGCTGCGCTGCCCACGCGCGCGACGAAGCGCTGCGCGGCGGTGTTGGCGATCTCGCTCCAGCAGGCCGCGAGCCGCGTCTGCAGTTGCGCGAGCCGCCCCCACAGCTCCCAGGTGCGTTGCACCTCGCCCGCCTGAGCCGCGGCAGGCCCGAGCGGCAGCGGGCCGAATGAGGCCGAAGGGGGGGCAGTGAATCCCGCCGACGCACCGGGCCACGCTGCCCCACCCGCGGCGAGCCACGGTCCTGCGGCCTGCGACATGCGCAGCCACTGCTCGAATTGCCCGGCGAGCGGCGCGGCGAGCGATGACCAATTCGGTGGCTGTCCGGTGGCCGGCATGCCGAAAGCCTTCAGTAGTTCGAAAAAGCGCTCGGCTGCGCTCGCGAACGCCGCCTCGGGCCTGGAGCCGGCACTCGTGAAGGGGTTTTCCATACTTGTATGCGCTGCCGAAAATCGCAACCGACGGGACCGGGACGTCAGCCAAAATCCCCTTGTAGCCCGCGAGGTCGCGGTCTGCAAAGCGTGAACGCCATCATTGTGCGCTGCATACACAAGGGCTATTATCCGCGCGCCGTCCGCCGGCTGTGCTCAAGCTCCCGCAAGGCCGTCGGCCGCTGAAAGACCAACTAACATGGCCGAAGAACGCCTCATACGCAAATACGCCAACCGGCGGCTGTACGACGCGCACGAGAGCCGCCACGTCACGCTCGAGGACCTGCGCAAGCTCATCGCCGGCGGCCAGCGCATCAAAGTCGTGGACGATAAGAGCGGCGAGGATCTCACCCGCAGCATCCTGCTGCAGATCATCGCCAGCCAGGAGCAGTTCGGCACCCCGGTGCTGAGCACTCAGCTGCTCGAGGCGATCATCCGCTTCTACGGCAACCCCATTCAACAGATGCTGACCGCGTACCTGGAACAAAGCATCGGCAGTCTTCTGCGGCAGCAGAACCTGATGCAGGCAGAGATGGCGAAAGCGCTCGAGACGCCGATGGCGCCGCTAGCGGAGATGGCGCGGCAGAACATGGAGATGTGGGCCAAGATGCAGGCCTCGATGCTGTCCGCCTTCACGCCACCCGCGGCCGCCGGAACTGACAAGCCCGGCAAGACCGATCCCGGCAAGAAGCGCGGCTGAAGCGCACCCCCGGCGCTCGCGAATCCGGCCCGTCGCATTCGTACCCAGGACAGGAGTGGCAGCCAGGTGGATATTCGCGGCAAGACGATTCTCGTGACCGGGGCCGGACGCGGCATCGGTCGCTCGCTCGCCCTGTATTTCGCCAGGAAAGGCGCACATCTCGCGCTGCTCGACACCCATGCTGCGGACATGGAGGAGACGCGCGCGCAGTGCGCGCAGCTCGGTGTCGTGGTGCGCAGCTACGTCACCAACGCGGCCGACGAGGACAGCGTGGTCGGCACGCTCGATCGTGTGAGCGCGGACTTCGGGGGCGTCGACGGACTCGTCAACAACGCGGGCATCGTGCGCGATGCAATGCTGGTCAAGGTGCGCGACGGCAAGGTGGTCGGCAAGATGACGCTCGCCGACTGGCAGGCGGTCATCGATGTGAACCTCACCGGAGTGTTCCTGTGCGCGCGCGAGGCGGCGCAACGCATGATCAGCGCCGCCCGACGCGGGGTAATCGTCAACATCTCGAGCATCTGCCGTGCCGGCAACCTCGGACAAAGTAACTACAGCGCCGCCAAGGCAGGCGTCGCCGCGATGACGGTCGTGTGGGCGAAGGAGCTGGCACGTTACGGCATCCGCGTCGGCGCCGTGGCGCCGGGCTTCATCCGCACGCCCATGGTGGAGAGTATGAGACCCGAGGCGCTGGCGAGAATGACCGCGCCGATTCCGCTCGGCCGGCTCGGCGAGGCCGAGGAGATCGCACAGGCGGTGGGGTTCATTTTCGAGAACGAGCTCTTCACCGGCCGCTGCCTCGAGGTGGATGCCGGACTGCGCCTCTGAGACGCACCGCGTGAGATTTTCATGTGCGGCGCAAAATAAAATGCTCTGTTTGCAATCATAGCAAGCTTGATACATAAATGTAATATCTATTAAATCAAATGCTTATTGCATATGAGCCGGCGCAGGTAGCTCGAGATACGTTTTCTCTTGCAGTGCATACAAAAACCGGTACAATGCGGCTCACGAGATGACACACATGCACCGGAGTAACTGATCATGAACAGCCGCACATTCGATCCCAACACCCTGATTGCCGCCGCCCGCGAGGCGTTCGCGCCGATGCTCAAGGCGCAGCAGGAAGGCTTCAAGACTTTCGAGCGCCTGGCGCGCCTGCAGTATGCAATGGCCGGCGATGTACTCGAGTCGGGCCTGGCCCGCGTGAACGCGACCTTTGGTGCGGCCACTGCGAGCGAGCTCTTCAACAAGCAGAGCGAGCTCACCAGCCAGCTCGCCGAGAAGCTGCGCGCCCGCGCCGAGGAGTTCGCGACCATGACGTCCGAGGTCCAGGCGAAGTTCACCCAGCTCGGCACCGAGATGGCGGCCCAGGCAGTGCCCACCCGCAAAGCGGCCTGATATCTTGGCGGTATCCTGCACCCGGGGGGCCCGAGGCCCCCGGGTGCATTTCTTAAGGAGACCGCCGATTTGAGCGTCCCTGCAAAGAAAAAAAAGAGAGCGCCCACCCCCAAGGCCGGGGCGTCGCGCAAACCCCTTGCGGCCGGGCGCAGGCACCCGGCGCGCAAGGCTCCAGCCCCCCTCAAAGGGCGCGTCACTCCACCTGAATCCTCTGCGCAGCCCGAAGCTCCCTCGCCATTTCCCTCCTCCGCGACTCATACGCCGCTGAAGACCGAGGTGAAGCGGTATCTGCGCGCTCAGCTTGCCGCGCTCACCGGTGGCCTGGCACCCGATGACTATCTCAACGCCTGGTGGGAGTGGTATCTCAACGTCGCGACTCATCCCAGGCAGCAGGCGCAGCTGGCGCAAAGCGCCTACGAGAAGATCCTCGACAGCTGGCAGTTCTTCGCAACTGCCGCAGGCGGCGCGCCCCTGGCCCCCGGCGGCGAGCAACTCGGTTTCAGTGGTGCCGCCTGGAACGCATGGCCTTTCAACGTTTACGCCCGTACCTATGCCAACTGGGTCTCCTGGTGGCAGCAGGCGCTCGCACCAGCCTCGCCGGCGGCGGATCCCAAGCTCGCCCGCGCGGGCTTTGCCGGCAAGCTGCTGCTCGAAGCGGCTTCGCCCGCGAACTTCCTCTACACCAATCCGGAGCTCCTCAACCGCACAGCCGCCGAGTCCGGCCAGAATCTCATCCGCGGGCTCAAGAACTGGCTCGAGGACGCGCAGCGGGCGGTGGGGGGCGGGCGCACACCCGGGACGGAGCAGTTCCAAGTCGGCAAGGAGGTCGCGGTCACGCCCGGCAAGGTCGTCTTCCGCAACCGCCTGATCGAGCTGCTGCAGTACACACCGCAGACCCCAACGGTGTATGCGCAGCCGGTGCTCATCACGCCCGCCTGGATCATGAAGTACTACATCCTCGATCTGTCGCCGCGTAATTCGCTGGTGCGCTACCTGGTCGAGAAAGGCCACACCGTCTTCATGATTTCGTGGAAGAACCCCGACGCTGCGGACCGCGAGCTCGGCATCGAGGATTACGTAAAGCTCGGCTTCCTCGATGCACTCGAGGAAGTCCGCCGTATCGTGCCCGCTCAGAAGGTGCACGCGGTCGGCTACTGTATCGGCGGTACGCTGCTCGCGATCGCCGCCGCACTGCTCGCTGCCGCCGGCGACACCTCGCTCGCCTCGGTCTCGCTGTTCGCCGCCCAGGCCGACTTCAGCGAGCCCGGAGAACTGTCCGTCTTCATCACCCCGAGCCAGATCGCCATGCTCGAGGCCATGATGCACAAGAGCGGCGTGCTCGAGAGCGAGCGCATGGGCAGCGCTTTCGCCCTGCTGCGCTCGCGCGATCTGCTGTGGCGACCCGCGGTCGATCAGTACGTGCGCGGTGAGCGGCCTGCGCTTAACGATCTCATGGCATGGAACGCCGACGGCACGCGCATGCCCTGGCGCATGCACAGCGAGTACCTCGAGCGGTTGTATCTGAAGAACGAGCTCGCGCTCGGCACCTTCGCCTTGAAGGGCAAGCGCGTGGATCTCGCGAAATTGCGCCTGCCGATGTTCGTCGTGGGGACCGAAACCGACCACGTGGCGCCCTGGCGCTCGGTCTACAAGGTCCGCGGCCTCACGCGCAGCTCCGACTACACGTTTCTGCTCACGAGCGGCGGCCACAACGCGGGCATTGTCAGCGGCCCGGTGCACCCCAAGCGCCGCCACCGCATGCAGACCTGGCACGACGCGATCGCGTCGCTCACGGCAGATGATTGGCTGAAGCGCGCGCCGCTCCTGGAGGGCTCGTGGTGGCCTGCCTGGCAGCGCTGGCTGGCGGCGCACTCGCACGCGGCGCAGGTTCCGGCGCGCGCCCCCCGCGAGCCCGGTGGCAAGGGCGCGGCGGCGCTCGCAGATGCGCCCGGAAGCTACGTGCGCGGTTGAGGAAGCTCCCTGGCGGCTGAGCGCAAGACTGCGCAGGCGAATCATGGACGCCTGAAAAAAATCGGCGTACTAATATCGCAAATTCGAGCCTGATGAACAGACATGGAGACAGGCCATGGGATCAAAAGCCAAGCGCATCGCATACGTCACCGGCGGCATGGGGGGAATCGGCACCGCGATTTGCCAGCGCCTGTGCAAGGAGGGTCATACCGTCATCGCCGGCTGCGGTCCGGGTTCCAGCCGCAAGGACCGCTGGCTAGGGCAGATGCGCGCCGAGGGCTTGGATATCCACGCCTCCGAGGGCAACGTGTCGGATTGGGACTCGACCAAGCGCGCCTTCGACGCGGCGCGCGCGGAGGTCGGACCCATCGACATCCTGGTCAACAACGCCGGCATCACCCGCGACGGCGTCTTCCAGAAAATGACCATCGAGGCGTGGCGTGCGGTCATCGACACCAACCTCAATTCGCTGTTTCATGTCACCAAGCAGGTGATCGACGGCATGATCGAGCGCGGCTGGGGCCGCATCGTCAATATCTCCTCGGTGAACGGCCAGCGCGGGCAGTTCGGTCAGACCAATTATTCGACCGCCAAGGCGGGAATCCACGGCTTCACCATGGCGCTCGCCCAGGAAGTGGCCGCGCGCGGCGTGACGGTCAACACCGTATCGCCCGGCTACATCGGCACCGACATGGTGCGCGACATTAAGCCCGAGCGGCTCGAGAAGATCGTGAGCGGCATCCCGGTCAAACGCCTCGGCGAGCCGGCGGAAATCGCTTCCATCGTCGCCTGGCTGGTGAGCAATGACTCGGCGTTTGCAACCGGCGCCGATTTTTCCCTGAACGGCGGCCTGCACATGGGCTAGCGCTGCCAGCGAGCGCCTGCCCATCCCGCGCGGAAGTCTGTCTTGAAGGTCTGCGTAGTCGGCGCCGGCGCCATCGGCGGCTTTATCGGCACGCGCCTGGCGCGCGACGGCAGTTCGCGCGTCTCGGCGCTGGAGCGCGGCACGACGCTGGTGGCGCTGCGCGATCACGGCTGGCGTCTGCAGCAGGACGATGCGCTCGTCCAGGCGCCGCTCGAGCTGGCCTCGGACGATCCGCGCGAGCTCGGACCTCAGGATCTGGTCATCATCGCGCTGAAGGGCCCGGCGCTGCCGGCGCTCGCGCCAAGCCTCGCCCCGCTTTTCTCTGCCGAGACGCTCGTACTGCCGGCGATGAACGGCGTGCCCTGGTGGTTCGGCGCCGGCATCGCGGCGCTCGGGGCACGCCCGCTCGAGAGCGTCGACCCGGGAGGCCGCATCATCGCGGCGATTCCCGTCGAGCGCGTCGTCGGCTGCGTGGTGCACGCCAGCGCCGCGGTCGCAGCCCCCGGCATCAGCGCGCATCGCGCCGGGCGGGGCCTCATCATCGGCGAGCCCGCGGGTGGGACTTCCGCGCGCGTGCAGCGCCTGAGCGCTCTGCTCGGCGGCGCCGGCTTCGAGGTGAGCGTTTCGGCGCACATCCGCTACGACGTCTGGTACAAGCTCTGGGGCAACATGACCATGAACCCGGTCTCGGCGCTGACCGGTGCGACCCTGGATCGCGTGCTCGATGACGAGCTGGTGCGGGCGTTCTGCTCGCAAGCGATGCGCGAAGCTGCGGCAGTGGGCGCGCGCATGGGCTGCGACGTGCGTGAGTCCGCGGAGGATCGGTACGCCGTGACGCGCAAGCTCGGCGCGTTCAAGACTTCGATGCTGCAGGACGCCGAGGCGCTGCGCCCGCTCGAGCTCGACGCGCTCGTCGGCGCGGTGCGCGAGATGGGCCAGCGGCTCGGCGTCGCCAC
>DASZHQ010000011.1:0-16108 GCA_035937715.1 Steroidobacteraceae bacterium | reverse complement strand
GGCGCAAAGGGCGTGCCGGCGAGGATCGACTGCCCGACGACGCGCTGGCGGAAGGCGACCTTGCCGTCCTTGCCGATGCCCGCGGTGACACGGTGATAGTTGAGCGGGCGGTAGCGCCCACCGGTGATGTCGTCCTCGCGTGTCCAGATGAGCCGCACCGGGTACTTCCCGCCGGTCGCCTTGGCGATGGAGGCGACTTCGGAGATGTAATCCGAGTCGGGCGTCGCACGCCGCCCGAACGTACCGCCGGCGGCGAGCGTGTTGATGCTCACCTGCTCGGGCTTCAATCCCACCGCCGCCGCGGCGGCGGCTTGGTCCGGGGTCTGGAACTGACAACCCGCCCAGATCTCGCACTTATCCGGGCCCAATTGGCACACGGCAGTGAGAGGCTCCATGGGTGCGTGCGCGAGGTAGGGGAACTCGAATTCCCCTTCGACGCGTTTGGAAGCGTGCGCCAGCGCAGCCTCGACGTCGCCCGCCTGTGCGACGGTGAGCGCCTCCTTGCCCTGCCCCAGGGCCCGGAACTCCTTCATGAGTTCGGTCGTGCCGCGTTTCTCGGCGGCTGACTCGTCCCAGGTCACGGTGAGCGCCTCGCGCCCCTTCTTCGCGGACCACATGTCCTGTGCGACCACCGCCACGCCGCGCGGGATCTGCACGACATCCACCACGCCGGGCACCGCCTTCGCCTTGGTGGCATCAAACGAGCTCACCTTGGCGCCGAAGCGCGGCGGGCGCATGACCACCGCGGTCATCATGCCGGGCAACGTGACGTCGATGGCGAACTGCTGCCTGCCGGTGGACTTGGCGCGGGCATCCAGGCGCGGCAGCTTCTCGTTGCCGACGATGCTGAAAGTGCCGGGGTCCTTGAGCTTCACCTGCGTGGGCACGGGTTGCTTCGCGGCGCTGCCGGCGAGCTCGCCGAAGCTCGCCTTCCGGCCTGCGCGGTGCGAGACCACTCCCTGGCTGACGCTGATCTCGCTTGCCGGCACACCCCATTCGCTGGCGGCGGCGGCCACCAGCATGGCGCGCGCGCTGGCGCCCGCCTCGCGCAATTGCTGCCACGAGTTGGCCACGGCGGTCGAGCCGCCGGTGACCTGTACGTGGGCCCCCAGGGGAACAAAGGCCATGTTTTGGTAGGTGGGGACCGCGGCCGGCGCGCTCTCGACGCGCATCTGCTCCCAGGAGGCATCGAGCTCCTCGGCGACGATCGCCGGGAGCCCGGTCCACACGCCCTGCCCCGCCTCCAGGTGTTTGCAGATCACAGTGACGGTGTTATCGGGCGCGATGCGCACGAACGGCATCGCCAGCGGACCTGCGGCAGCACGCGCGCCGCCACCCGTGCCCGGACCGCTGCCGCACCCCGGGAGCAGCAGGCCGAGCGTGAGCCCGGAGCCGGCCAGTGAGGTGAGTTGCAGGAACTGCCGACGCGTCAGTTCCGGGAGCGAAGCGGCGGCAGCCGCCGATGCGGCCTCTGCGATGTGACGGAAGTACATGAGCAGTCCTCGAGTTACGGCCTTGAGGCAACCCGCACCGTGGCGGGCTTCAGGCGTGGGCGGGAGCGCCCGCGGACAGGGTTTCGGCGGCCTGATGGATGGCGCTGCGGATGCGCACGTATGTGGCGCAGCGGCAGATATTGCCGGCCATGGCGGAATCGATATCCGCATCGCTCGGCCGCGGATTCCCCGCGAGCAGCGCCGCGGCCGACATGATCTGGCCGCTCTGGCAGTAGCCGCACTGGGGAACATTGAGGCCGATCCACGCATCCTGGACGGCGCGGCCCGCCGGGGTGGAAAGCCCTTCGATGGTCGTGATCTTTTTACCCTGCGCGGCCGATACCGGCGTCACGCACGAGCGCGTGGCCTGCCCGTCGATGTGCACGGTGCAGGCACCGCACAGCGCCATGCCGCAGCCGAACTTGGTGCCCGTGAGTTGCAGATGGTCGCGGATCGCCCACAGCAGCGGCATCGCGGGGTCGAGGTCGAGCTCGCGGGCCTCGCCGTTCACGGTCAGTCTGATGGACATGAGAGCGCCTCCGGGTGGGAGTCGGCGTGCTGCCGCATTCTTCGCGCGCGTTCAGGGACTGCGCCATCCCTCCTTCGGGAGACCGGCTGGCGTGAACACCGCCCGGCCGCGCGCCTTCAGCACGAGGTGCACCGGAATGAAGAGGTAGTAGGCGGCGAGAAACCAGATGACGCGCGCGAGCGTGGGGGTGATCGGGGCGGGGGAGCCCACCCAGCGTGCGACTTGCGGTGCCGCAAACCAGCCCGTCGCCAACAGCACAGCGAGGGCGGCGAAGTAGAGCGTGCCCGCGGTGCTGAGCGAGCGCCAGCCTCGCGCCCCGCGCGCATAGTGCATGCGGGTGCGCAGCCACACCATCCCCACGATGAACAGCGCCGTGATCGCGCAGATCGCGTTCGCCGGGAGCATGTCTGGCGCGAGCGGTTACGGCCGCGCAGTCGCGCCGATGAACGCGTCGATATCGCGCTTCATCTGCGCAAGAGACGGCGGGTGCACATACATCATGTGCCCCGCCTCGTAGTACTTCATCTGGATGCGCGCTGCGACTTCGGGCGTCACGCCCAGGTGCGTCATGACGTACTCGGTTGCGGAAAACGGCGTCGCCAGATCGTAGTAGCCGCTGAGCACCAGCACTCGCAGATTCGCGTCCTTGAAGAGCGCCTCGGCCAGGTCCACCCCTGAATTGACCGCCAGCTGCTCCCCGTGCCCGGTGTCGTGCACCCATTTCCACTTCCCTTCGATCGCGAAGTTAGTCGTACGGTAGGTAACGCCCTGCCCGAATTTCAGCTCGCCGTGGTAGTAGTCGAGAAACGCCGCGGCGTACGCCGCTCTGATCGCCTCGTACTGTGGATCGTAGTCCGTCTCCTTCGCGAGCGGATCCGGGGTGGGTCCGGTGAAGCGCCCATCGAGGCGGCCGACGGTCAGGCGCCGTGCGTGCAGCAGCTCGTGCGCGAAGGCGTTCTCCGAGATGCGCAGGTTGGCGGCCTTCAGGTACTCCACCGCGAGCCCGGTGTACTCGTGCGCCTTCTGCGCCACCGCCTCACGCTCGGCATCGCTCAGTGCATCGCCCTTGAGGAGCGCTGCGGTGAAGGGACCCATGGCGAAACTGCGCACCTCGCCGAGGAACGGCTCGAGCGCCGCTGGCTGGCTCGGCAGCATGTGCTGATACCACGCGACCGCCGCGTAGGCGGGGAGGTATACGGAATACGGCCGGTCGTTCCCCGGAAGCTCGGCGAAGATCGCCTCGATGTCGGTCGCTACCGAGATCAGGATCAGGCCGTTGAAGGTGAGCGAGCGCCGGGCGCGCAGGTAGTTGACTATCGCCGCCGCGCGCGTGGTGCCGTAGCTCTCGCCCACCAGGTACTTCGGCGAGGTCCAGCGGTCGTTGTCGCTCAGGTACTGCGCGATGAAGCGGCTGATCGAATCGATGTCCGGGTCGACGCCCCAGAACTCATCGTCCTTGTGATCGCAGACCGCGTGGCTGAGCCCGGTGCCGACCGGATCGATCATCACCAGGTCGCTCTTATCGAGGACGCCGAACTCGTTGTCCACGGTGCGGTAAGGAGCGGGCGGGGTCGGGATGGGGTCGGAGACCCGCACCCGGCGGGGCCCGAGCACGCCCATGTGCAGCCATACCGACGAGGAGCCCGGGCCGCCGTTGAAGGCAAACATGACGGGGCGTGCCGGGCCGTCCTTCGCGCCAGGGTGCGTGTAGGCGATGTAGCTGAGGCTGGCGATCGGCTTATCCTCGTCGTCGCGAACGATCAGCGTGCCGGCGGTGGCGGTGTAGTCGAAGGCCTTGCCGCCGAGGCCCAGCCGATGCGATGTGGCGGAGGCTTCCGCCTTGGGCAGCCGCATCCACTGCTCTTTCTTTTCCCCTCTGACGTCGATCTTGCACAGCTGCGACTCGAGGGTGACGGTAGGGCTGGGGGGATTAGGGGAATCGGCGTGCGCCACGCCCCAGCATCCGGCCACGGCAGACATGAGCACCGGCAGCCACTTCGACATCTGCGCCTCCGCTTCGCCCGATCGGCGGGCCACATCACCGCGCGCGCTTATATCACGACGTGCCGCGCCACGCGCGTCGGCTAAGATGAGACGTGCGGGAGCGGCGCCGGGGCGCTGTAAGATCGACCGGTGACCGCCACCCAACACCCGCGCTCGATCCGCTCCTTCGTGACGCGCGCCGGGCGCATCACCCCGGCCCAGCAGCGCGCCCTCATCGAGTCGTGGCCGAGGTTCGGCATGGAATTCGGCGCCCGGCCGCTGCAGGCCCATGCCGTGTTCGGACGCGAGGCGCCACGGACCCTCGAGATCGGCTTCGGCAACGGGGAGAACCTGATCACCCTCGCGACCGCGCATCCGCAACGCGATTTCCTTGGCGTCGAGGTGCACCGCCCCGGGGTCGGGCGCCTCCTGCTCGCGCTCGAGGCGCGCACCCTCACGAACGTGCGCGTCATCTGCCACGACGCGGTCGAGGTCCTCGAGCAGCAGATTGCCCCGCAGTGGCTGCAGGAGATCCTCGTACTCTTTCCCGATCCCTGGCCGAAGAAGCGTCACCACAAGCGCCGCCTCATCCAGCCTGCGTTCGCCGAGCTGCTCGCCAGCCGCCTCGCGCACGGGGGCCTGCTACGCCTGGCCACCGACTGGCAGCCGTATGCGCTGGCGATGCTCGAGACACTCACCGCCGTCCCCGCCTTGCGCAATCTCGCCGCCGACGGCGCCTTCATCGCACGCCCGCCGGAACGCGCCCCCACGCGCTTCGAGCGCCGCGGCGAGCGACTCGGGCACGCGGTGTGGGACCTGGCCTTCCGGCGCGCCTGAAGGGCTCCCGGGGCCGGCGGCCCGCAGCCGCTAGCATCAGCCGAGGGCGAACGCCTGGCGCAGGCCGTCGAGCACGAACTGCACCGCAAGCGCCCCGAGAATCACCCCGAGCAGGCGGCTTGCAACATTCGCCCCGGTCACACCGATCACGCGCATCAGCGGATTGGCCAACAGCATCAGCACCAGTGCAATGGCGAGCACCAGCACCACCGCGACCAGGTACGCGGTGAACAGGGCGGTCTGGCCGGGCAAGTGCAATGGCCCGAACCACAGGAGAATGGTGGCGAGAGCGCCGGGGCCCGCGATGAACGGAAACGCGAGCGGAAAAACCGAGATGTCCGCGCGGCGGCGGCTCTCGGCCGCCTCGCTGCTCGAGATACGCGCCCCGGATTCGCGCGCAAATACCATCTCGAGTGCGAGCAGGAACAGCAGCAGACCGCCGAAAATCCGGAATGCCTCGAGGCTGATGCCCATGAGTGCCAGGAAGGACGCGCCACCGAACGCGAACAGGAGCAGGATCGCGGCGGCGATGGCCACCGCCTGCACCGCCATGCGGCGCTTGTACGCGGCAGTGGCGCCGGCGGTCAGCCCGCTGAACAGCGGGATGAGCGACACCGGCTCGACCACCACGAAGAAGACCACGAAGAATTTCAGTGGTTGCCCGAACATTGGTGCTGTGCGCAAAACCAGGTCACAAGATCCGGTAAGGTGCTTGACAAGCGCTGCGCGCGGTGCGCGGTTCCAATTAAGTTCTTGAAAGCGACACACGCGAGGCGCAACATGATTGTAGAACGCGCGCGGTAATCTCGAGTACAGGGAAGCTCACTGCGGGAGGTGGCGACGATGGCGACTCCTCAACCCGGCATTGGTGATTGGTATCGGCTCAACGGCGGCGCCTTGTTCGAGGTGGTTGCCCGGGACGATGACGATGGCACCATCGAGATCCAGTACTTCGACGGCACGGTCGAGGAGATGGACATCGAGGATTGGGAATCGCAGTGGGAAGAGGGCGTGCTCGAGTCCGCGGAGCCCCCCGAGGACTGGTCCGGCTCGGTGGATGTGGAAAGCGTCGACGACGAAGGCCGCAGTGCCGACTCTCTCGGCGAGGAGCGCGACCTGCGCGCCAGCCCGCTCGACGGAATCGACCTGTTCGAATGATTGCCGCCCCTAGGGCGGCGCATCGCTGAGCGCGTTCAGGTCCACGCTGTCGGCGAGCAGCACGAGTCCGCTGTGGATCTCGAGAGCCACCGGCGTCAGCGAGCGTCCCGCGCAGGGTCCGGCCACACAGTAACCGCTCGATTTCTCGAACAGCGCCCCGTGCGATGAGCACAGGATCAGGGTGCCATCGGCCGTCAGGAAGCGATGCGGCAGGAGGTTCAACGGATTCCCGGCGTGCGGGCAGCGGTTGACGTAGCCGCGCACCGCATCCCCGATGCGCAGCACGAATCCCCTGAGAGGCCAGTCGCCGCCCCCGACCGTGAACGCGCGGGCGCCGTGCAGCTGGAGCTCCGTGAGGCGGCACACCACGCGCTCGAGGTCGAGGACTCGTCCGTCGCCGGCGGCGCTGGCCATAGCCCCTCAGGCGCCTGCCGCCGGGGGGCGGTCCAGCGCTGCGATCGGCCGGCGCATGAGCCACACCATTGCAAGTCCCGGCAATGCGAGCACGAAGCTCACCACATAATAGTCGTACCAGCCGCCATGATCGGCGATCCAGCCGGCCGGATATCCGAGACTGTAGCGCGGCAGCAGCGCAAGCGCCGATAACAGTGCGTACTGAAACGCGCTGTAGCGCACGTCGCATAGCGCCATGATGAGGGCGGTCAGCGCGATGCTGCCCATCGCGCCGGCGACATGCTCGATCACGACTGCCGCGGCCATGACGGCGTAGCTCTTGCCGGCGAGCACGAGCGCGCAGTACAGGAGGTTGCTCACCGCCTGCAACACCCCGAACGCGAGCATCGAGTGCAGCAGACCCAGTCTCACCATGAGAATGCCCCCGAGCACCGAGCCCGCGAGCGTGCTGGCGGTGAAGAGCGATTTCACGATGATCGCTATCTCGGCCTTGGAGAAGCCGACATCCATCATGAACGGCGTGAACAGCTTGTTGGCGAACGCATCACCCACCTTGAACAGCAGCACCACCGCGATCAGCGTCGCGGCGCTCGGTGTGCCGAGCAGCTCCCTGAGCGGCATCACCACCGATTCGCGCAGGGAGCGCGGCCGGTGAGCGGGGGCCGGCTCCGGGGCGAGCACGCTCGCCCCGCAGAAGCACAGCATGATCCCTGCCAGCACCAGCAACGCCGGCCGCCAGCCGAAATACTGGGCGACGATGAGCGCGCAGGCCGAGGCGAGCCAGGCGGCGGGGCGGTAGCCGAGGTTGGCGACGGCGGCCGCCAGCCCGCGCTCGGAGGGCAGCGACACATCGGTCCGGTAGGCGTCGATGGCGATGTCCTGGGTCGCGGAGAAAAACACGATCGCGACTGCGCAGGCGGTGATCGGTGCCAGCGAAAGCGCGGGATTCTGCAGGGCCAGCAGAGCGATGCTGACGGCGAGCGCCACCTGCATCGCCAGCATCCAGCCGCGGCGCCGCCCGAGAAGTGGCAACGGATAGCGGTCGATGAACGGGGCCCACAGGAACTTCAGCAGATACGGCAGCGCCACGTAGGACATCACCCCGATCGCGGTGTTGGTGGCGCCCACATCCTTCAGCCATGCCTGCAGCGCGCTCTCGGTGATCTGGTTGGGGAACCCCGAAGCTGCGGCCAGTACGAGGATCGCCAGCATCTTCGGGCTCGCAAGCACCTCGCGCAGGCGCGGCGCCGCGGCGAGTGGGGGCGTGGCGCTCGCGACGTTCAAAGATCGTAGTCCATGCCGAGCGGCGCGTGATCGGAGAAGCGCTTCATCCGGTAGATGGAGGCGGCGCGCGCCTTGCCGGCGAGGCTGCTGCTCACCACCTGGTAGTCGATGCGCCAGCCGACGTTGTTGGCGCGCGCCTCACCGCGGTTCGACCACCAGGTATACAGCTCCGGCCCGGGGCGCACCTCGCGAAACGCATCCACGTAGCCGGCCGCACCGAACAGCTGGTCCATCCAGGCACGCTCCTCGGGCAGGAAGCCGGAGTTCTTCTGGTTCGATCTCCAGTTCTTCAGGTCGATCGGGCGGTGGGCGATGTTCCAGTCACCGCCGAGGATATAGTGCCGCCGGCGCCGGCGCAGTCGCGCCAGGTGCGGGGTGAAGGCCTCGAGGAAGCGGAATTTGGAGGCCTGCCGCTCCGGTCCCGCCGACCCCGAGGGCAGATAGAGCGATACGACCGACAGCGCCCCCACCTGCGCTTCGAGGTAGCGCCCCTCGCTGTCGAACTCGTCGACACCGAAGCCGCGCACCACGCGGTCGGGCTTGTGGCGCGAGTACAGCGCCACGCCGGCGTAGCCCTTGCGCTCGGCATCGCAGAAAAAGCCGTGGTAGCCGGGGAGCCGCACGTCGTGGCCGGCGAGCTGGTGCTCCTGGCTCTTTGTCTCCTGCAGGCAGATGAAATCGGCGCGCTGGCGACGCAACCAGCGGAACAGGCCCTTCTCGGCCGCGGAGCGTATTCCGCAGACGTTGACGGTGATGACGCGCATCAGTAAATGATATGCCATGGAGTCTTACCAGCTCACTTTCATCGACCTGGCACTGCGCCGCGACGCCTTGCGCTTCGGGCGTTTCACGCTCAAGTCCGGGCGCGAGAGTCCGTACTTCTTCAACGCCGGGCTCTTCAGCGACGGCGAGTCGCTCGGGGTGCTCGGAAGCTGCTATGCGGCCGCCATCGCCGCTTCCGGCATCCGCTTCGACATGCTCTTCGGGCCAGCCTACAAGGGCATCCCGCTGGCGACCGCGACGGCCATCGCGCTGTGCGCCGAGCCCGGCAGGAACGTCGCGCTCGCCTTCAACCGCAAGGAGGCCAAGGATCATGGCGAGGGCGGCAGCCTCGTCGGCGCGCCGCTCCGGGGGCGGGTGCTGATCGTGGACGATGTGATCACGGCCGGCACCGCAGTGCGCAATTCACTCGAGATCATCCGCGGGGCGGGCGCGCAGCCGGTGGGCGTGGCGCTCATCCTCGACCGCCAGGAGCGCGGCCAGGGCGCGTTGAGTGCCGTGCAGGAGCTCGAGCAGCGCGAGGCCCTGCGCTGTGTGAGCATCGTCACACTCGCCGAGCTCATCGAGGCCCTGGCGCAGCCGCGCGACGGACGGGTGCGCATTTCTGCCGAACAGCTCACAGCGCTGCGCGCCTACCAGGAGCGCTACGGGGTACGCTGACTATTGCCAGCCGGCCAGCGCCGCCGGAATATAGCGTCATGTCCGCCGCTGCCCCGCGCCTGAAGATCCTGCTGCTGTTGGCCGCGGCGGCGTTCGCGAGCGGCGCAGCGCAGGGGGGCACCACCAGCTCCCCCAAGAAGGGCGGCATTGCCTACCGCTGGGTCGACGAGCAGGGCGTGGTGCATTACGGCGACAACATTCCGCCACAGTACGCGAACCAGGAGCGCTCGGTCCTGAACGGCGAGGGAGTCGAGGTGGGCCGCCTCGATGCCCAGAAGTCACCCGAACAGCAGGCGGCGGCTGCGCGCGAGCGCGCTGCGGTCATGAAGCAGAAGCAGCACGACGCCTTCCTGGTATCGACGTACACCTCGGTCAAGGACATCGAGGCGCTGCGGGACGCGCGCCTCGATCAGCTGCGCGGCCAGCGCGCGGCCGCCGAGCAGTACCTGGAGAGCCTGCGCGGGCGCCTCGCGAGCCTGCAGTCGCGCGCCCAGAGCTATGGGCCCTATAACACACGCGCGGAAGCGCGCCGCATGCCCGATGACCTGGCGGAGAATCTGGTGCGTACGGTCAACGAGCTGCGCCTGCAGAGCGGCGCACTCGCCGCCAAGAGCGAAGAAGAGTCGACACTGCGCCAGCAGTTTCAGAGCGATATCGAGCGCTATCGCGAGTTGCATACCATCCACTCGCAGTAGGCGCCGCCGCGCGGCGAGCGCGCCCCGTCAGTGCCGGCCGGAGTGGCCGAACCCGCCCGCCCCGCGAGCCGAGGCCGCGAAGTCCGCGACCACTTCCAGCTCCACCTGCACGACCGGAACCACAACCAGTTGCGCGATGCGCTCGCCCGGGGCGAGGGTGAAGGGCTGGGTGCCGCGGTTCCAGCACGAGACCATCAGCTGCCCCTGGTAGTCCGAGTCGATGAGCCCCACGAGATTGCCGAGCACGATGCCGTGCTTATGACCCAGCCCCGATCGCGGCAAGATGACCGCGGCGAGCCCCGGGTCATCGAGGTGGATCGCGAGCCCGGTGGGAATCAGCTCGGCGCTGCCGGGGGCGAGCACCAGGGGTGCAGCCACGCAGGCGCGCAGGTCGAGACCCGCGGAGCCGCCCGTGGCGTACGCCGGTAGCGGAAACTCGCGGCCCACGCGCGCATCGAGAATCCGCACCTGCAGCGCGCGGCGCGCGCCAGCGTCGCGGCTCAAGCGAGCGCCGTGCCGCGCTTGCGTGCGAGGCCGCGCGCCGCGAGCTCCTGCGCTATGAGTGCGATCAGCCCGCGCGCCAGGGTGAGCTTGCCGGCGCGGCCGAGCTCGTGGCGCGTGTTGCGCCCGAGCACCAGCAGCTGGTTGTCCTCGCTGTCGAAGGCCTTGTCGTGACCGACCTCGTTCGCCGCGATCATGTCGAGGTTCTTCTTCATGAGCTTGCTGCGGGCGTTCTGCTCCACCGCTTCGGTTTCGGCGGCGAAGCCGACCACGAACGGACGCTCAGCGCGCGCGGCGACGCTCGCCAGCACGTCGGGTGTGCGCTCCATCGACAGCTCCATCGTGTCGGCGGTCTTCTTGATCTTCTGCGGCGCGGCGCGCGCGGGGCGGTAATCGGCCACCGCGGCCGTGGAGATGAAGACATCCGTCCCCGGCAGCTCGCGCAGCACCGCCGCCAGCATGTCGGCGGCGCTCTCAACCTCCACGCGCGTGATGCCGGCGGGCGTCGCGAGAGTCACCGGGCCCGACACGAGCACCACCGTGGCGCCTGCCTCGCGCGCAGCCTGCGCGACCGCGAAGCCCATCTTCCCGGAGCTGCGGTTGCTGACGAAGCGCACCGGATCGATGCGCTCGCGCGTCGGGCCGGCGGTGATGAGCACGCGCCGCCCCGCGAGCGCGCCGTCGGCGGGCAGCAGCGCCCCTGAACGCTCGGCGAGATCCAGGGGCTCGAGCATGCGGCCCTCGCCGATCTCCCCGCAGGCCTGGTCGCCTTCGGCGGGACCCAGAATGTGCACGCCGCGCTCACCGAGCGTCGCGACGTTCGCGCGCGTCGCGGCATTCGACCACATGACGTGGTTCATGGCGGGCGCCACGGCGATCGGCGCCTGCGTTGCGAGGCACAGCGTCGCGAGCAGGTCATCCGCCCGTCCCGCAGCAAGGCGCGCGAGAAAGTCCGCGCTGGCGGGCGCGACCAGCACCAGCTGCGCCCAGCGCGCGAGCTCGATGTGCCCCATAGCGGCTTCCGCCGCCGCGTCCCACAGATCGCTGCGGACGGGGCGCCCCGACACGGCCTGGAAGGTCGTCGGGGTGACGAACTCGCGGGCCGCCGCGGTCATCACCACCTGTACTTCCGCGCCGCGCTCGCGCAGGCGCCGCACCAGCTCGGGGCTCTTGTAGGCCGCGATGCCACCGGTCACGCCAAGAAGAACGCGCTTGCCTTGCATGGGAATTCGTGTTCGCCCTGTAGTGAATTATCGCACCGCGCCCGCCGTAGCGTGCAAACGCCCTGCGAGAGTGGGAAATCGCGCCATTCGGGGCGCTTTCTCCCCCTCCCACGCGTCCCGCGGGCCTCCTTAGACTTGCGGCGCTTCCTCCATAGAACGGAAAGTAATGAGCATCCGGCACTGGCCCGGTGCCGAGCGGCCCCGCGAGAAGCTGCTCGAGCGCGGTGCGCATGCGCTCTCGGATGCCGAGCTGCTGGCGTTGCTCCTGGGCTCGGGGGTACGCGGGCGCTCGGCGCTCGAGCTGGCGCGCACCCTGATCACGCAGTTCGGCTCACTGCGCAACCTTCTCACCGCCGATCCGCCGCGCTGCCTGGCACAGAGCGGCATCGGGCCGGCACGTTACGCGATTCTCCAGGCGGCGGTGGAGCTGGCGCGCCGGCACTTTCGCGAGGCATTGCGCTTAGGTCCGGCGCTCGCCGCCCCGGAAGCCACGCGCACCTTTCTCGTGGCGCAGCTGCGCGACCGGCCCTACGAAGTGTTTTGCTGCCTGTACCTCGACAACCGCCACCGGCTGATCGCCTTCGAGGAGCTGTTCCGCGGCACCATCGACCGCGCCGGCGTGCATCCGCGCGAGGTGCTGCGACAGACGCTGCTCCACAATGCCGCCGCCGTGATTTTCGCGCACAACCACCCTTCCGGAGTGCTCGAGCCCAGCCAGGCGGACGAGCTGATCACGCGGCGCCTAAAGGAGGCGCTCGCTCTGGTTGACGTTCGGGTGCTCGATCACTTCATCATCGGCGACGGACATTGCTACTCGTTCTCAGAACACGGGCTGCTGTGAACGGCAAACGCCTGCGCGCGCACGAGCCGGCGGGCGACCTCAAAGGCCGCCCGCCGGCACTTCGGCCTGGCGGCAGCCTATTTGAGCAGCGCCTCCTGCTGGGTCCGTGAGCCGAGCACCGTGCGGATCTTGGTGCGCTCCGCCGAGGACTGAGCGGCCTTCTCGACCGAGCCTTCGACCTGGGCACTCACAGCGTCCAGCTTGCCGCCGAGGTGATCCAGGGCAGCCCAGTTCTTGAATTCGGTGACCAGCAGAATATCGGGTTCGTTAGGTCCGCGCGCTTCAATCACGATCACCCGGTAGCTCGTGATGAGCCCGGCCTTCTTGGCGGCCTCCTGCTGTTTCTTGTAGGTCGTCGCGAGCCAGTGCATGTATTCGTCGAAATGGCCGTCGACGGTACGGACGGAAGCGACATTGATGACCGGGCCGTCGTTCCAGTCCCGGCCGTCGGCGAAAGCTGTGGTTGTCAGCGTGGTCGCAGCGAGCAGCGCCGCAGCGGCGCAAAAACACTTAGTCATGCGAGTCATGATCGTCACTCTCCACTAATGGTTGGATGGGTCGTTCTATTTGATGTTGTGTCCCGAGCCTGCGGCAATGCTGCGCGCGGCCCTGGAAGGAGGCGTAACCTACCCTGATCGGGTTCCGGACGCCACCGCCGCAGTGTCCGCGCCCACACCGGGCGGATGAGTGCCTGCCCGCGTGTTAGATCTGACCGCGAGCCACTACCTCGGCTCGGCGCTGCGCTCAGTCAGGGTAGTCCGACCGCCTTGTGATCACGCCCCCGGGCTGGTATAAAACCCGGCCCGGGATCCCGGGGCGAAGCGCTCCACCGTCCCAAATCGTTGAAATCTCTGAAGGTTGTTCTTATGTCCCGCGTCTGCGAGATCACCGGCAAGAAGCCGGCCGTCGGTAACCGCGTCTCCCACGCCAACAACAAGAAGCGCCGTCGCTTTCTGCCGAACCTGCACACGCAGCGCTTCTGGCTGGAGAGCGAGAAGCGCTGGGTGACGCTACGCCTGTCGACGCAAGGCATGCGCACCGTCGAGAAGAAGGGCATCGACAAGGTGGTCGCTGAGCTGCGCGCCCAGGGCCACAGGCTTTGAGAGCCAAGAGATCTAAGGAGGCCACATGCGCGATAAGATCAAGCTGCTGTCCACCGCCGGGACGGGGCATTTCTACGTAACGACCAAGAACAAGCGGCTGCATCCGGATAAGCTGGAAGTGCGCAAGTTCGACCCCGTCGCGCGCAAGCACGTCGCCTACAAAGAGTCCAAGATCAAGTAAGCGCGCGTGCCCCAGGCGCGCTCAATTGCCCGAACTGCCTGAAGTCGAAACCACGCGGCGCGGGCTGGCGCCCTACGTGCGCGGGCGGCGCATAGCCGCACTCGAGATCTACGAGCCGCGCCTGCGCTGGCCGGTGCCGCGCGATCTGCCGCAGAAAGTCGCCGGGCGGCGCATCGTGCGTGTCGGACGGCGCGCCAAGTACCTGCTGCTCGGGCTCGAGTCCGGAACGCTGCTGCTGCACCTGGGGATGTCGGGGAACCTGCGGGCCGTGCCCGCGCGCACTCCGCGCCAGGCGCACGACCACTTCGACCTGGTGCTCGATTCGGGACTGGCAGTGCGCTTCAACGACCCGCGCCGCTTCGGAAGCCTGCTGTACACCCACGCCGACCCACGCACGCATCCGCTCCTGGCTCAGCTCGGCCCCGAGCCGCTCGCGGCGGCCTTTGATGCACACTACCTCTGGCGCATCACGCGGGGCCGCCGGGTGGCCATCAAGCAGCTGCTCCTCAACAGCCGCCTCATCGCCGGCGTGGGCAATATCTACGCGAGCGAGGCGTTGTTTCGCGCGCGCATTCGCCCGCAACGGCAGGCGCGTACGCTCTCACGCGCGCAGGCCGCCCGGCTGGTGCGTGGGGTGCGCGCGGTGCTGCGCCAGGCGATCCGCTCGGGCGGCACGACGCTGCGCGACTACCGCGGGGCGGATGGCGCGCCGGGGTATTTCCGCCAACGGCTGTACGTGTACGAGCGCGGCGGCAAGCCCTGCCGCCGCTGCCGCACGCCGGTGCGGGCGCTGACCCAGGGACAACGTTCCTCGTACTATTGCCCGTCCTGCCAGAAGTAGATCCGCATGAGTGAACACATCCTCGCGCACCTTGCCAGGGTCGATGCGGTGCTCGGCGGCCTGATCCGCGCCGTGGGGCCCTGCGGCCTCGAGCCGCACAACGACTGCCACCCGTTTCAGTCGCTCGCCCAGGCGATCGCCCATCAGCAGCTCAACCGCACCGCCGCCAACACCATCCTAGGTCGGCTGATCCACTCCTGCGGCGAGGGAGGAGCCTTCCCGACACCGCAGAGGGTGCTGGCGGCTTCCGCCGAGAGCCTGCGTGCCGCCGGTTTCTCCTTCGCCAAGGTGGCCGCTCTCCGGGATCTGGCGGAAAAGACCCTCGCCGAAGTGGTTCCGGACGCCGCAACGCTCCTGCAGCTGTCGGACGAGGAGATCATCGCGCGTCTCACGCAGGTGCGCGGTATCGGGCGCTGGACGGTGCAGATGCTGCTGATGTTCCAGCTCGGCCGGCCGGACGTGCTGCCGGTCGATGACTTCGGCGTGCGCGGCGGCTTTCGCGCGGCCTACGGCCTCTCGCGGTTGCCGCAACCGAAGGCGCTCGCCGCCTGGGGCGAGCGCTGGAAGCCCTACCGCAGCACGGCCGCGTGGTACCTGTGGCGGGCGCTCGAGCTGAAACAGGCGGGTACGCTCCCGGCGCCCGCGCAACGCATCCGCCTGCCGCGCGTGAAAAAGGCCCGCCGCCGCAGGCTTCCAAAGACCGCCGCCCGGGCGGCGCGCGGCAAGCTCAGCTCCCGCGCCGCTGCTTCTTCAGCTCGGCCTCGACGATCGGATGAACGAACGCACTCACGTCGCCCCCCAGCACGGCGATCTCGCGCACCAGGGTCGAGGAGATGAAACTGAACGGTTCCTGCGGGGTGAGGAAGACGGTCTCGAAGTTGCGGTCGAGGTGGCGCGACATGTTGGCGAGCTGGAATTCGAATTCGAAGTCAGACACCGCCCTGAGGCCGCGCACAATCACCGCGTCCTGGTAACGGCGCGCAAACTCCACCGTGAGTCCCGCGTAGCCCTGCACCTCCACGTTGCCGAGGTCCGTCAGCACGGCGCGCGCCAGCTCGACGCGCTTCTGCAGCGGGAACATCGGCGCTTTGTGGGTATTGGCCGCGATTGCGACGATCACGTGGTCGAAGATCCCGGCGGCACGCCGCACCAGGTCGTGGTGGCCGTTGGTGATGGGATCGAACGTGCCGGGATAGACAGCGTTGCGTTTCATGCCGCGTGCAAAGGCTACTGCGCCGTGTGCGCGAACAGATGATAACCGACCTCGCCGGCCCGCTTCGCCTTGAGCGGCAGCCAGCTCTGCGGCAGGGGCGGCAGGCCCGCGCGCGCCGCGCGTTCCACATAAATCAGGGCGCCGCGCCGCAACCAGCCTGCCTCGAGGAGCACAGCGGCGCGGCTCAGGAGCTGCGAGGCGAAAGGAGGGTCCAGGAACACGATGTCGAACGGGCGCGCCGCCCCCGCGAGGTAGCGCACGGCATCGGCGCGCTCGACACGGGCGTCCTGCGCCTGCCATTCCGCCAGCCGCGTGCGCAGCTCGCGCGCAGCCGCGGCATCCTGCTCGACGAAGGTGACGTGCGCGGCGCCG
>DASZHQ010000010.1:0-24379 GCA_035937715.1 Steroidobacteraceae bacterium | reverse complement strand
GCCGTGGCCCGCGGCCTCAACCGGCCGTTCCTTATCGCCGACCTGCCGTTCATGAGCTATCCCTCGTGCGACCTCGCGCTCACCCATTCCGTGCGGTTGATGCAGGAGGGCGGCGCCGAGATGGTCAAGCTCGAAAGCGGCGGCAAGCAGACCGAGATCGTCGAGTTCCTTGCCGGCCACGACATCGCCGTGTGCGCACACCTGGGCCTCAAGCCCCAGTCCGTGCACAAGACCGGCGGCTTTCGCGTGCAGGGGCGCGAACGCGAGACCGCGGCACGGCTGCTCGATGAGGCGCGGCGCCTGGAGGCGGCGGGCGCAGACATCGTGCTGCTCGAATGCATCCCGGCGCAACTCGGCAAGGCGATCACCGCGGAGCTGCACGTGCCGGTCATCGGCATCGGCGCCGGCCCGGATACCGACGGACAGATCCTGGTCACTTACGACATCCTCGACATCACCACCGGGCGCAAGCCGCGCTTCGTGCGCAACTTCATGGAGGGCGCGCACAACAATCTCGAGGCGCTGCAGCGCTACGTGCGCGCCGTGAAGCAGGGCGAATACCCGGCGCCGGAACACTGTTTCTGAGCGTGCGCGGATAGGGCGCTTGGACATCGTCACCACGATCGCCGCCGTCCGCGAGCGCGTACGCGGCTGGCGGCGCGAGGGACTGCGCGTCGCGTTCGTGCCGACCATGGGGAACCTGCACGCCGGGCACATGAGCCTCATCGAGGCCGCGCGTCGCCATGGCGAGCGCTTCATCGCCAGCATTTTCGTGAACCCGATGCAGTTCGGGCCGAACGAGGACTTTGCTCACTACCCGCGCACCCCCGTCGAGGATGGGCGCATGCTGGCCGCGGCCGGGTGCAGCCTGATGTTCATGCCGGACGCGAGCGAGATCTACCCGTACGGCTCCGAGCGCGCTACGCGCGTAGAGGTGCCCGTTCTGTCGCGCCTCCTGGACGGGGAATTCCGCCCCGGGCATTTCGAAGGCGTGAGCACCGTGGTGGCGAAGCTGTTCCACATCGTCGAGCCGGATTTAGCGGTGTTCGGCGAGAAGGATTTCCAGCAGCTCACGGTCATCCGCCGCATGGTGGCCGAGCTGTGCATGCCGATCGAGATCGTCGCCGCGCCCACCGTGCGTGACGCCGACGGCCTTGCCATGAGCTCGCGCAACCAGTATCTGACCGTGGCGGAGCGGGCCCTGGCGCCGAAGATCTACGCGACACTGCAGGCGGCCGCGCAGCGCGTACGCTCGGGTGAAGGGGACTTCACCAGCATCGAGCGCTCCGGGTTCCAGGCGCTGGAGAGTGCGGGGTTTCGTCCCGACTACTTCTCGGTGCGGCAGGCGGCGGACCTGGCGCCCGCGACGCCCGCAGCGCGCGAGCTGGTGGTACTCACGGCTGCGAGGCTCGGCAGATCCCGCCTCATCGACAATGTGCAGGTCACGCGCGCGTAACCGGTTTCGCTAGTTCAGGCCGCCTGCCGGTGCCGCTGCAGTGCCCACTGCACGTGCTCGCGCACCAGTGCCGAGGCGTCCTCGCGGCGCGCCTCGAGCGCGCGGATGACCTCGGCGGTGGTCGGCGCGTTGCCGAGCGCGACTGCGATGTTGCGCGACCAGCGCTCGTAGCCGATGCGGTAGATGGCCGAGCCCCGCAGGCGCGCGGCGAACTCGGCCGCCGTCCAGCGAAACAGCTGCGGGAGCGCTGCGGCGTCGAGGCCGTGGCGGACCCTGAAGTCGGGATGCGCCGCCGCGCGCGCAAACTTATTCCACGGACACACCAGCTGGCAGTCGTCGCACCCATAGATGCGGTTGCCGATGGCAGGGCGCAGCTCGGGCGGGATGGCGCTGTGGTGCTCGATGGTGAGATAGGAAATGCAGCGCCGCGCGTCGAGCCGGTAAGGAGCCACGATCGCGCCGGTGGGGCAGGCCGGGATACAGGCCCGGCAGCTGCCGCAATGGGCGCTGGCGCGCTCATCCAGCGGCAGCGGCAGGTCGGTGAGGATCTCGCCGAGAAAGAACCACGAGCCGGCATCGCGGGCGATCAGATTAGTGTGCTTGCCGATCCATCCCAGTCCGGCGTCGCGCGCGAGCGCCTTCTCCAGCACCGGCGCGCTGTCGACACATACGCGGTAGCCGAACGGCCCGATGCGCTGCTGCAGCTCGCGGGCGAGCATGGCGAGGCCGCGCCGCAGCACCTTGTGATAGTCGCGCCCGAGCGCGTAGCGCGATACGTAGCCGAGCGCGCCCTCGGCAAGCACCGACGGCGCCGCCCGCGCGGCGGCGGGCCAGTAGTCCATGCGTGCGCTCACGACGCGTACCGTGCCGGGCGCCAGCTGCTGCGGGCGGCTGCGCATGACACCGTGGCGTTGCATGTAATGCATCTCGCCGTGGAAGTCGGCCGCGAGCCAACGCAGCAGATGCCGCTCGTCCTCGGGGATCTCGATGCCCGCCACGCCCAGGGCGCCGAAGCCGAGCGCGCGGGCGCGCGTGGCCAACTCGCGTTTGAGCGCGTGCAGATCGAGCGACACCTGAGCGGTCATGGCGGCACCACGCCTCTCAGTATAATGGCCTCATGGCGTTGCCGATCGCCTTGTACTCCACGGCGCAGGTGCGTGCGCTCGATGCGCACGCCATCGACGAGCTCAGGATCCCCGGCTACGCGCTCATGAAGCGCGCTGGCGAAGCGGCGCTGCGCTATCTGCGCACGCGCTACCCCGTGGCGCACCGCATCGTCATCGTCTGCGGTAGCGGCAACAACGGCGGCGACGGCTACGTGCTGGCGCGCTTTGCCCAGGCGGCGGGCCTGACCGTGAGCGTGCTGAGCGCGGCCGATCCCGAGGTGCTGCGCGGGGATGCGCGCCAGGCCTGGGCAGACTTCAGGGCGAGCGGGGGCACGGTACGAGCGTTCGCCGCCGGGCACCTCGGAGCGGGTGAAGTCATCGTGGACGCACTGCTCGGCACCGGCCTCACCGGGAGCGTGCGCGCCGAGCTCGTGCCCGTGATCCGCGCCATCAACGCCAGCGGCCTGCCGGTGTTCGCGCTCGATGTGCCTTCGGGACTCGACTCTGACACCGGAGCGGTGCGGGGAGAGGCGATCCGTGCCGAGGCGACCGTGACGTTCGTGGGCCTGAAGACCGGGCTGTTCCTCGGCGAGGGTCCGGAGTGCTCCGGCACGGTGTTCTTCGACGATCTGGAGCTCAACGCCGCGCCCACCCAGCAGCCGCGCCTCACGCGCATCGTGGAGGCGGAGATCCACGCCGCGCTCCCCCGCAGGCCGCGCGCGGCGAACAAGGGTGACTTCGGACGCGTGCTGATCGTCGGCAGCGGCAGCGCCATGCCCGGTGCGACGCGACTCGCGGGCGAGGCGTGCCTGCGGGTCGGGGCGGGCCTGGTGACGGTGGCCGTGGCCCCGGACAACGTTGCCGCGATTGCCGCCGGACGGCCCGAGCTGATCTGCGTGGCGCTGACCGGCGAGGCGGCGCTTGCCGACACCATGGCGCGCGCCGATGTCGTCGCGGTGGGGCCCGGCCTCGGGCGCTCAGCGTGGGCACGCGCCGCCCTGACGGCGGTGCTCGGCAGCGGCAAGCCGCTGGTGGTCGATGCGGATGCGCTCAACCTGCTCGCCGAAGTCGGTGCGCCGGCGCGCACCGGGTGGATTCTGACGCCGCACCCCGGGGAGGCGGGGCGTCTGCTCGGCGTTTCGGCTGCGGACATCCAGCGCGATCGCCTGGCAGCCCTCGACCGGCTGCTCGAGCGTTTCGACGGCACGATCGTGTTGAAAGGCGCCGGTACGCTCGTCGGCACGCGCGGCCGTACCCCGGGGCTATGTGAGCGCGGCAACCCCGGCATGGCGACTGCCGGCACGGGCGATGTGCTCACCGGGGCGATCGCCGGGATCCTGGCCCAGTGCGGCGACCCCTCGGCGGCGGCGCGCGTCGGGGTGTTGGTGCACGCTATGGCCGGGGATGCCGCCGCCCGCAGCGGTGAGCGCGGCGTGCTGGCGAGCGACCTGCTGCGCGAGTTGCAGCATTGCGTGAATCTGTAGAGCGCGTGCATACCCATACCAACACGGCACAGGACACCGAGGACTTCGGCTGGCAGCTCGCGTGTGCCCGCCGCGGCGCGGATACCTCGTTTGCCGCCCTCTACCTCAGCGGCGAGCTCGGCTCCGGCAAGACCACCTTCGCACGCGGCTTCCTGCGAGCACTCGGCGTGGCAACGCCGGTGCGCAGCCCGACGTACACTCTCCTCGAGCTCTATCCGCTCGCGGCCGTGACGCTTCTGCACGTGGACCTTTACCGCCTGCGTGAGCCTTCGGAGGTCGATTCCCTCGGCCTGCGCGAGTGGGCCCGCGAGGGGTGCGTATGGCTCATCGAGTGGCCCGAGAGAGCGCCGGGCCGGCTGCCGCCGCCTGACCTGCAGGTCAACTTCACGGTCGGTGCCGCGGGGCATGACATCGAGGTCGCGCCGCAGACCGCACTCGGGGGCGCCTGGCTGGCCCAACTCACTGGCGACAACTGTAACGCCGCCGGCGGTTGAAAAGCGGCCGGCAACTCCGTAGATTACGCGGCAGTTAGTGCTGCGAACATAATGATTACAAAGGTGTTTCGCTCGGGGATGGTGGCCGGCGTGCTCGGACTCGCGGCTATTTCCCCGGGCTCCGCCGCGGAACTGCGGGGTGTCTCGCTCGCCTCGGATACCGCTTCCGCTCGGGTGACGCTCGATCTGACCGAGGGGACCCCCCAGAAGGTTTTCACGCTCGACCACCCTGACCGGGTGGTGATCGATCTGCCGCAGACGTCCCTGGCAAGCGGCGCGCATCTGCCCGCGGCGGCGGGAGTGGTGACGGAGGTACGCGTGGGCGCGCAGCCGCACGGCACGCTGCGTGTGGTCGTGCAACTGAAGAGCGCGCTGCCCGTGCAGAGCAGCTGGGGGGGAGCCGCGGAGGGACGGCGGCTGGTGCTGAGCCTCGGCGAGCCGGTGGTCGCCCCCGCGGTGCTCGCAAGCCCACGCGTGGTGCGCGCCATGCACGCCCCGGGGGATGGCGACCGTGACGTCGTCATTGCCGTGGATGCCGGGCACGGGGGCGTCGATCCGGGCGCCATCGGGCGCGGCAGGACGCGCGAGAAGGACGTGACGCTGGCGATCGCACGGGGGCTCGCGAAAGCGCTCAATGCTGAACCAGGGATGCGCGGCGTCCTGACGCGCGACCGCGACGAGTTCCTCGAGCTGCGCGAGCGCATTGCGCGCGCGCGCGCTGCGCGCGCGGACATGTTCGTTTCCGTGCACGCCGACTCGATCGCCGACCGCAGCGTGACCGGCGCCTCCGTCTACGTACTGTCGGTGCACGGTGCTTCCAGCGAAGCGGCCCGAGTCCTGGCAGAGCGTGAGAATGCGGCCGATCTGATGGGTGGCGTGCCGCTCGATGACAAGGGGGCACTCGCCCCGGTGCTGCTCGATGCCACGCAGAGCGAAATCATCGGCGTGAGCGCGGGTGCGGCCGAGCGCGTCGTGAGTGCGCTCGAGGGTGTGGGCGAACTGCGCAAAGCGCAGGTGCAGCGCGCCGGCTTCGTGGTGCTGAAATCGCTGGCGATCCCCTCGATGCTCATCGAGACCGCCTACATTTCCAATCCCGCCGAGGAACGCCGCCTGCGCAGCTCCGCGCAGCAGGCGCGGCTCGCGGGTGCCATTGCGAGCGGCCTGCGCAGTTACTTCCTGCAGAACCCCCCGGATGGGACGCGTTTGAAACAGGAGCGCCGCACGCTCGCGAGCGCCGCCGACACCGCAACCGCCACCACCACACCCTGAAGCGGCGCCGCCCACACCGCGGCGTCCCGGCATCGCCCGCCCGGCTGATGCGCGCCGCCGCTGGCCTGTACACTGCCCCTGCCATGCCTATCCGCGTTCTGCCCGACGAGCTCGTCGATCAGATTGCCGCCGGCGAAGTGATCGAACGGCCGGCGTCGGTCGTCAAGGAGCTCATCGAGAACAGCCTGGATGCGGGCGCGACCCGCATCGAGATCGACATCGAGCGTGGGGGCGTGGGGCTGGTGCGCGTGCGCGATGACGGCCGTGGCATCAGCGCAGGGGAGCTGCTGCTGGCGCTGGCGCGACATGCGACCAGCAAGATTGCCTCCCTCGATGACCTCGAGGCGGTGACCACACTCGGCTTCCGCGGCGAGGCGCTGCCTTCGATCGGCTCAGTCTCACGCCTGCGCGTCGCCTCGCGTGCCGCAGGCGCCGATGAGGGTGCAGAAGTCTCCCTCGACGGGGGGGCGCAGACGCGGGCGCGTCCCGCCGCGCACCCGTCCGGCACCACGGTCGAGGTCCGCGACCTGTTCTTCAACGTGCCGGCAAGGCGCAAGTTCGTAAAGAGCGACGCCACCGAGCTCGGGCACATCGCACGGCTCGTCGAGCGACTCGCGTTGTCGCGCTTCGACGTGAGCTTTCGCCTGAGGTCCGGCACGCGTGTGCTGCTCGATGTGCCCGCGGTCGCGGACGCGAGCGCGGAGCGCACCCGGCTCGGGCGGGTGCTGGGGGAGGACTTCCTGGAGAGTGCGATCAGCGTCCGGCACGCCGCCGGACCGGTGATGCTCTCGGGCTGGGCGGCGCTCCCGACGCGTTCGCGCGCACAGCCGGACCAGCAGTTCTGGTTTGTCAACGGCAGGAGCGTGCGTGACCGGCTGCTGATGAACGCAGGCCGGCTGGCGTATCGCGACGTGCTCTATCACGGCCGTCACGCCGCCTATGCACTGTACCTGACACTCGATCCGAAACTCGTGGACGTCAACGCCCACCCCGGGAAACTCGAGGTCCGCTTTCGCGACAGCCGCCAGATTCATGACTTTGTTTATCGGGCCCTGGAGCGCGCCCTGGCCGATACGCGGCCGCAAGGCCCCGCTGAGGGAGCAGCGGCAGCCGCGGGATTCGGGGCGGAGACGCGCTCGGCGGCCGCAGCGCTCGGGCGAGCGTGGGACACTGGAGCCGGACAGGCGGTGGTGCTGCCGTTGCTGGAGCCGGGGCGCGATCCGTGGGCGATCGCGGAGGCGATTGCCGAAACTTCCGGGGCCGAACCCTCGCTCTTTGCGCAATCCGCGCAGGAGCATCCCCTCGGCAGCGCCCTCGGGCAGCTGCACGGGATATACATCCTCGCGCAAAGTCGCGCCGGCCTGGTGCTGGTAGACATGCACGCGGCACACGAGCGCGTGCTGTACGAGCGGATGAAGGCCGAGCGCGCCGCCGGCAGCCCCGTCTCCCAGCACCTGCTCGAGCCGCTCGTCATCACGCTGCGGGCGCACGAGCTGGCGGGGTTGCTCGAGCAGCGCGCACAGTGGGAGCAGGCCGGCTTCGAGCTCGATGCGCTGTCGGACACGCAGCTGGTGTTGCGGTGCGTGCCGGCGTTTCTCAAGGCGGCGGACATCCCGGAGATCGTGCGCTCGCTGGTGCGGGACCTAGGGGTCGATGCCGACACGCATCATCTCGAGAGTGCGGCCGACAGGTTCCTCGGCACGCTCGCCTGCCGCACGGCGGTCCATGCGCACCGCCGGCTCACGCTCCCGGAGATGAACGCACTGCTGCGGCAGATGGAGGCGACCGAGCGCGCCAACCAGTGCAATCACGGGCGCCCGACCTGGACGCGCCTCTCGCTGCAGCAGCTCGACCAGCTGTTCTTGCGGGGGCGGTGAGTGTCCGCTGCTTCCGGCGTTCCCGGCGAGGTGGCACGCGAGGGGTCGGTCTCCTGCACGCCCGCGTTGCAGCCCAAGCTGCCGGTATTCGTGCTCACCGGTCCCACGGGAGCCGGGAAGACGGAGTGGGCCGTGCGCCTCGCAGAGCGTGCTCCGGTGGAGATCGTGAGCGTGGACTCTGCGCTCGTGTACCGCGGCCTCGATATCGGCACGGCCAAGCCCTCGCGGGCGCTGCGCGAGCGCATCCCGCACCACCTGATCGACATCTGCGAACCCACCGAGAGCTATTCCGCCGGCCGCTTCCTCACGGATGCGCTCGAGTGCATCCGCGATATCCACGCTCGCCGTCGCGTGCCGCTGCTGGTGGGTGGCACGATGCTCTATCTGCGCTCGCTCCTGCACGGGCTCGCCGTTCTGCCGCATGCCGCACCCGCACTGCGGGCGCAGCTCGACGCGCGCGCCGCGCAGCGCGGCTGGCCGGCGCTGCACGTGGAGCTTGCTGCGCTCGACCCGGAGGCGGCCGCCCGGATTGCGCCCACCGACAGCCAGCGGATTCAGCGAGCGCTCGAGGTGTACTTAAGCTCGGGACGGCCGATTTCCGAGCTGCAACGGGCAACCTCGAGCCCGCTCGCCGATACACCGCTGCGCTACTGGATCCTGGCGCCGCGGGAGCGGGCGTTGCTGCACGAGCGGCTGGCGCGGCGCTTCGAGGGCATGATGGCGGCGGGCTTTCTGGAGGAGGTGCGTCGTCTGCACCGCGGCGGCGGTCTCACCGCGCGGCATCCGGCGATACGCGCCGTCGGCTACCGGCAGTTGTGGGCGCACCTCGAGGGCGAGTATGGCCTCGAGGAGGCGGTGCGTCGGGCCGTTGCGGCGACGCGCCAGCTGGCCAGGCGGCAGCTGACCTGGATGCGTGCGGAAAGCCGCGGCGAATGGCTTGATGCGGACACGGCCGAGCTGTCGTGGAACCGAGACAGATGTCACGAGTTGGGGGCTCTTGGGCTTTGAAGGAATCCGCGTGTTAAGATGTTTCGGTCGGTTCCTCGCCGCGGCGCGAGGTGCGTTAGCTTGCCCGGATCGCAGAACAACGGAAGTTCAGCTGCGCTCCGTTTGTGCTGTCGAAAAACACGAAGCTGCAACAATAAGGAGAACCCGATGGCCAAAGGCCAGTCCCTCCAAGACCCTTTTTTGAACGCCTTGCGCAAGGAACGGGTGCCCGTTTCCATCTACCTAGTGAACGGCATCAAATTGCAGGGTCAGATCGATTCCTTTGACCAGTTCGTGGTGCTGCTGAAGAACAGCGTGAGCCAGATGGTTTACAAGCACGCGATTTCCACCGTCGTCCCAGCGCGCAACGTACGGCTTACGACCGACGAGGGCGCAGCCCCGGAGCCGTCCGCCGAATAATGCCTCGCGCCGCAGGAAGCCTGAGTGTTCGAGCGCCCCCGGTCCGGTGAGCGTGCCGTACTGGTGCGCATTGGCGTGGGCGCCCAGGTCGATCCGGAGGAGCTGCAGGAGTTCAGGCAGCTGGCGGTTTCCGCTGGCGCCGTGCCGGTCGCCACCGTCACCGGGCGCCGTGCGCGCCCCGATGCGCGCTACTTTCTCGGCAGCGGCAAGGCCGAGGAGCTCAGGCGCATCGCCCGCACGAGCGAGGCGGACCTGATCCTCGTCGACCACGCGCTCTCGCCGAGCCAGGAGCGCAATCTCGAGAAGCTCATCGAGCGGCGCGTACTCGATCGCAACGGGCTGATTCTCGACATCTTCGCGCAGCGCGCGCGCAGCTTTGAAGGCAAGCTCGAAGTGGAGCTGGCGCAGCTGCGGCACATCGGCAGCCGCCTGGTGCGCGGCTGGACGCACCTCGAGCGGCAGAAGGGAGGCATCGGCCTGCGCGGTCCCGGCGAGACGCAGCTGGAGAGCGACCGGCGCATCATCGCACAGCGCGTGCGGGTGCTCACGCGGCGGCTGACGAAGATCAAGCAGCAGCGCGAGACCGGCCGGCAGATGCGCGCGGAGATCCCGGTGCCCTCGCTGGCGCTCGTCGGCTACACCAATGCCGGCAAGTCGACGCTGTTCGGCGCCCTCACCGGAGCGCAAGCCTACGTAGCGGACCAGCTGTTCGCCACGCTCGATCCGACCGTGCGCCGCATCAGGCTTGCCGGCGGCACGAACGTCGTCGTCGCGGACACGGTGGGCTTCATTCGTGCGCTGCCGCACGAACTGGTGGCCGCCTTCCAGTCGACGCTCACCGAGGCGCGTGCCGCCACGATGCTGCTGCACGTGGTCGACGCCAGCACCCCGCGCCGCGATGAGCAGATCGCGCATGTGGATGCGGTGCTTGCCGAGATCGGCGCGAGCGCGATCCCGCAGATTCTCGTTTACAACAAGATTGATCGCATGCAGTGCGCGCCGCGCATCGATCGCGACGCCGACGGACGCGCCAGCGCGGTGTGGGTCTCGGCCGAGCAGCGCGTCGGGCTTGCGCTGCTGACCGACGCCGTGGCCGAACGGCTGGCGCGCTTCGCGCGCCGGGCGCGCGTCAAGGTGCCGGCGAGCGCCGGGGCGTTGCGCTCCCGGCTGTACGCGGCGCAGGCGGTGCGCGGGGAAACTTCCGCAGATGACGGCTCGATCGAGTTGGCAGTGGAGCTCCCCGACATCGAGCTGCTGCAGCTGGCCCGCACCGCCGGTGTGCAGATTCTCGAGGTGCAGGCCAGCGCGGCGCCTTGTGCCCCCGGAAGCGCCTCCCTACAATCGACCGCCGTCTCGCGCGCTACCAAACTGCGCTGAGCTCGCGTCCTCCTTATGGCCTGGAACCAACCTGGCGGTTCGAATAATCAGTGGGGACGCCGCCCGGGGCAGGGCGGGCCCGACCTCGACGAGCGCCTGAAGAGCTGGCAGCGCAAGCTCGAATCGCTGCTGCGCCCGGGCGGGCGCGGTGGCGACAGCGGCTCGCTGCTGCTGCTCGGGGTGGCGGCGGTGTTTCTCATCTGGTTGTGGAGCGGCGTCTACCAGGTGAAGCAACCCGAGCGCGGCGTGGTGCAGCGTTTTGGCAAGCTGGTGGAGGTGACTCCGCCCGGCCTGCACTTCCGCCTGCCCTGGCCGATAGAGAGCGTCAGCGTGGTAAATGTGGCGAACGTCAACTCGAGCGATTTCAAGTCGCGCGTGCTCACCTCCGACGTCAATCTCGTCGAACTGCATTTCGCCGTGCAATACCAGTTTGCCGACCCGGTAAAGAAGCTGTTCCGGGTGCGCGAGCCGCAAGCCACGCTGAGTGAGGTTTCCGAGAGCGCGATTCGCGAGATCGTCGGCCGCAGCACCCTCGATGACCTGCTGGTCGGCTCGACGCGCTCGGAGATCACGCGGCGCAGCAAGGAGCTGATCCAGGGGGTGCTCGACTATTACAACTCCGGGATCACCGTCACTACCGTCAATCTCGAGGATGTACAGGTGCCCGATGCCGTGATCCCCTCGCAGCGGGACGCCAACAAGGCGCAGGCAGACAAAGAGCGTTTCATCCTCGAGTCCGAGGCCTACGTCAACGGCATCATTCCCGTGGCACAGGGCGCTGCCGCACGCATGCAGCAGGATGCCCAGGCCTACAAGGCGCAGGTCACGGCCATCGCCGAAGGCGAAGCGTCGCGCTTCGCGCAGCTCGAAGCCGTCTACGAGCAGGCGCCGGAAGTGACGCGCCGGCGCATGTACACCGATACGATCGAAAGCGTATTGGCGCGGGCGCACAAGGTGCTGATCGACGGCCGCGCCGGCAACAATCTGCTGTACCTGCCGATCGAGAAACTGCTGGAGAAGAGCGCGGCACGCGAGGAGCAAGGGGGCGAGCCCTCTGCCAGCAGTGGTGCGAAGGAGCCCGAGTCGGTCACGATCGAGGCGCGCGGGCGGGGACAGCGCTGATGAGCTCGCGGCTGTTTCCGTTGTTCATCGCCGCCGGCGTGCTGCTGGTGTTTGCGGCCTTCTCGCTGTTCGCGGTGAGCGAGACCGAATACGCTATCCGCACTCGTTTCGGGGCCATCATCGACACCCGCTACGCGCCCGGATTGCACCTTAAGTGGCCGTGGGACATGGTCACCAGGTTCGATCGGCGCATTCTTTCCGAGTCCTACACCGGCGAAACCTTCCTCACCAACGACGGCCGCGGCCTGATCGTGGACTTCTACGTCAAGTGGCGCGTCAAGGACTCCTCGGTCTACTACACCGCCGCGGCCGGCAGCGAAGCGCTGGCCGGAGAGCGCCTGGCAGAGATCGTCAAGGATGGCATCAAGAGCGTCGTGGCGCAGCGCACGCTGCAGCAGATCGTGTCGGCCGAGCGTGCCGCCGTCACCGGGGAGATGTTCGGTCAGGCGAGCCGCAATGCCGCAGGTCTCGGTGTCGACCTGGTGGACGTGCGTGTGCAGCGCATCGATCTGCCGGACGAGGTGGCGGCGCGGGTGTACGAAAGCATGAAGCAGAGCTTCGCCAAGACCGCGAGCCGGCTGCGTGCGGAAGGGCAAAGCGCCAGCGCCAGCATCCGCTCCACGGCCGAGCGCCAGCGCACGGTGATCATCGCCGGCGCCGAGCGCGACGCACGGCGCATCCGCGGCGAGGGCGATGCGACTGCCGCCCAGACTTACGCGCGCGCTTACACGAAGGATCCCGAGTTCTACGCTTTCTACCGCAGTCTCCAGGCCTACGACCGCTCCCTCGGCAAGGACGGTGATCTGCTGGTGGTGACGCCCGACGGAGTGTTCTTCAGGTACCTGAAGGATCCGTCCAAGCCGCCGCCTGCGCCGCGGCACTGAGCCTGGTGCGCCGGTGGCGCTGAATTTCAGCGACCTGCTCGCCGCGCTCGGCCTGTTTCTGGTGTTGGAAGGCATCGCGCCGTTTCTCAATCCCCAGGGCGTGAAACGCGCCTTGGCGCGGCTGCTGCAGGTGCCCGACCGCGAGTTGCGCATCGCGGGCCTGGGCTCCATGCTGGTCGGGGTTGTCATCCTGTATCTGGTCCGCTAGGGGTCGCCGGCGTGGGAAAGTTCGTGGTCATCATCGGCACCCAGTGGGGCGATGAGGGCAAGGGCAAGGTCGTGGACCTCCTCACCGAGCGCGCCGCGGCGGTGGCGCGTTTCCAGGGCGGACACAACGCTGGCCACACGCTAGTCATCGGCGGGCGCAGGACCATCCTGTCGCTGATCCCTTCCGGGATCCTGCGCGAACAGGTGCGCTGTTTCATCGGAAACGGCGTGGTGCTGTCGCTTGCGGCGCTGCTCGCCGAGGCCGGCATGCTGATCGAGCAGGGCGTGCCAGTGTTCGAGCGTCTGAGGGTCTCGCCGCTGTGCCCGCTGATCCTGCCCTCGCACGTGCTGCTCGATCAGGCGCGCGAGCGGGCACGCGGACCCAACGCCATCGGTACCACCGGGCGCGGCATAGGACCTGCGTACGAGGACAAGGTAGCCCGGCGCGCGGTGCGCGTGGCGGACCTGTTCCAGCGTGATCGCTTCGCAGCGCAGCTCGGCGAAGTGCTCGATTTTCACAACTTCGTGCTGCAGCACTACTATCGGGTCGCACCCGTCGACTTCCAGAAGACGCTCGACGAGCAGCTGTCGATGGCCGTGAAGCTCGCGCCGCTCGTCACCGACGTGACGCGCGCGCTGCACGCGTTGCGCGGCAGCGGCGCCAACGTGCTGTTCGAGGGCGCGCAGGGGGCGATGCTGGACGTGGACCTCGGCACCTATCCGTTCGTGACCTCATCCAACACCACCGCCGGCTTTGCCGGCACCGGCACGGGCCTGGGGCCGAAGGCTTTCGACGAGGTGATCGGCATCGTCAAGGCCTATACCACCCGCGTCGGCGCCGGACCCTTTCCGACCGAGCTGTTCGACGAGTACGGCGAGCACCTCTCGCGCGTCGGTCACGAGTTCGGCTCGGTCACCGGGCGGCGGCGGCGTTGCGGCTGGTTCGACGCCGTGGCGCTGCGGCGCGCGATCGTGCATTCCAGCGTTTCGGGCCTGTGTATCACCAAGCTCGACGTGCTCGACGGACTGGACATCCTGCGCATCTGCGTCGGTTACCGCAGCAACGGCGAGGTGAGCCCCGAGCCGCCGATGAGCCTCGAAGGTTACGCTGGCATCGAGCCGGTGTACGAAGAGCTGCCCGGCTGGGGCGACTCGACCGCCGGCATCACTGCGTACGAAGCGCTGCCGGCCAACGCCCGCCGCTATCTCGAGCGGCTGCAGGCGCTCGCCGCGGTGCCGATCGACATGATCTCAACGGGGGCGGACCGCGGGCAGACCATCCTGCTGCGGCACCCCTTCGGAGCCTGAGCCTGAGCGCGCTGCCGCCCGCGCGCGCCACAGCGGCGATGCGCCTCGCGCTCGCACTGATCATTCTCGGGGCGTGCTTACTCGCCGCGGGCAGCTGGCGCGTGTATTCCAACACCTGGGACGAGCCGGAGCATCTGGCCGCAGGACTGGAACTGCTCGATCGCGGCCGCTATGAGTACGACACCGAACATCCGCCACTCGCGCGCGTGCTGCTGGCGCTCGGCCCCTGGCTGGCCGGCGCGCATTCCTTCGACACGCCGCCGCCGGAGGGTACGCCCGAGGGCATCCACATCCTCTATTCGGGCGGGCATTACTGGCGCTACCTCACGCTGGCAAGGCTCGGCACCTTGCCCTTTCTCGCGCTGCTGCTGCTGGCGACCTGGCTGTGGGCACGACGACTGTTCCAAACCCCGCGCGCCGCGCTGCTGCCGGTGCTGCTGCTGCTCTCCGTGCCGCCCATTCTCGGGCACGGCGCGCTTGCCAGTCTCGACGTTGCGGCGGCCGCCACCATCCTGCTGGCCCTCTACGCGCTGCAGCGCTGGCTGGTCACGGCGCGCCTCACCGATGCGTTGCTGTTCGGGCTCGCCGCCGGGGTCGCGGTGTCGACCAAGTTCTCCAGCGTGCCGTTCATCGGCCTGGCGCTGCTGCTGCTCGCGCCGGCCCAGGCGGTTGTGGGTAGCTGGCGAGGCCTCCCCGCGGTGCCGCAGGGTCCTGCGGCGATGGCCGTCATGGGTGCGGCGCGCTGGCAGTTGCGGCTGGCTGGACTCGCGCTCGCAGCGCTCGCCATGCTCGTGCCGCTGTACCTCGTGTACGGACCGCGCGCATCGAACCCGGCCGGCGTCGCCCTGCGATTCAACTGGGCGCTGTCCTACCTGCTGCAGCGGCCGGGCCTGGACCATCAGCTCGGAGCGCTCCTGTCGAAGCTGTGGCTGCCCCGCGAGCTCGAGGACCTCGTCAACGGCGTGGTGGCGGTCAAGGCGCACAACGACAGCGGGCACCGCTCGTACCTGCTCGGTCAGGTGCGTTTGACGGGCTGGTGGTACTTCTACCTCGTCGCGCTCGCAGTGAAGACGCCGATTCCGCTGCTTGCGGCCGGCCCGCTCGGACTCGGCTGCCTCGCGCGCCGCGGCTGGCAGCGCCGCGATTCATGGGCAGTGGCGCCGCTGATGGTGGTCATCGCCATCCTCACCTTCGCCTGCGCCTTCAGCCGCATCAACATCGGGATACGGCACATCCTCATCCTCTATCCGTTCCTCGCGCTCGGGGGCGCTTATGTGAGCGTGCGCGCCTGGCAGCGCATCACCGCCTGGCCCCGTACGCGCGCCGCGCTCGCAGCCGGCGCGGCACTGCTAGCGATCATGGCGTGGCAGCTGTCCACCGTGTGGCGGGCGTACCCGGATTACCTGCCTTATTTCAACGAGGCGGTCGCCCACCCCGAGCGCGTGCTGGTGGATTCGGATCTCGACTGGGGTCAGGACCTGTACCGCCTCGAGGTGCGGGCGGCGCAGCGCAAGATCCCCCGCTTGAGCCTGGCGTACCGCGGCACCGCGGATCTCGCTCGCGAGCCGCTGCCACCGTACCAGATTCTGCCGCCGGGTCAGTCCGTGCGCGGGTGGGTGGCGGTGTCGCAGCTCGCGCGCACGCGCAACCTTGCCGATTACGCCTGGCTCGATGCGTACGCCCCGCTCGAGCGCATCGGCAGGAGCATCGATCTGTACTACATCCCGTGAAGTCCCGCGCAAGGCGCACGGGTGGTTTCTAAGATGACGTGGCCGCCGCGCGCAGGCGGGCGATGCGCGCCAGCGGCGGGGGATGCGAATAATAGAATGCGGCGTACACCGGGTCGGGAGTCAGCGTGCTCGCGTTGTCACGATGCAGCTTCACCAGCGCGCTGGCGAGCTCGGCCGGATTTGCATAACGCGTGGCGAAAGCATCCGCCTCGAACTCGTGGCGGCGCGACCAGAGCGAGGCCAGCGGGATCAGGAAGAAAGTGAACGCTGGCAGCGCGAGCACAAACAGCAGCAGCGCCGCGTGGGTCGACGGCCGCGGTACCCCGAGCGCGCTATAGAAGCCGCTCTGTCCGGAGAGCCAGCCGAGCAGACCCAACGCGAGCAGGCTCGTCGCCATCGATACGCCCAGGCGCTTGCGTACGTGTTTGAGGCGGAAATGCCCGAGCTCGTGCGCCAGCACCGCTTCGACTTCCGCCTCGTCGAGGCGCTCGAGCAGCGTGTCGAAGAACACGATGCGCTTGTGGCGCCCGATGCCGGTGAAATAGGCGTTGCCATGGCTCGAGCGGCGCGAGTTGTCCACCACGAACACCCCGCGGGAGGCGAAGCCGCAACGCGCCAGCAACGCCTCAATGCGCGCCTTGAGGGAGGGATTCTCGAGCGGCACGAAGCGGTTGAAAAGTGGGGCGATGAACACTGGCCACGCCCAGGCCATCAGCAGCATGACCGCGAGCCAAAGCACCCAGGCCCACGCCCACCACCAGCGCCCGGCGCGCTCCATGACCAGCAGCGTCGCCACCAGCAGCGGGCCGCCGAGCAGCACCGCGAGCGCGAGGCTCTTGCCCAGATCGGCGAGAAACAGGGCCGGAGTGGTGCGGTTGAAGCCGAAGCGGGCCTCGAGGCCGAACGTGCGCCAGAGCGAGAAGGGCAGGTTGACGAGCTGAACGAGGAGGGCGACGGTGGCAATCACGGCAACGCCGAGCCAGGGCTGCGAGAGCAGCGTCGCCCGCCACAGCGCATCCACCGCAGCGATGCCGCCGCCGACCGTGAGCACGAGAGTAAGCGCCGCGTCGATGACGGCACCGATACGCCCAAAACGCACCTTGGCGATGGTGTAGTCCGCGGCCTTGCTGTGTTCAGCGCTCGAGACACTGTCGGCGAACGGCCCGGGCACCCGGTTGCGGTTACGGGCGACCTCGACGGCCTGCCGCTGCGACAGCCACAGCCCGACGGCGCTGCTCGCAAGGACAGCCAGTATGAACAGCGGCGTCAGCCAGTGCATGCGGCTCAGGGCCCGCTGGTCGACGCTTGAGGCTGCGCGGCGGCGCTACCGGGATCGCGCAGCCACAGCAGCATCGTGCCCACGAAGGCGCTGAGGCTCAGGAGCCCAAAGAACCACAGCATCGGGGTGTAGCCGCCGGGATTGGCGGCGCTGGCGCCGCTCATATCGTTGAGATAGCCGGCGATCAGGTTGGCGGCGAACAGCCCGAAGTTCTGCAGCGTAGTCATGAGGCCATAGGCGGTGCCGAGGTGCTCCGGCGCGGAGTAGCGCACCACCGTCGGCCAGAGGATCGCCGGCAGGAAAGAGAAGCTCACGCCGAGGAGCGCGGTCGACAGCCCGGCGCCGCCGTTCACCCCTGCGAGGACGAGAAAGCTCAACGGCAACAGCGCCGAGCCCAGAGCGAGCAGCAGCGTATTGCGCCCGATCCGGTCGAGCAGCAGCCCGAACACGGGCGTGGCGAAGACTGCGGCGAGAAATACGTAACTGTTGAGCGTGCTCGCCTGCGCCAGCGTCAGGCCCTGCGCCTGCTGCAGGTACTTGATGGCGAAGGTGCTGCGGAAGGGGAAGATGACCGAGAAGAACGCCACGCACACCGCCACTAGCAGCCAGTACTCGGCGCGAAAGCTGAGCAGATGACGCCAGTCGAAGCGCTCGGGGGGCGGCGGCAGTGCCAGTGTGCCGCGCGGCGCCTCGCGCCGGTCGACGTAATAGTACAGCAGCGCGCCGGCGAAGGAGGCGGCCGCAAAAGCGGTCGCGAGCCACAGCGGTGGTTGCCAGCCGCGCGCATACAGACCGCCCGCGAAGGAGGGTGAGAGATCGGCGAGGTAGGAACCCAGGCGCGACAGGCTCAGATTGATCGCGAACAGCAGCGCAAAGTAACGCCCCGTGAACCATTGGGCCAGGGCGACGAGGATCGCGACCGACAGCGTTTCGGAGCCGACACCGAACAGCAGCCGGCCGGTGGCCATCACCGGGAAGCGCGTGCCGAGCGCGGTCACGATCGCGCCGACCAGGCACAGTGCGGTGGTGGCGACGGCCATGCGGCGTGCGCCGAAGCGATCGACCAGCACGCCGCCGATCACGACCAGGAAGATGTTGGGTAGGCTGTAGATCGCGTTCAGGGTCCCGATCTGCGTGTCGCTGAAGTGCAGCTCGCGCGAGAGCTGCTCGGCGACCGGGCCGATCGAGTCATAGGCGTAGTAGTTGCCGAGCATGACGAGCGCGGCGCCCGTGAACATGAGCGCCTGCGCGGCCAACGACGGGGTACGCGGCGCACTCATGCCGGGAGCGGCGCGCTCTGTACTCACCGCGCGCTGCGGCTTCGGTGTTGCGGCATCGCGGGATTGTACTGAAGGCGCCGGCCGCGGGGCGGCTTTCTCAGGAGCGGCCGGCAGGCAGCGCCGGTAGGCGCGGCGTCGGCCAGCACGGCCGCGGCGCAGCGGCCGATCAGGGCGCCACCCAACCCGAGCTCAGCAGCCTTGCATTGAACTCGCGTGCCACGCGCGGGTCGGGCCGCGCCAGCGTGCGTTTGACGTGCGGGGCGGGGATGCGCGCGAGCATGTCGCGAATGACGTTGAGTCGTGCCTGGCGCTTGTCATCGGCCCGCACCACGATCCAGGGCGCCTCGGGCTGGTGGGTACGCCGCAGCATGCTGTCCCGGGCGCGGCTGTAGTCGTGCCAGTGGCGCTGGGCGGCCTCGTCCACCGGGGAGATTTTCCACTGCTTGAGCGGATCGCGGCGCCGCGCGCGCAGCCGTCGTGCCTGCTCGGCGCGCGTGATGTCGAGATAGTACTTGAGCAGGAAGATTCCCGCGCGGACCAGCATGCGCTCGAAGCGCGGCGCGGCCTGGAGAAACGCCTCACGCTGCTTCTTCGTGCAGAATTTCATGACGTACTCGACGCCGGCGCGGTTGTACCAGCTGCGGTTGAAAAGCACGATCTCCTGCGCCGCGGGCAGGTGGGCGCTAAAGCGCTGGAAATACCACTCGCGCTCCTCGCGATCGCTCGGCTTGCCGGGCGCGACGACCCGCACCTCGCGCGGGCTGAGGTGCGCGGCGATGCGTTTGATGGTGCCGTCCTTGCCGGCGGCGTCGCGTCCCTCGAGTATCACCAGCACCTTGTGGCCGCGGGCGATGACGTGACGGTGCAGTTTCACCAACTCGATCTGCAGACGCCTCAACTCACGCGCGTAGTGCTTGCGGCGGAGTTTCGGCAGGCGTTCCGCGCGCTGCGACAGCTTTCTTGCCATGGGGCATGGCTCCTGGCGACGCTCACCGGGCGATGAGCCGCCCATTATTGGCAGGGCCTCGCCGGGGAGGCCATACTCCTGCAAACCGCGCCGTCGGCCTGCGCCCGGCGCGCCGCCGTGGGCGATCGGATCGCGCGGAGCGTGGCCATGAGCATTTACGACCAGGGTCTCGACAAGAATCCTGCCAACTACGTGCCGCTGTCGCCGGTGAGTTTCGTCGAGCGCAGCGCCGAGGTGTTCGGCGACCTGCCCGCGGTGGTGCACGGCAGCCGCCGCTACCTGTGGCGCGAGACGCGCGAGCGCACCGCGCGCCTGGCGGCGGCGCTGCGCGCGTTGGGAGTCGCGCGCGGGGTCACCGTGAGCGTCATGCTGCCCAACACACCGGAGATGATCGAAGCGCACTACGCCGTGCCGGCGCTCAACGCCGTGTTGCATCCGCTCAACACGCGGCTCGATGCGCCGCTGCTCGCCTGGCAGATGCAGCACTGCGAGACCGCCGTGCTGCTGACGGATCGCGAGTTCGCGCCGCTCATGGGCAAGGCGCTGAACATTCTGCGCGAGCAGCACGGCCGCTCGCCGCGGGTCATCGACGTGTGCGACAGCGAGTACACCGGTCCCGGCGAGCCCCTCGGCGAGCACGAATACGAAGCCCTGCTCGGCCGGCACGAGCCCCGGGCGCGGCTTACAGGGCCGCAGGATGAGTGGGACGCCATCGCCGTCTCCTACACCTCCGGCACGACCGGTAACCCCAAGGGCGTGGTCACGCATCATCGCGGCGCTTATCTCAACGCGGTGAGCAACGCGCTCACCTGGAGCATGCCGCACTTCCCGACCTACCTGTGGACGCTGCCGCTGTTCCACTGCAACGGCTGGTGTTTTCCCTGGACGCTGGCGCTGCTCGGCGGCACGCAGGTGTGTCTGCGCAAGGTGGAGGCACGGGCGATTCTCGAGGCGATGCGCAGGCACGGCGTGGATCACTATTGCGGCGCGCCGATCGTGCACAACATGCTGATCAACGCCGAGCCGGCCTGGCGCGCGGGCATCACGCGGCGCGTGCGCGGCATGGTGGCCGGGGCGGCGCCGCCGGCGGCGATGATCGAGGGCATGGCACGCATCGGGTTCGAGCTGACGCATGCCTATGGGCTCACCGAGACCTATGGGCCGGCGGCCGTCGCCGCCCCGCGCCCGCATTGGAGCGAAGCGAGTCTCGCCGAGCGCACCCGGCTCAACGGCCGCCAGGGCGTGCGCTACGAGCTGCAGGAAGGCATGACCGTGCTCGAGTCGGCGCGCATGACCGAGGTGCCCGCCGACGGCGAGGTGCTCGGCGAGATCATGTTCCGTGGCAACATCGTCATGAAGGGCTACCTCAAGAACGCCAGCGCCACGGCCCAGGCCTTCGTCGGCGGGTGGTTCCACAGCGGGGATCTGGCGGTGCTCGAGCCTGATCGCTATGTGAAGATCAGGGACCGCAGCAAGGACGTGATCATCTCCGGGGGCGAGAACATCAGCTCGCTGGAGGTCGAGGACGCGCTCTACCGCCACCCCGCCGTCATGGCCTGCGCCGTGGTCGCGTGCCCCGACCCGAAGTGGGGTGAGACACCACTCGCGTTCGTGGAGCTCAAACCCGCTGCGCAGGCTACGGCGGCGGAGCTGATCGCGCATTGCCGCACCCTGCTGGCCGGCTACAAGATCCCGCACCAGGTGCGCTTCGAGGAGATTCCGAAGACAGCCACGGGCAAAATCCAGAAGTACGTCCTGCGCGAGCGGGCCCGCTCCGTCAGCGCGATTGAATAATGAGGAGTCTGTCCTGATGAGCACACTGCAGCCGGCTGTAAGCGGCGCCCCCGAGCCGTTGGTGCAGCGCGAGCGCGATGCACGCGGCGTCATCACGCTGACACTGAATCGTCCGCAGGCCTTCAATGCCCTGAGCGAAGCCCTGCTCAGTGCGTTGCAGGAGCAGCTCGATGCGCTCGCCCGGGACGAGTCGGCGCGGGTGCTGGTCCTGGCCGCGGCCGGCAAGGCCTTCTGTGCCGGGCATGATCTTCGGGAGATGCGTGCCCAGCCCTCGCTCGGCTACTACCAGCGGCTGTTCGCACAGTGCAGCCGCATGATGCTCACCCTGCGGCGTCTGCCGATCCCGGTCATCGCACGCGTGCAGGGCATCGCCACGGCCGCCGGCTGCCAGCTGGTGGCGCAATGCGACCTCGCCGTGGCCTCGCGCGAGGCGCGCTTCGCGGTGAGCGGGGTGAACCTCGGGCTGTTCTGCTCCACCCCGGGGGTGGCGCTGTCGCGCAATGTGCGCTGCAAGGAGGCGTTCGAGATGCTGGTGACGGGCGAATTCATCGACGCCGCGCAGGCGCTCGCGCGCGGCCTCGTCAACCGCGTCGTGGCGCTCACGGAGCTCGATGCCGAGATCGAGAGGCTGGTGTCGGGTATTCTCACCAAGCCGCGCGTGGCCATTGCCCTGGGCAAGGAGCTGTTCTATCGACAGGCCGAGCTCGGGATCGAGGCCGCCTACGAGGCAGCCGGGCAGACCATGGCCTGCAACATGATGGACGCGGCGGCGCTCGAGGGCGTGCAGGCCTTCATCGAGAAGCGACCGCCGCATTGGGGAGCCTGACTTGAACGAAGCAGCTGCAGCGACCATTGCACACTCCCGGACCACGGCGCTCTTCACCTGCGTATTGGCCGCTCTCGCCGGGCTCATGTTCGGGCTCGACATCGGCGTGATCTCCGGCGCCACGCAGTTCATCCAGAAAGAATTCGCCGTCTCCGACCACGTCATCGAGTGGATCGTCAGCTCCATGATGCTGGGCGCCGCGCTGGGCGCCGCCGGGGCGGGCTGGATGTCGGCTACGCTCGGCCGCAAACGCTCGCTCAGCCTCGGCGCAGTGCTGTTCGTGGCCGGTTCACTGTTGTGCGCGTTCGCCTGGTCGCCCGACACGCTGATCATGGCGCGCGTGGTGCTCGGGCTCGCCATCGGCATCGCCTCCTTTACCGCGCCGCTCTACCTGGCGGAGGTGGCGCCGGAATACATCCGCGGGGCAATGGTGTCGCTGTATCAGCTGATGATCACCATCGGCATCCTGGTCGCCTTCCTGTCCGACACCGCCTTCAGCTACAGCGGCAACTGGCGCTGGATGCTCGGGGTGATCGCGCTGCCGGGGGTGTTGTTCCTGCTGGGGGTATCGCTGCTGCCGGACAGTCCGCGCTGGCTGATGATGCGCGGGCGCAAGGAGGAGGCCCGCGAGGTGCTGCTGCGGCTGCGCGGGGATCCCGCCATCGTCAGCCGCGAGGCCGCCGATATCGAGGAGCAGCTGAAGACCCCGCAGCGCGGCTGGCACCTGTTCCTGGAGAACTCCAACTTTCGCCGCTCGGTCGGCCTGGGCGTGCTGCTGCAGCTGGTGCAGCAGTTCACCGGTATCAACGTGGTGATGTATTACGCGCCCCGTATCTTCCAGAGCATGGGCTACGACGTCGCTGCGCAGATGTGGTTCACGGCGGCAGTGGGCCTCACCAACGTGCTGGCGACCTTCATCGCCATCGGCCTGGTGGACCGCTGGGGCCGCAAACCCATCCTCTATACCGGCTTCACCGTGATGGCGATCGGACTCGGCGTGGTGGGTACGGTCATGCACTTGGGGATCGCGACCGAAGGGCAGCAGCTGCTCGCGGTAGCCATGCTGCTGATGTTCATCGTGGGCTTTGCGATGTCGGCGGGACCTCTGGTGTGGACGCTGTGCTCGGAGGTGCAGCCACTCAAGGGGCGCGATTTCGGTATCGGCGCCTCAACCCTGACCAACTGGACGGCCAACACCATCGTCGGCGCCACCTTCCTTACACTGCTCAATACCTTTGGTCGCGCCGAGACCTTCTGGCTGTACGCGGCACTCAACGTGCTGTTCCTGCTCTTCACCTACGCGCTGGTGCCGGAAACCAAGGGCGTCACGCTGGAGCATATCGAGCGCAAGCTGATGAGCGGCGCGCGGCTGCGTGACATCGGTCGCTAAGGGGTGCACCAGCGGCGTGCCGCCCGTGGCGCCGGGTCGGACTGCGCGGGGCCTGCTCGCGACGCTGCCGTGCTGTGTCCCGTCGGACGGGGAGCTGCGCGCGGGGGATGAGGCCGGCGGAGCACCGCCTGCCGATCGGCGACCACCTCAAGGGGCCTGATACAACAGCGCAATGAGCGCACTGAGCCATGAGTCCGCGCGCAATCCGCAGCTGCTGCGCGCCATCGGCCGCTGGAGCATGGTAGCGCTCGCGATCAACTGCACTCTCGGCAGCGGCATTTTCGGGTTGCCTTCGGTGGTGGCGGGGCTGCTGGGGGCGGCGAGCCCGGCGGCAGTGCTGCTGGCGGGTGCCGGAATGGGCGTGATCATCGCCTGCTACGCCGAGGTCGGTTCGCAGTTCAGCGAGACGGGCGGGACCTACCTGTACCTGCGCCACGCGTTCGGGCGGCTGATCGGCCTGCAAGTGGGGTGGATGACGCTGCTCGCACGCCTGACGGCGTGCGCTGCGGGCGTGAATCTGCTCGTCGCCTACCTGGGCGAGTTCTGGGGGGCGGCGACTCAGCTGCTGCCGCGGCTCCTTATCATCACGACCTTTCTTGGCGCACTGGCCGGCGTGAACTACCGCGGCGTCGGCGCCGGCACGCTCATGAGCAACGCCTCGCTGGTCGCGAAGCTGCTGGCGCTCGGCGCCGTGTGCGTCGTGGGAGTGGCCTACCTGGGCGTCCACGGGATGGTTGCCCCGCCGCCGCTCGAGAGACATGCGGGTAACTGGCTGAGCGCGATGCTGCTGCTGCTGTTCGCCTACGGCGGCTTCGAAGCTGCGCTCAACCCCATGGGCGAGGCGAAGAACCCGCGGCAGGACGTGGCTTTCGCGCTATTCGCTGCGTTGCTTACCCTGACCGTGCTGTACAGCATACTGCAGCTCGTCGTGGTCGCAGTGTTGCCGGCTCCGGCGAGCAGTCAGCGCCCGCTGGCAGACGCGGCGCGTGTGCTCATGGGCCCGCCGGGCGCGGCGCTCATTTCGGTGGGCGCATTGATCTCGGTTTACGGCTACATGAGCGCCATGATGCTCACCGTGCCGCGCTCGATGTTCGCGCTCGCGGAGCGTGGCGATTTCCCGGC
>DASZHQ010000009.1:0-8815 GCA_035937715.1 Steroidobacteraceae bacterium | reverse complement strand
CGAGCACCGTGGCTACTCGTTGTCCCTGAGCCAGATCCTGACGCGCAACGCCATCGCCAATTTCAACTACGAGCTGTTGACCGACCAGGGCTACCTCGCCAACCCCTACCGCAAGATCCGCTATCTCTCCCCGGGCCTGGGGCAGGGATTCACGCTCGCCGACCAGATCTACCCCGGCACGCGCACCAGCAATGCCGGCTCCCTGCAGTTGAAATACTTCCTTCCCTGGCGCGCCGCGCTCACGGGCCAGTACCGCTTCTTCCGCGACACCTGGGGCATCGTCGCGCACACTGCCGAGGTCGATTACACTCATCCGCTGGGGAATCGCTGGATCCTCGACGGCAGCCTGCGCTTCTACAGGCAGAACCACGCCGACTTCTACGGCGACCTGTTCCCGCGCGCCAACTACCAGAACTTTATGGCGCGTGACCGCGAGCTCGCGGCCTTCCACAGCTACACTGTCGGTGCAGGCGCCTCCTACCTGTTCCAGGTGCCGGGCGTGCCGTGGCTGAACAAGAACACGATCAACCTGCGGGTCGATCACCTGCTGGTCGACTACGGCGATTTTCGCGATGCGCTGCTGGCGGGGCAGTACGGCGCCGGCAATGAGCCGCTCTACAAGCTGAACGCCAACATCTTCCAGGTGTTCGTCTCCATCTGGTTCTGAGCGTAGGCTGAAACTCACCGCGCACACGCTTTGCGCACGCGGCGCAGCGCAGTGCACGCGAAGTGAGTTAAGCTTCGCAGCCAGTTCGCAGCACTCGCTGAGGCCTGTCGGCAAGCAGCGACATCTCAATGAAGGGGGATTTCTCGCCATGCGCATTCGCAACTGTGTGTTCCTGCTGGCTGGCATCGCTCTCGCGGCCGCCGCCGCCACCGTCCACGCCCAGGGGCGCGAGCAGGCGCGCCTGCTCACCGCGAGCCAGGTGCTCGGGGAGGTGCGCGGCTCGCGTGACCAGATGATTCCCGACCGGCTGCTCGATCACGCTTACGGCATCGCGGTCATTCCCGACCTGACCAAGGTGGCGTTCTTCGCCGGCGGACGCCGCGGCCACGGCGTGCTGGTGGTGCGCGACCGCCAGGGCCGCTTCACCAGCCCCGTGTTCATCACCATGACCGGCGGCAGCTTCGGCTGGCAATGGGGGGTACAGTCCACGGATATCGTGCTGGTGTTCACCACGCCCAAGGGCGTCGAGGGCATCAATGGCGGCAAGGTGACGCTCGGCGCGGATGCCTCGGTAGCCGCAGGCCCGGTCGGGCGCCAGGCCGAGGCTGCGACCGACGCAACCTTCAAATCCGAGGTTTACTCCTATTCGCGCAGCCGCGGCGTGTTCGCCGGGCTCGCGCTCGACGGCACCGTCATCAGCATCGACGATGGGGCGAACGCAGCCTTCTACGGCAAGCCGAGCGTCGCCGCCGGCGACATCCTCGCGGGCAATGTCACGAGCGATGACGAGTCCGCGCGGCGCTTCATGGCGGCGGTGGCTTCGAGCACCGGTGCGCAGCACTCGGCATCCGCAGCCGGTAGCGCGCCGCCAGCCTCGGCGGCGCAACCGGCCCCCGCGGCACCGCGATCGGGAGGGGCGCAATCGTTCCCGCTCGCCGACCCGCAGCCGGGTCAGGAGCCGAAGTAGCCTTGCAGGCGCGCTTCAGAACTTCTGCGAAAGCTTCACGGCAATCGTGCGCGGCTGCGTCGGCACGGCGTAGTTCGCCACGATGCTGCACGAAGCGCATTGGTTGAACCGGAACAGCTCACCGCGCTTGTCGAACACATTGGTGACGAACAGGTCGAACGCATAGCCCTGCCTGCCCAGGCCGAATGCGAGATCGAGCGTACCGAACGCCGGCTGCTGTCCGATCTGCCCCCGTTGCAGGATGCGCAGGTCGGCCCACTGCGCGCTCTGATAAACGTAAGCTCCCTGTCCATACACCTCGAATCCACCCAGCGGGAAGTCGTAACGTGCGATCAGGTTGCCCTTCACCTTGGACGTGCCCGGCAACTGCGTGCCCTCCGGAGCTTGGGGTGGCTTAGGCACAAGGGGCGAGGGGCAGTTCGTAATCGGGCTGCCGCTGGCATCGATGGCACCGCAGTAGTTCTTGCTGAGCTTCGGATCGAGCAGCGAGAGGGCAGCCGCGAACGACAGGCCCTGCGTCACCGCCCACTGCAGGTCGGTCTCAACGCCCTTCACCCGCGCCGCCCCGGCATTGGCGATGCGCGTCAGGCCGTTCGCTCCGAGGAACGCAAACTGGAAATTGTCCCAATCCTCCCTGAACAGAGCCCCGTTGAAGCGCAGGTGATTGTCCGCCCAGGTAGTCTTCCAGCCGATCTCGTAGTTCTTCAGGAAGTCCGCCTGATAGGGCGGCAGATTGCCGACACGGTTGATGCCGCCGGGCCGGAAGCCCTTCGAGTACGTGGCGTACAGCAGATGCCTGGGGTCGAACTTGTAAGTCAGGGTGCCTTTCGGCGTATTGCCGCTATCCGAGGTGTCCTTGTTGAAGCTCAGGCACGGTGCACCCTGAAACCTGACGGTGAAGTCGCACACGCCGGCCTCGCCGAGCCCGCTGGCGATGCCGAGCGGATTGTTGAGCCCATACCCGCGATATCCCTCGAGTGAGTTGTCGTACTTGAAGTGGCGCAGGCCCGCGGTGAGTGACAAGCCCGCAACGATGTCCAAGGTCGCTTCCCCAAACACCGCGGAGTCGCGGTCGACGCGCTGCTGCTTGGTCAGCCACCAGGCATAAGGCCAACCGGTCACCCACAGCGACTGGGCCAGATTGGCGATCTGGTAGTCCTGCTCGATGTTGTGCTGCTGGCGCTGGTAGAAGGCGCCGATAATGAAGCGAAAGCGCTGATCGGCCGGTGACTGCAGCCGCAGCTCGTGGCTCAGCTTCTCGTACCCGTCTCTGCCGGCGATCATCTGTGTCGGGTTGATGTGGTTCCCGGCGTTATCCACGATCGGGGCGGTGTAGCTCGGAATCGAGATGTCGTAAGCGAGCGAATAGTCCGAGTAGTCCGTGTGCGTCAGGTCGTGGCGCTTTAGAAATGAGCCGGCGTAGACCAGATCGAAGTTGCTGACCTTACCCTCGATGGTGAGCGCCGTGTCGACGAAGCGGTCCTCGATGCTGTCGGGCGAGAAGTGCTCCAGCGCCAGGTCTCCGACTGTCGAGGCAAACGCACCAAAGCCCTTTGCCTTGGTCGCCTGTGCCATGACGAACGGCGTGATTGACCAGTTGTCGTCGAGGTCCACCTTCAGGGCTGCACGCGCCCCGTAAACGGTGACGTCGTTGAACTTGCTCTTCGCGAACGCAGCGTTGTTGATCTGGACTCCGAACTGCGGAAACGTACGGTTCGCGAAGACGTTGTCGATGTAGCCGCCGTCATGCTGGTACCAGCCGACCAGGCGCACCGCAGCGTTAGATGCCAGCGGTACATTCACGAATCCCTGGACGAGGCCGCCCGGGTCGCCATGATTGACGTAGTTGCCCTCAACCTCGTAGGCGGCCTTGAAGGCACGCGGATCGGGCTTATTGGTGATGATCCTGAGCGTCCCGGCCTCGGAACTCGCGCCATACAGAGTGCCCTGCGGGCCGGCGAGCGCCTCGACGCGTGCGATGTCATACAGGTGCACATCCATGGCACCCTGGATGGTCGTGACCGGCTGCTCGTCCAGGTAGGTCCCGACGGTCGGTAGCGGACCGGAGTGGTTCTGGCCGGCGTCGCTCGAGATGCCGCGCATGATCACGTTGCCGAAGCCCGGGCCGTTCGCCCCGCCCCCTGAGCCGCTCTTCTGGGTCGTCACGCTCGGGAGAAACTTTATGTAGTCGTCGGCTTTCAGGATGTTGAGCTGCTCGAGCTGCTCTGTTCCGATCGCCACGATGCTCAGCGGGACATTCTGCAGATCCTCGACGCGCTTCTGCGCCGTCACGACGATCTCCTCGAGACCGCCGCCGGCGGTCTGCTCCTGCGCGAGGGCCGGATGGATCGCGGTAAAGATCGCCGAGGCGATCGGCAGCATCCTGATCGCCGTCCGGGCCAGCTCGGGCCGGGCACGCCTGAGTTTTCGGAACCGGCTACGTGTCATCGTTTCCCCCTGCGCCGTTGTTCGAATGCAACGAGTGTAAGGCTTCGGCGTCCACTTCAGAACTCCCGACCCCAGCATATGTCCCGAGTGACGGCCCCAGGGCCACCTTCAGCGGCCCGAGCCAGGGCTCGAAGTGTCGCCACTGCTCAAGCGCGTCCCTGAAAATGGGCTGTCGCACTTGTTCTGAGCTGGCGGTCCGAACCGCACGATCGTTCTCGTAAAAGTGCAGGCACCCCTCTTCAAAGGGCAGTCCGCAGTACTCGAGCAGGCGGCGCACTTCCGTCTCGGTGTCCTCGATAAGGCGCTCGTAGATCACGCGGTGAACGCGGTGCGGCAGAACGTTGTCGAAATGCGACATCAACGCAACGTAGTCCCGATAGTAGCGGCCCAGATCCGCCAGGTCATAGGCGAACTGCTGTCCCCGGGCGAAGTGCTGCTTGAACACGGAAAAACAGCACGCGAGCGGGTGGCGCCGCGCGTCGATGATCCTTGCATTCGGCAGCATCAGCTGGATGAGTCCCAAGTACGCGAAATTATTGGGCATCTTGTCGATGAAGTACGGCTTCTGCGTCCGGCGCTGCACGCGGGTCTGACGAATGTACTGCTCCCCCAAGGCACGGCAGTCCGATGCACTCAGCTGCGCTAACAGGGCGGGGTAAGGGGGGCCTGCCCCCGGCGCGTCGGCCGCCAGGGCTCGCGCCATTGAGATCAGATCCGGCAATTCCATGGTGCCTTCGACGGCCGAGTGACTCGCCAGGATCTGCTCGAGCAACGTCGACCCGGCCCGGGGCAGGCCAACGATAAATATCGGATCGGCCGCATCAGCTCCATAGCCACGTCGGACGCTGAAGAACTCCCGTGTCAGAATCTGCCGCGAGCGCTCGACGCGGGCCGTGGTGCGCTCGGGGTCGTACGCGGTGCCGGCGCGCCGCAGCTTGTTACCCTCAGCGTAGTGCTGAAACGACTCCGCGTAACTCGCCTCGTCCTCCAGCGCCTTGCCAAGCGCGAAGTGCAGCTGTACCCGGTCATCCACCGACAAGTCGGCGCGCGCCAGCTGCGTGCGCATGGCCTCAATGTCCGCCGCCCCAAAGCGAAAGGTCTTGAGGTTGGCAAGACTCCAGTACGCTGCGCCGCTGCGCGGCGCGAGCGTGATACAGCGACGGTAGGCCGCGATGCCCTCCTCCTGCCGCCCGGCGGTCTTGAGCGCATGACCATAGTTGAGCAGTACTTTCTCCTGTTGCGGGTAGTCGGCGAGGATGCCGGCGTAGAGCTGTATCGATTCCTCGTACCGGCCGAGACCGCCGAGAATTGCCGCCTTGAGATTGCGACAACTCGGATCGTGGGGATCCTTCGCCAGGAGCTGTTCGACCTGCGTGAGTGCTGGCACGTCCTTGTACTGACGGTGCAGGACCATTGCATAGTTCCGGCGCGCGGCTGAGAACCCCGGCGCAAGCTCAAGACAGCGCGCCAGCAGTTTCTCGGCGTCGGCGTAGCGCTCCAGCCGCGCTGCCACCTCGGCCAGCATGCGGATGGCGGCGACGTCGGTGGGGCGCTCCTTCAGGTGCTGGCGCAGAAGCGCTTCGGCGTGCGGAATCCGGTTCTCGCACAGAGCGGCTGCAGCTTCCAGCAGGCGCGGGTCCTTGGTTGAGCACTTGATGTGCCGCGCGCACGCGGCGTCCGCGCCGGCAGCGTCGCCGATGGCGGTCAGATGGCCGGCGAGGGCCAGCCACCCTTCCGCCAAATCAGGCTTGAGCTCGAGTGCGCGGCGCAACGCACCGATCGCAGCTTCACCCTGGCCCAGCGCGCCCAGCGTGATACCGAATTCGTAATGTGCGCGGGCCCAGTTCGGGTGCGCCGCGCTGAGTGGCGCCAGTATCCGCGCCGCCGCCGCCGAATCCCCGCAGCCCCGGCGTGCCACTCCCAATAGCAGAGTAGCCAGGGGATGGCCGGGCGCGACCTTCAGAATCTCGGACGCCTGTTCGGCGGCCAGCGCCGGTTCAGTGGCCAGCAATCGCGCCGTGTGGGTGAGAGCTACATCGATCGAGCCGACGGGTTCGGGACTGCTGGTCAACTGATCCCCTCCGAATGTCGCGCATGATGGCCCGGGCGACCGGCCGTGACAAACCCTGCACCAGCAAGCGGTAGCCCACCTGCTCTCTTGAGCGCACATTTCGAGAGATGGGATTCGCAGCAGAAATCCGGCACATTGGCGCTCTGCGCCGGATACGGGCGCGCATTCTCCGGAGCTGGTGTTTGAACGAGTCCACCCCCGCCTCAGCTGCCAACGCCGTCGGAGCGGCCGGCCGTACGGCGGTGGGTATTCTCGCGGCCATCAGCTTCTGCCACCTGCTGAACGACATGATGCAGTCGCTGCTGCCGGCGCTGTACCCGATGCTGAAGAGCTCCTATCAGCTGAGCTTCACCCAGATCGGGCTGCTCACCTTCACCTTCCAGTTCACCGCATCGTTGCTGCAGCCGCTGGTGGGGATGTTCGCCGACAAGAGCCCACGGCCGTATTCGCTCGCTGCGGGGATGGGCTTCACGCTGGTGGGCCTGCTGTTGCTCGCCTTCGCCGACAGCTACGCGCTGCTGCTATTCGCCGCGGCGCTCATCGGCACCGGCTCCTCGGTGTTTCATCCCGAGTCTTCGCGCGTGGCGCGCATGGCTTCGGGCGGCAAGCACGGGCTGGCCCAATCGGTGTTCCAGGTCGGCGGCAGCCTCGGCTCCGCCGCGGGCCCGCTGCTCGCGGCCTTCATCGTGCTGCCGCGTGGCCAGTCGAGCGTGGCGTGGTTTTCCACGCTGGCGCTCCTTGGCATGGTGGTGCTCGTCAACGTCGGGCACTGGTACCGGGCGCACGGCATCACGCGCCTGGCAGGCGCGGCGGGGAAGCAGCGGCCGCCGGGCACGCGGCGCCGTCACGTCGCCGCCGTCCTGGCGGTTCTGCTGGCGTTGGTGTTCTCCAAGTACGTCTACCTCGCCAGCATCAGCAGCTACTACACCTTCTATCTCATCGAGCACTTTCACGTCTCGGTGCGCGGCTCTCAGCTGCAGCTGTTCGTGTTCCTGGCCTCCGTCGCCGCCGGCGGTCTGATCGGCGGCCCCCTCGGCGACCGCCTCGGCAGCAAGTACATCATCTGGGTGTCGATCCTCGGCGTACTGCCGTTCACGCTGCTGCTGCCGCACGCGAATCTTTTCTGGACCGGCGTGCTCACGGTGCCGATCGGGCTGATCCTCGCCTCGGCCTTTCCGGCGATCGTGGTGTACGCGCAGGACCTGCTGCCCGGCCGTACCGGCATGGTGGCGGGACTGTTCTTCGGGCTTGCGTTCGGCATGGGGAGCGTGGGCGCCGCGGTGCTCGGCAAGCTCGCCGATCACGCCGGCATCGACTTTGTCTACCAGATCTGTGCCTTCCTGCCGCTGATCGGACTGCTGGCGGGGTTCCTGCCCGACGTTCACAAGTATCACGCCCAGCACGCAGGTTGATATGCTGGCGCTTGGGGCGCAGCGCCGGAGGCGCTCACCATGAAACTGCTTCCGCGTGCCTTACTGGATGAGCTCGCCACGCGCGCGGCGGCCAGCCCACGTGCCCGCGCGCACTACAACATCCACCCAACGCCCGACGATCCGGTGCAGCGCTTCCTGGTCGTGGCGCTGCCCGGCTCCTATTTCCGGCCGCACCGGCATGCGACCAAATCCGAGCTCGCCGTCGTGGTGCGGGGCCGGATCGACGTTCTCACCTTCGATGAGCGCGGCTGCATCACCGCACGCCACGGCGTCGGTGAGGGCACCGACAGCATTGCGTACGAGACACCCGCCGGCACCTGGCACACGCTGCTTCCCGGTGCGGCCGGCGGCGCATTCCTCGAAGTCAAGGAAGGCCCGTACGATGCGGCGACGGCGGCGCAGCCGGCCCCCTGGGCGCCCGCCGAAGGCGACGCCGCGGTAGCGCAGTTCCTCGAGTGGCTACGCGGCGCGCAGCCGGGGGATAGCCCGCGCTGAGGGCGGTCCGCAGTGACGCGGCGAGCGCGCGCGGCTCAGGCGCGCTCGGGAGGCGTCAGCGCGCGCAGGTACTTCTCCAGCTCGTCGGATCTCATGATGCTTTCGACGTAAGTGAAGGTGCCGCGCTCCTTCACCTCCAGCCCCGCAGCGGCCAGACCCGACAACGCCGCCCGGTACAAAGAGGTGGACAGGCTGACACGGCGGACCCCCGCGGCCGCGAGCTCCGGCAGCGGGAAGGATTTGCCGCGCATCCCGACCATGAAGTTCACGGGCTTGCCGAGCGCTGCGCAAACGGTGCGCACGGCGGCGAGATCGGGCAGTCCCGGGGCGAACAATACATCGGCGCCGGCGTGCTCGAAGGCCTGCAACCGCCGCACAGTGTCGTCGAGATCCGCCCGCTCGTGCAGGAAGTTCTCCGCGCGTGCCGTAAGCATGAAATGAAACGGCAGATGGTGGGCTGCTTCGGCCGCCGCCGCTACGCGCTCGACCGCGTGTCCGAAGTCATAGATCGGTACGCGCGGATCGCCGCTCGCGTCTTCTATGGAACCGCCGACCAGCCCGGTCGCCGCCGCGAGGCGGATGGTCTCGGCCACCGTTCCGGGCGCATGACCGAAGCCGTTCTCGAGGTCGGCGGCGACAGGACAGGCGCTCACCGAAGCGATCAGGCGCGCATGCTCCAGCGCCTCCTCGCGCGTGATCTCCCCATCGCGCCGGCCGAGGGTCGCGGCGCATGC
>DASZHQ010000008.1:0-4384 GCA_035937715.1 Steroidobacteraceae bacterium | reverse complement strand
GCCGGCCATTGGCTAGCCATGCGCACCGCGTCGGCGAGCGGGACCCCCAGCATGGCGACGGCATTGCGTATGCAACTCGCCATGTCGATGTTGGAACCGGCGAGCCGCCCGTCCTCATCGAGGCAGGTGTGGCCGCGGACGATGATGCGCCGCCCCTGCAGCTCGAAGGAGCCGCTGTCGGTGCCGACGCTCGGCATGGCATCGGTGACCAGCATGAAGCGGTCCCGGGGCTTGCACTTGAGGGCGATGCGCAGCACTACCGGGTCGGTGTGCGCGCCGTCGACGATGATGCCGCACCAGCTCCTTTGGTCATCGAGCGCCGCACCCACCGCTCCCGGCTCGCGCCCGGTGAGCTGCGACATGGCATTGAAGAGGTGGGTGAAGCCGGTGAGGCCATGCTCGAGCGCGGTATGAATCTCCGCGTAGCTCGCATTGGTGTGGCCGGCGGAAACCACCACGCCCGCGGCCACCAGCTGCTCGATGATATCGGGGGTCGTCATCTCCGGGGCGAGGGTTACGAGCGTACGGCCGCCGCGCAGCGAGGTGAGCAGGCCTAACGCGCTCGGGCCGAGCTCGCGCAGTTTGGCCGGGTCGTGCACTCCCTTGCGCGCGACGCTGAGGAAGGGGCCCTCGATGTGGATGCCGAGTACGCCGGGCACGCCCGCCTGCAGCGCGCCGCGCACTGCGGAGATGGCCCGTGCGACGATGTCGAGGTCTGCGCTGATCAACGTGGGCAGAAAGCCAGTCGTACCGAAGCGGCGATGGGCGCGGCCGATGGCGCGGATCGAGGCGACGCTCGGGGAATCGTTGAACAGCACCCCGCCGCCGCCGTTCACCTGTGAATCGATGAAGCCAGGCAGCAGGAGCCTCCCGCCGAGGTCGCGCTGCTGCGCCGCGCGGCAGCGCGGGTCGGAAGCGGCTACCAGGTCGAGAATGCGCCCGTTGTCGATCAGCACGCACTGACCGTCCGCAAAACCCTCCGCGCCCAGCACGCGTCCGTTCATCAGTGCAGTACGCATCACACGGTCTCGGTCACTTTGCTGAGGTTGGGCGGGTGATCCGGGTTGATTCCGCGTGCCAGCGCCAGCGCGTTCGCCATGCGATAGAAGCTCTGCGCGAACAGCATGGGCTCGATGACGGGGGGTGCCGCCTGCGTCGGCAGCACGGTAGTACCGGCGATGGCAGCGCCCGCCACCAGCACGTCCGCGCCCTGGGCGGCGAGCTCGGCGGCCAGCTGAGCGACCCCGGCCCGGCTCTCGTCGTTTTGCGTAAACAGCAGCAGCGGAAAGTGCGCGTGCACCAGCGCCATCGGCCCGTGCCGCAGCTCAGCGGCGCTGACCGCTTCCGCGTGCAGGCCGCAGGTCTCCTTGAGTTTGAGCGCCGCCTCCTGCGCAATCGCGAGCCCGAGGCCGCGCCCGATGACGTACAGGTTGTGCGCCGGCGTGAGGCGCGCGAGCGCCGCGCTCCAGTCGAGCTCCCAGGCGCGCGCCAGCAGCTGCGGGGCCTGCCCGAGCGCCGCTGACAGCTGCGTATCGGCCGACCAGTGCGCCACCAGCTGCACGATTGCGGCCAGCGAGGCGATATAGGACTTGGTGGCCGCGACGCTCTGCTCGGGCCCGGCATGCAGCGGGATGAGATCGTCGGCGAGCTGCGCGAGCGGCGATTCCTGCGCGTTCACCAGCGCGACGATGTACGCCCCGGCGGCGCGCGCGCTGCTTACGGTGGCGAGCAGGTCCGGGCTGGCCCCCGACTGCGAGATGGCGAGCATCACGGTGTTGGCGAGATCGGGTGTGGCCTCGTACACCGAGCTCACGGAGGGAGAAGCGGAGGAGGTGAGCAGACCCAGGCGCGTTTCGACGAGGTAGCGGGCGAAAGTGGCGGCATGGTCGGAACTGCCGCGGGCGCACGTCACCAGGGCGCGCGGGGGCGTGCGGCGCAGCCGCTCGGCGAGGCGTGCGATGCGCGCGGCGTTGGCGTGCAGTTGCGCGCGCACCGCCTCCGGTGCCTGCGCAGCCTCGCGATACATGCGTGTGCTCGCCTCCGGGGTGCTCACGTGGCGGTGCTGAGCTCGGCGACGAAGTCGTAGATATCGCCGCGGTAATAGGACTGGGTGAACTCCGCCGCGCGGCCGTCCTTGAGAAAGCCGACCCGCTCGACCAGCAACCCCGGATCGCGCTCCTTCCCCTGCAGCAGCTGCGCCTGCTCGGCGGTGAACAGCACCGCCCGCAGCCGCTGCAGCGCGCGCACCGGACGGTTGCCGGCGCGCTCGAGCGCGGCATACAACGACGACTCCACCGCCTCGACCGACGGCAGACAGGTGGCGAGTATGGTCGCGTATTCGAGCGCCATCGGCGCATCGTCGGCGAAGCGAATGCGATGGAAGCGGTACACGGGAGTGCCGGGACTGGCGCGCAGCGTCAGTGCCTCCTCGGGCGTGACGGTGCCGGTGGACTTGCGCAGCCACACGCTGCGCGGGTTGCGGCCGCGCGCGCGCATGTCTTCCGAGAACGAGGTCAGCTTGGAGAAATTCTTCTCGACGCGTGCGCGCACGAAGGTGCCCGAGCCCTGGCGGCGCCGCAGCAGGCCTTCACCCACCAGTCCGTCGATGGCTTTGCGCACCGTGATGCGCGAGACGCTGAAGTCGTGCGCGAGATCTCGCTCCGGCGGCAGAGCATCGTCGGGACCCAACACGCGCGACTCGATCGCCTGGCGCAACGCGCGCTGCAGTTGTTGGTAGAGCGGCAGGCTGCTCGTCTCATCGAGCTTGCCGACCGCCAGCGACAGCTGCGTCAAGGGGGCTCTCCAAGCGCTACCGGAAACATTTTTGATACTACCAGTATGAGACCAGTTTGTTGTTACAGAGATACATCATTCGGCGTAAGGTATTGAGAATCCGAATATAAAACACAGGACATGATGATTGGTATCTTCGGGTATGGCATTCCGTGGCGAGTGGTATTATATTGGCACGTAAGTGGTCCCAGTAGGGAGCTCACGCGAAATACCCTTAGCGGGCGAGTCCCGACGTGCAGCAGCTAACGACAACATCCGGGGTGGGTAAATCATGAGAATCGCAAGGTCGACGTTGATCGGAACGGCAGTCGCCATGGCTCTGTTCGGGCGCAATGGTGCGGTTCATGCGCAGGCGAGCGGCGATCAGACGACCTCCAATCAGCCACTACAGGAAGTCGTCGTTACCGGAATCCGCGCCGCCCTCGAGGTATCCCTCGACCAGAAGCGTGCCGCCACCTCAGGGGAGGAAGTGATCACGGCGGAGGACGTCGGCAAGATGCCGGATAAGAACATCGCCGATTCGTTGAAACGCGTCTCGGGCATCACCATCAGCTCGGCGGGCGCCAACGAGGGCGGTTTCGACGAGAACGATCGTGTCAGCATGCGCGGCACAGGACCCAGCCTCACACAGACGCTGATCAACGGTCACAACGTCGCCTCCGGCGACTGGTTCGTGCTCAACCAAACGGGCACGGTCGGCCGCAGCGTCAGCTATACACTGCTGCCGTCAGAACTGGTCAGCAAGGTGGTCGTACACAAGACTTCCGAAGCGCAGCTGGTCGAAGGCGGCGTGGCGGGCTCTGTGGACATCATCACCCGCAGGCCGCTTGACTTCAAAAATCCCTTCACCTTCCAGGCATCAGCCGGGGCCGTGTACGCGGATCTGCCCTCGAAGACCGATCCGCAACTGAGCGCGCTGCTGAACTGGCACGACGATAGCTCTACTTTCGGTGTGCTGCTGCAGGGCTTCTACGAGAAGCGCCACCTGCGCCGCGACGGCGTCGAGCTCCTCGGCTATGACACGATCGCTGCGGGCAGCCCCATTGCGACAAAAGACCCGAACCTGTCGAGCGTTGTATACCCCACCCTCATGGGCGCGGCGTTCTTTACACAGGAGCGCAAGCGCACCGGCGGACTCATCGACTTCCAGGTGCACCCCAGCGATGCGGTCAACCTCGATCTGACGGGATTCTACTCAAAGCTCGAGGCGCCGAATTACAACCGCAACTACCTGCTGTGGAACACGCACTACATCAACTTCGGCAAGGGACAGGCCCCCGATCCGGGCTACACGGTAACCGACGGCACCCTGACGAGTGCGCACTTCACCGGCGTCCCCGGAGTGTTCTATGGAGTCTATGACCAGATCTCCCGCCCGAATGAGGAGGCGAACTCCTACTTCGTCAATCTCGACGGCGACTTCCGCCTGAGCGAGCAGCTGAAGCTCGCCGCGCAGCTCGGCACCTCCGAGGGTCACGGCAAGACCCCGACACAGGACGTGTCCGAGACCCAGCCAGGCCCAGGGGCTGGTGCCTTCTGGAACCTGCACGGCCTGGGCAGCGGCCCGGACTTCAATCTCATCGGCGTCAAC
>DASZHQ010000007.1:0-3059 GCA_035937715.1 Steroidobacteraceae bacterium | reverse complement strand
TGCGCAACCCTCACGACGGCGACGCGGCTGTCGTGAAAAGCGGCGGGCTGCTGTTTGTCGCCATGAATTGCGACGGCTGTCATGGCGCAGGTGGCAGCGGGTGGGTGGGACCGAATCTGGCGGACGGACGCTGGCGCTATGGCGGGGCGGATTCGGAGGTTTTCAATTCGATCTACTTCGGCCGCCCCAAGGGCATGCCGGCCTTCGGCGGGGTAGTCGGTGCGGAAGGCGTGTGGGGTCTCGTCACCTATCTGCGCTCCCTGCCGCTGCCGCCGGACCTGCCCACGGAGTCTTGGCTGGAGCGCTGAGCTGGCTCGTGAGCGCCGCCGCAGAGCGCGCCGGACGTTCCCGTTCCCGATGGCCCGACTATATTGAAAGGCGCATAGTCATTCGATGAAGCCGCACGTGCCCTTCGAGCTGGCCGTTCCCCTCGGCCCCGCCGACCACGTCATCGGTGAGCCACATGCCGCGGTAACCGTCGTCGAGTACGGCGATTTCGAATGTCCAAACTGCAAACAGGCCCAGCCGGCGGTGAAACTGCTGCTGGAGCGCTTTGCGGGGCGGGTGCGCGTCGCTTTTCGCAACTTTCCGCTCGAGGACGTGCACCCGCACGCCCTGGCGGCAGCGCTGGCAGCGGAATGCGCGGGCGGGCAGGGCAAGTTCTGGCCGATGCACGATCTGCTGTTCGAGAATCAGGCGCATCTGAAGGCGAAGGATCTGCAGGCCTACGCCGCGCGGCTGGGCCTGGACATGGCGCGTTTCATTGCCGAGATGGACGACCAGGTGTATCTGCAGCGCGTGCGCGAGCAGCTGCAGGGAGCTCTGGAGAGCGGCGTGCGCGGTACGCCGACGTTCTTCGTCAACGGCCGCGTCGAGGATGTCTCCTTCGGGTTGCGTGCCCTGTTCGATGCCGTGGAGCGGCGCTTGCATCCGGGAACGGGTCGCGGAGGTGGCTGAACGTGCGCGGCGGCTGGGCAACAATCATGGTGATCGTCGGCGCAATCGGCGCCGCGACGACGCCGGCAGTCGATAGCGTGACCAGCGTGCCTCCTGGCGCCCGCGACGGGTCCGATCCGTACCTGTGGCTGGAAGAGGTCCACGGCGCGAAGCCACTCGAGTGGGTCAAGGCGCAGAACGCCAAGTCCATCGCCATCCTGCGGGCGGATCCGGACTACCAGAGCGACTACGACGCGCTGCTCAGGGTGATGGATGCGACCGATCGCATTCCTTACGGGGACCTCGATCACGAGTACGTCTTCAACTTCTGGCAGGACGCGCAGCACCCGAAGGGAATCTGGCGGCGCACGAGCATTGCGGACTACGTCAATGCGGCACCTGGCTGGGACGTCCTGCTCGATATCGACAGGCTGGCGGCGGAGGAGCAGCAGAACTGGGTGTGGAAAGGCGCCGAATGCAGCTCGACGCTGCGGCACTGCCTGATCCAGCTCTCGCGCGGCGGGGGCGATGCGGCGGTGGTGCGCGAGTTCGACCCGCAGGCGAAGTCGTTCCTGCCGGCAGGCTTTCAGCTCGCGGAGGCCAAGTCATCGATCACCTATCTCGACGAGGATACGGTGCTCTTTGGCACCGACTTTGGTCCGGGTTCGATGACCACCTCCGGCTACCCGCGCACGGTCAAACTCTGGAAGCGTGGCGAGCCGATGAGCCGGGCGCGCCTGATCTACGAGGGCAAGGTCTCCGACGTCGCCGCCCAGGGCGTCGTGTTCCGCGCGCCTTCCTCGACCATTGCCATCGTGCAGCGTGACGTCAGTTTCTTCGCCGCCGAGTATTACGCTCTCATGCCCGATGGCACGACGCGGCAGCTGCCGCTGCCGCTCGGTGCGGACCTGAAGGGCGCGCAGGGCGGGCAGCTCATCTTCACCCTGCGCGAGGACTGGACACCTCCAGGCGCGGCAGCCATGCGGGCGGGCTCGCTCTTCGCCTACCGGGTAACGCAGGCCGGCCAGCGGGCCCGCCCGCATCCGGTGTCGGTGCTCTACACACCCGATGCCCACAGTGCCATCGATGAGGTGGTCTGCGGGCGTGATGTCGTCTATGCGTCCATCTATCACGACGTCACCGGCAGCATCCACGCCTTTCGCGCGCGTGATGAGCGCAGCTGGAGCGATACGACCCTGGCGCTTCCCGCCGGCGGCTCAACGCACATCGTTTCCGCGAACGCCTGGGGGACGCAAGCGCACTTGCGCTTCGAGAGCTACACCACCCCGACGACGCTCTATGCCGATGGCGGCGCAGGGCAGCCGGTGCCGATCAAGTCGTTGCCGGCCCGCTTCGATGCTTCGAACCTGCTGACCGAGCAGTTCTTTGCCGTCTCCGCCGACGGCACCCGCGTTCCGTATTTCGTGACGCGCCCGAAGAACGGCAACGGCCCGGCAGCGACGGTGCTGTACGGTTACGGCGGGTTCGAGGTCTCCGAGACGCCGGCTTACTCGGCGAACTTCGGCATGCTGTGGTTGACCCGCGGCGGGGTCTTCGTGGTCGCCAACATCCGCGGGGGCGGTGAGTACGGTCCCGCCTGGCATCAGGCGGCGCTGCTGCAGAACCGTCAGAAGGCCTATGACGATTTCCAGGCCGTCGCGCAGGACCTGGTGAAGCGCGGCATCACCACTGCCCGGCAACTGGGCATCATGGGCGGGTCCAACGGTGGACTGCTGGTGAGCGCCAATATGGTGCAGCGTCCCGAGCTCTTTGGCGCCGTGGTCTGCCAGGTCCCCCTGATTGACATGATCCGCTATACCCAGATCGGCGCGGGCGCCTCCTGGGCCGCAGAGTATGGTGATCCGGCACAGCCGGCCGACCGCGGCTGGATCCTGAAGTATTCGCCGTACCAGAACGTCAGCAAGGACGGGAAGTATCCACCGGTGTTCTTCGTGACAGCCACCAGCGACGATCGCGTCACGCCCGTGCACGCGCGCAAGATGGCGGCCCTCATGCAAGCGCAGGGACACGAAGTGCTGTTCTACGAGAACACCGACGGCGGTCACGCCGCCGCGGCGGACCACCGCCAGGCGGCCGAGATGTGGGCGCTGAGTTTCGTCTAT
>DASZHQ010000006.1:0-7646 GCA_035937715.1 Steroidobacteraceae bacterium | reverse complement strand
CCTTCCTGCGATTGCAGCTCGCTCCACATGCCGTGCAGATGAATGGGGTGATTCATCATGGTCTCGTTCACCAGCACGATGCGCAGCCGCTCCCCGTAGCTGAACCTGAGTGGCTCGCTTTCCGAGAACTTCTGACCATTGAACGACCAGATGAAGCGCTCCATGTGCCCGGTGAGGCTCAACTCGATGTCCCGGGTGGCCTCGCGCGGGTCGATCGGCCCACCGAGTGTATGCAGATCCGCGTAGGTCAGAACCCGCCGCCCATTCGACCGCAGGCCCACCCCGGGGTCATCGAGCCGGGTTTGCGCCTGCATACTGTCATGGGACATTCCCATATCCGCCGTGATCAGCAACGGTCGCGCATCGAGTCGCGGCACCTCCGCCTGCATGCCGGGGTGCGGCGCCAAAGTGCCGCGCGCGTAACCGGAGCGATCGATCGATTGCGCGAAGATCGAGTAGGCGTGATCATCGGTGGGCTCCACGATCACATCGAGCACCTCGGCGCTGCCGATGCGAAATTCATCGACCGTGACCGGCTCCACGTCCTGGCCGTCCGCCGCGACGACCTTAAGCTTCAATCCTGGAATGCGCACGTCGAAGATGCTCATCGAAGAGCCGTTGATGAAACGCAGGCGCACGCGCTCGCCGCGCTGGAACAACCCGGTCCAATTGCCCGCCGGCGTGACGCCGTTCATCAGGTAGGTGTATGCGTATCCGGAGACATCCGCCAGATCGGTCGGATTCATGCGCATCTGTCCCCACATGCGCCGATCCTCGAGCGCGCTCCTCCAGCCCAGGCGGCGCACGTCGGCAAGAAAGTCAGGGGCGGTGCGCTGGCCAAAGTTGAAATATTCGCTGTCGAGCTTGAGCAGTCGGTAGATGTGCTCGGGGTCACGGTCGGTCCAATCCGATAGCAGCACGGTGTAGTCGCGCTCGGTGCGATGACGCTCTGCGCCTCGCGGTGTGATGACGATCGCGCCGTAAAGACCCGTCTGCTCCTGAAAACGCGAGTGGCTGTGATACCAGTACGTTCCGGACTGATTGACCCGGAAGCGATACACGTACGAGCCGCCGGGCGCGATGCCGGGGAAACTCAAGCCGGGTACGCCGTCCATGTCTGCCGGCACGATGATTCCGTGCCAGTGGATGGAGCTCGCAACGGACAGCCGGTTTGAGACGCGTAGCGTCACGACATCCCCTTCCCTCCAGTGCAGCACGGGCGCGGGCAACTGCCCGTTCACGACCGTCGCGCTGCGCGGTATTCCGGTGAAGTTGACTTCCAGCTCCCCGATCTGCAGATCGAATTCGGAGCCCGAGAGCACTCTCGCGCTCTGTTCAGCCGCGGCAGCCCATCTCAAATGGCGTGCGCCGCTCGAGGCCAGTGCCCCGCCGGCCAGGCCCTGAACGAAGCGCCGGCGCGAGAGCGAGAAGCGTGCCGGCATGGAATGCATCCGAAACATGGAAAATTCCTCGATGAATACCCACGATTTTCCGCACAGCGTGCTTTACGGCGCCGCGAATGCGCACTCCCCCGAGCCGAGTCGGCCGGGAGGCGCACGAGCGGAGCCGCCCGCAACCGAGCGGGCAGCCGGGGCGCTACGCGATCGGCGGCCGCAGCGACTCGTCGACCCGGGCAGTGGGAAGACGCGCGTCGACGCTGGGGACTACGCGCTGTAGCGCGACGATGACCCTCGGTGGGTCCGAAAGATCAAGGCTGATCACCTGCGTGCACTGGCATTGACAGCCTCCCGAGCCGCAGCAGTCGTGCTTCGGGAGCTGGCCCTGCGGGTGAGGTGCGCTGTGCGGCATCGAGCGTGCATCCTGGCTCGCGTGAGCCGCGGGCAGAGGCAGGACCTGTCCCGCGTGAGCCCGACAGCCCCCGGCGTCCGCATCGCTCCTCGCGAGACGATCCTGTTCCACGGGAGCTGCCAGAGGGGTTGGCCAGTACATACCCCCCGACAGGTGCACCACCAGCACGGCGCACGCTAACGAATTTGCCGATCCGCCACGCACGCTTGTGAGCTTACACCGCCACGCTGAAGCTCGCACCGCGCAGGTGGCAGGCACGCGTCCCTCGGGAGGAACGGCGGGCATATCCCGATAGTGCACAGTCGCTCTCTCTACAGAGCTCACTTTCGCAGCGAATGCCGGGCCTCCTAGCCTCTCTTCATGGGTGTGCGAAGTTGGGATCGCGCCCGCGGGCGGCTGGATCTGCACAGGCAGGAGCGTTTGCATCTGCCGCGCAATTGCGCTGTCGGCGCGCTTTTCATCCGGATCGGCTTTCTGGCGCTCCTCGTGTGCGCAGTCTGCGCACCCCGCTCCGCAGAGGCGCAATCCCTGTGTGGAGGCTGTGAGGTGCAGCTCGGGCTGGGCGGAACCTACCACTACTGGGGCACCACGGGCGGCGTGGTCGTGCCGGTGTCGGTGACGTGGAGCGAGAGCCGCTACGAGCTCGGCCTGTTTCGCGTCACGACTGCGCAGACACTCGCCGAGCGCGGTTCGCGCAGCGGCCGGGTCATGGCTGACCCCTACTGGGGAATCTCCCTCTCGCGCCGCTGGCAGCTATTCACCGTGGGTCCCGTGAGGGGATTCTTCGGGTTCGGGCTGGCGGGCAAAACCGAATCCGACGCGCTCAGTGTCACGCGCTGGGACTTCGCTTCTCAACTCGGCGTGCGCTTTCGCCTGCCCGGTAACCACGTCATCGGCGAGCTGTCCATGCGTCATTGGTCCAATGCCGGCATTCGCCTGCCGAACCATGGCCAGGACTTTGCAACCTTCACGGTCCAGCTGAACTCGGGCTTCTTTGGTGTCCCCCAAGCCGAGCGGATCCGAATGGAACAATTCAAACAGGAGCGCGCACCCGCCGGCAGTCCCTACACCGCGCAGGCAGATAACCTGCCCTGATCGAGCCGCACGCTCACCCTGAAGTCGTCAGCCATGGATGGACGGCGCCGTCCTCGGGCACAATCTGCCTCCCCTCTTGCGAGAGGGGCTCGTGGCTATTGACGTCGGTCGGGAGCGGGGTTCCTGGTGAGCAATCCAAAGGCATTCCCGTGCGATGCAGGAGTGATCCGCTCGGGCCCGAGCGTGCCCGCATGCGCCAGGCGCAGGATCTGGGTCCTCACGGCCGCGGTCATGGGATCGACGCTGGCGTTCGTCGATGAGTCCGTGGTCAACGTGGCGCTGCCGAAGATCGAGGGCGACCTGCACACGACGCTCGCGGCAATGCAGTGGGTCATCAACGCTTACACGCTGTGCATGTCCGCGCTGCTGCTACTCGGCGGCGCCGCGGCAGATCGATTCGGCCGCCGGCTGATTTTCGTTATTGGAGTGTCCATCTTCGCTGCTGCATCCCTCGGGTGCGGCCTCGCCGCGAACGTGCAGCCGCTGATCGCGGCGCGCGCCGTCCAGGGCGCCGGCGCCGCCTTGCTCATTCCCTGCTCGCTCGCCCTGATTGGCGCGGCATACGATGAAAAGGAGCGTGGGGCAGCCATAGGCATCTGGTCGGGCGCTTCCGCGATCGCCGCGGGCGCGGCCCCGCTTCTGGGCGGCTGGCTCGTGGATCACTGGTCGTGGCGCGTGATCTTCCTGATCAACCCGCTGCTCGCGATTCCAACGCTGTGGATTGCTCTGCGCCAGGTGCCGGAAAGTCGCGATCCGAACGCGCCAGCCGGCATCGATTGGCGCGGCGCCGTCCTCGCGTTCGCGGGGCTCGGATGTCTCGTGTATGGCCTCATCGCATCCTCCGGGCTCGGGTGGGGCCACGCCACCGTGCTTACCTCGGTTTCGGTGGGCGCGATATTGCTGGTCGCCTTCCTGCTGGTCGAGCGAGGCGCGGCGTCGCCGATGATGCCACTCGAATTGTTCCGGTCGCGCACTTTCAGCGCCGTCAATCTGCTCACGTTGCTGCTCTACGGCGCGCTCGGGGCCGCGTTTTTCTTTCTGCCCTTCCTCCTCATTCAGGCGCGCGGGTACTCCGCGACTGCCGCCGGGGGTGCGTACCTGCCGTTCACACTCGTGCTCGGTCTGCTGTCGCGTTGGTCGGGCAGGCTGGTCGACCGTTTCGGTGCGCGCCGGCCGCTCATGGCCGGGCCGGCCCTGACAGCGTGCGGCTTCGCGTTGCTCGGAAGCGGTGACGCGCGTTATGGGGCAGTGCTGCTGTGCATGACGGTGCTCGGGCTTGGCATGGCCATTACCGTGGCGCCGTTGACCACGGCCGTCATCAACGCAGTGCCCCCGCAGCGCACGGGCGTCGCCTCCGGTATCAACAATGCGGTCGCCTCACTAGGGGGTCTGCTGTTGATCGCGGTGCTCGGTACCCTCGCGCTCCCGGCCTTCGACCACGCTCTGGAACGGCAGCTGAGCGCCCGGGAGGTATCGCCCGGCGTGAGGGCGGCGGTGGAGGCCGCCCGCGGCGGCTTCGTCCTGCCGGCGATGCCCGCGGGCATCACGAGCGAGGAGCGCCAGCGCGCCCGCTCGATCGTCGCGGATTCGCTCGCCGGCACGATCAATGGGGCGCTATGGATTGCAGCGGCCCTGGCACTCGCCGGCGCGTTATCGGCGGCCGTCGGCATCAAGCCGCCGCCTCGCCTCACGACATCGCCCCCGCGTTCGGGGGCGGATCCGGGGGGAGCGGAATGAATTCGGAATTATCCAGATCTGGGAGCTTCATGCGCCCGGCGCGCCAATCCGCTTTGGCTTGCGCGATGCGCTCCTTCGAGGACGACACGAAATTCCACTCGATGAAACGCTCGCCGATGGGTGCGCCGCCCAGCAGCATCAAGACACTGGGTGCCGTCGCCCGCAGCACTGCCCCAGCACCTCGACCGAACACCACCATCTGCGTCGCTGCGATCGCGCGACCGTCGGCGTCCGCGGCACCGGATACCAGATAGGCCGCGCGCTCCGCATGCTGGCTCGGCAGCGCGATGCGCGCGCCAGCCTCCAGCGTGGCGTGCGCGTAGAACTGCGGCGAGTGTGTCTTCACGGCGGCGCGAAGACCGAAGGCTTCGCCCGCCAGCAGCCGCAGCCACATTCCGCCCTCGCGATGCACCGGCAGATCATCACCCTCGTGATGCGCGAATGCCGGTGCCGCTTCCTCCTCGCCGTCCGGCAGCGCAACCCAGGCCTGGATTGCGTGCATCGGGCCGCCCTCGCGGCGCGCCCGCTCGAAGCGTTCGGAATGCGTAATGCCGCTGCCGGCAGTCATCCAGTTCACTTCCCCCGGGCGGATGGCCTGCTCCACACCGGTGGAATCGCGGTGCATGACCTCGCCGGCGAACACGTAGGTGACAGTGGAGAGCCCTATGTGGGGATGCGGCCGCACATCGGCTGCGCGGCTCAGGCCCCGCGGCAGCTCCACCGGCCCCAGGTGATCGAAGAAGATGAACGGCCCGACCATGTGGCGCTTCGCGAACGGCAACAGGCGTCCGACCTCGAAACTGCCGAGGCTGCGCCGTCGCTGATCAATCAGCAGCTCGATCACGGACTGCTCTCAATCACACGCTGCCATATCACAAGCTGCCACCCCAGGTTGGATTCAGAAAGGCTCGCTCCACGGCCGCACGTCCAGCTCGAGCGTCCAGGCACTGCGGTGTTGATGAAGCGCCGACGCCGACGATGAGCACGCTCGAGCGCGACGCTTCTCTCAACTGTGCATTCATCTGTCCTGGTTCATCTGTGCAGGGGTGGCGCCGACGCGCGCGCCTGCCTCGCTGTCCACCTCATCATCCTCTTCTGCAAAGAGCGCAGGCAAGAGGCGCGAGTTCGCAACGGACTTGCTGCCGCCGCTGCCCGTCTCTGACTTCGGCGGTGAAGCATCCTACGGCGGCGGGATGGGCCAAGCCCGCGTCCCCGTAGTAATGTGGGCGCGGGCGTTGCTGTGGCGCGGATCGCTCCCGGGGGTTCGCGCGCTTCGGGGTGCATATGAACCGCTATGACGCCATCATCATCGGCACCGGACAAGCCGGGCCCGCGCTTGCCGAGCGGCTCGCGCAGGCAGGAATGCGGGTGTCCGTCATCGAGCGCGGAAAGTTCGGCGGCACCTGCGTCAACAACGGCTGCACGCCGACGAAGACATTGATTGGCAGTGCCTATGTCGCCCGCATGGCACGGCGAGCGGCGGACTATGGCGTACAAATCGCTGACCCGGTGAAGATCGACATGGCGCGGGTCAAGGCCAGAAAGGACGCGCTGGTGGAGCGCTCGCGCAGGGGCGTCGAGAAGTGGATGCGTTCGCTTGCGAACACAACGGTCTATACGGGGCACGCGCGCTTCCTCGACGCGCACACCGTCAAGGTGGGTGCGGATACACTCACCGCAGAGCGCATCTTCATCGACGTCGGCGGCCGTCCCTATGTGCCCGTGCTACCCGGTGTGGATCGGGTGTCCTACCTGACGAGCGAAAGCATGATGGAGATCGACTTCCTGCCCGAGCACCTGCTCATCGTGGGAGGTAGTTACGTCGGTCTGGAGTTTGCGCAGATGTACCGCCGCTTCGGGAGCCGGGTGACGATCGTGGAAATGGCGCCCCGCCTGGCCTGCCGTGAAGACCCAGACTTCTCAGACGCGATAAAGGACATTCTTGCGGCCGAGGAGATCGAGATTCGGCTGAACGCCCGGTGTCTGGCGCTGGAGGCAGCCGAGGCCGGAGTCCTGCTGCGCTTGGAGTGCAGCAGCGGTGCGCCCGCCGTCACCGGGACGCACGTGCTGCTTGCGGTCGGCCGCGCGCCGAATACGGACGAGCTGGGTTTGCGCGAGGCGGGAATCGAAGTCGATGCGCGTGGCTACATCCAGGTCGACGAGATGTTGACCACCAGCGCACGCAATGTTTACGCCCTCGGTGACTGCAACGGTCGCGGCGCCTTTACGCACACCGCTTACAACGATTACGAGATCGTCGCCGACAACCTGTTGAACGGCGCCAATCGCAAGGTCAGCGACCGCATACCGATCTACGCACTGTTCACCGACCCCCCTCTGGGTCGGGTCGGCATGAACGAGGCCGAGGCGCGACGCACCGGAGGCGACATCCTGATCGGACGACTGCCGATGACTCAGGTCTCGCGCGCGCGGGAGAAGGGCGAGACTCAGGGGTTCATGAAAGTGCTGGTCGACGCGGGCAGCAAGCGGATTCTGGGTGCTGGCATTCTCGGCGTAGGCGGCGACGAAGCCGTGCACTCCCTGGTGGATGCCATGTACGCGGGCCTTACCTTTGGCGCGGTGCAACGCGGGGTTCGCATCCATCCCACCGTGAGCGAGCTCATTCCGACCTTACTCGGCGAGCTGACACCGCTACCCACACCCCGTGCTTAGCCGTTGCGTCAGGGACGACCTACCCGTCGCACATCAGGAGCCTACTGAAAGAGCGCTCCTCGCCCGCTAAACTGAGCAGGGCGCACCATAGGCGGGAGTTGTGATGAAAACGAGTCAGACATGCCGCTCGCTGCGGTGGGTGCTGTGGTTCGGCTTCGCGATTCTGACCTCGACCCTTGCCGTCGCTGAGACGGGAGACCCGCCGAGGCGCGCCGCGCGGCTCGCTTTTGTGGAAGGCAGCGTGTCGTTTCTGCCCGGCGGCACCCAGGACTGGGTGGCGCCATACCTCAACCGTCCCTTGACCACCGGTGATCAGCTCTGGGCGGACAACG
>DASZHQ010000005.1:0-16548 GCA_035937715.1 Steroidobacteraceae bacterium | reverse complement strand
AGATACTCGACGATGCGCTCCTTTACCTTCTCGAGTCCGTAGTGATCCTCGTCCAGGATCTTCTGAGCGCGCGCGATGTCCTTGATGACCTTGGTACGCTTCTTCCACGGAACCTTCACCAGCCAGTCGATGTAGTTGCGCACCACGGTCGCCTCGGCGGACATCGGCGACATCATCTTGAGCTTATTGAGCTCGGCGGCGGCCTTGTCGCGCGCCTCTTTCGGCATGCCGGCCTTGGTGATCTTCTGCTCGAGCTCGGAGATCTCGTTGCCGCCTTCGTCCATCTCGCCGAGCTCTTTCTGAATGGCCTTCATCTGCTCATTCAGGTAGTACTCGCGCTGGCTCTTCTCCATCTGCGCCTTGACGCGGCCGCGGATGCGCTTCTCGATCTGCAGCACATCCATCTCGCTCTCGATCGCCACCAGGATGTGCTCGAGTCTTTTCTTTACGTCGAGGATCTCGAGCACCTTCTGCTTCTCGGCGAGCTTCAGTGACATGTGTGCGGCCACAGTGTCGGCGAGGCGTCCGGCCTGCTCGATGCCCGCGAGCGCGGTCAGCACTTCCGGCGGGACCTTCTTGTTGAGTTTCACGTACTGCTCGAACTGGGAAATGACGGAGCGCGCCAGCACGTCCATTTCCTTCTCGTCGTAGGTCTCGGCGTCCGGCAGGAGCGTCGCGTCCGAGGAGTAGTACTCCCCGGCGTGCAGTTTCTCGATGCGAGCGCGATCGACACCCTCGACCAGCACCTTGACGGTGCCGTCCGGAAGCTTCAGCAGCTGCAGAATGGTCGCTACGGTGGCGATGCGGTACAGGTCATCGGCCTTCGGGTCGTCGACATCGGCCTGTTTCTGCGCGACCAGCATGATGCGTTTGTCGGTGCGCATGGCCACATCGAGGGCCTGGATCGACTTCTCTCGCCCGACGAACAGCGGAATCACCATGTGCGGGTAGACAACCACGTCGCGCAGCGGCAGCACGGGCACGTTCTGCAGCACGGCGGGCAGCGGGATCGTCGGGTTGGTCGGTTCGGACACGCTCAAGCCCTCGCGATGACGGGTGGGGGTACGGCCCGGCGTCTGTCAGTGCACCCGGCCGGTGGCGTTCTTGACGCTAGTGTAGCGGGAAATGAGGCCCGCGCCGCGCGTTTCAAGGGTGACGCGCTTCACGGGATCGGAGCGTTCCGGTGGGCCGGGGGTGGCGGCGGCCCTGGGTTCAGTGGTGGTTCGAGCCGGAGGCGCGGCGCGGCTCATCCACGCTGGCAAGCCGGCCCTCGTCGGAGCCGTACACGACGTAGGGTTTGGTCTGGCCCTCGATGACGGTCTCGTCGATGACGATTTTGGCGACATTGCGCATCGAGGGCAGCTCGTACATCGTGTCCAGCAGCACCGTCTCGAGGATGGTGCGCAGGCCCCGGGCGCCGGTTTTTCGGGCCATGGCGCGGTGGGCGACCGCTCGCAGGGCCTCGTCGCGGAACTCGAGCTCCGCGCCCTCCATCTCGAAGAGCCGCCGGTACTGCTTGGTGAGCGCGTTCTTCGGCTCGGTGAGGATCGAGATCAGGGCCCCCTCGTCGAGCTCATCCAGCGTCGCCACCACCGGCAGCCGGCCCACGAATTCCGGGATGAGGCCGTACTTGATGAGGTCCTCGGGTTCCACGTCGTGGAACAGGTCACTCCCGTGGGGACGCGAATTGATGCCGCGCACCTCCGAGGTGAAGCCGATGCCGCTCTTCTGGGTGCGGTTCAGGATGATCTTCTCGAGCCCGGAGAAGGCTCCCCCGCAGATGAAGAGGATATTGCCGGTGTCGACCTGCAGGAACTCCTGCTGCGGATGCTTGCGCCCGCCCTGCGGCGGCACCGAGGCGATCGTTCCCTCGATCAGCTTGAGCAGCGCCTGCTGCACGCCCTCGCCGGACACGTCGCGGGTGATCGAGGGGTTGTCGGATTTGCGCGAGATCTTGTCGATCTCGTCGATGTAGACGATGCCGGTCTGCGCCTTCTCGACGTCGTAATCGCATTTCTGCAGCAGCTTCTGGATGATGTTCTCGACGTCCTCGCCCACGTAGCCGGCCTCGGTCAGCGTCGTGGCGTCCGCGATGGTGAACGGGACGTTGAGGAGGCGGGCGAGCGTCTCCGCGAGCAGCGTCTTGCCGCAGCCGGTCGGGCCGATCAGCAGGATGTTGCTCTTGGCGATCTCGACATCTTCCTTGGTGCGTGAGCTGCTGGTGCGCGTCTGCAGGCGCTTGTAGTGGTTGTAGACCGCAACCGAGAGCACCTTCTTGGCGCGCTCCTGCCCGATGACGTATTCGTCGAGAACCTTCTTGATCTCGTGTGGCTTCGGCAGCTTGTCGCGCGCGCGCTCGGCGCGGTCCTCGAGCTCCTCACGGATGATGTCGTTGCACAGCTCGACGCATTCATCGCAGACGAACACCGAGGGGCCCGCGATCAGCTTGCGGACTTCATGCTGGCTCTTGCCGCAGAAGGAGCAATAAAGGAGCTTGCCGTCGTCGTGACGGCTGCGGGAATCCTCACTCATCGATATCCCTCATACGCTCCACGCCGCGCGTCGCTTTGTTCAAAAGGCACTGCGGACGTGAGTTTCTTATAGCACGGGGTCGCGCCATGAAGCAAAGAGCCATGCACGGCTAAGTCCTTGTGAACACGGGACTTGTATGACGTGGGTCACTGCTTTGACATTTGCTGGGCGGCGCTGCGCAGTAATACGGCAAATTCAGGCCGGCTTGGCCGGGCTCGGAATGGGCAGCTCGCCGCGCTTATCCAGTACCTTATCGATGAGCCCATACCGCACGGCCTCGTTCCAGTCCATGAATCGGTCGCGGTCGGTGTCCTGCTTGATGCGCTCGACGCTCTGCCCGGTGTGCTTGGCGAGGATCCGGTTCAGCCGATCGCGCGTCTCGAGCATCTCGCGCGCGTGGATCTCCATGTCCGCGGCCTGACCCTGGAAGCCCCCGAGGGGCTGGTGGATCATGACGCGCGCGTGCGGCAGGCAATAGCGCTTGCCGCGGGTACCGCCGGCGAGGAGTATCGCGCCCATGCTGGCCGCCTGGCCGATGCAGATGGTGCTCACGTCGGGCTTGACGAACTGCATGGTGTCGTAGATCGCCAGTCCCGCGCTCACCACTCCGCCCGGGGAATTGATGTACAGCGCGATATCCTTGTCCGGGTTCTCGGACTCGAGGAACAGCATCTGTGCCACGACGATGTTCGCCATGTAGTCATCGACCGCACCGACGATGAAAACCACGCGCTCCTTGAGCAGGCGCGAATAGATGTCGTAAGCACGCTCGCCCCGCGCGGTCTGCTCGACGACGATGGGAACCAGATTCAAGCCTCGCTCGTTCATGTGTCGCTTGCCTCATCGTGCGGGTGCTCGTGCCCGAGTGCGGATTCGTGTGGGTGCTTGTGCCCGCTTGTGGAATCGTGCAGGTGCTCATGCCCGGGTTCGGACTCGTGCCCGTGCTCGTCCCCGGCATCGCGCCGCCCAAAGCCGGTGAGCTCGCTGAAAGTCATCGCCTGCTCGGTGACCCGCGCTCGCTCGAGAATCCAGTCGACGACCTGATCCTCAAGTACCCCGGACTCGATCTGGCGCATCGCGTCCTGGTTCTGCAGGTACGCCCGGCGCGCCTCATCCGGATTGGGGTAGCTCTCCACGAGCTCCGCGAGGCGCTCCTGCACGCGTTCGCGGTCCACCTTGATCCCCTGCGCCTGCACGATGTGCCCGATCAGCAGCCCGAGCGCCACGCGCCGCCGGGCCGGCTCGAGGAACGCATCAGCCGAGGGCAAGCGCTTCACATCGCGTATCCCCAGGCGACGCGCGGTTTCGATCTGCAGCTGCTGCACCTGCTCCTCGAGGAGCGCACGCGGGACGTCGACGGGATTATCCCGGTAGAGCGCATCGAGCGCCTGCACCCGAACTCGTCCGCGAACCACTCCGGCAAGCTCCCGTTCCATGCTCTGGCGGACCTCGGTACGCATCTGCGTCAAGCCGCCTTGTTCGACACCGTACGCGCGGAAGAATTCCGCGTCGACCACCGGAAGAGACTGCTCCTCGACCGCCTTAATGGAGAGATGCAGCTCCGCGGACTGCCCGGCGAGCTTGCGGTTCGGATGGCCCGCGGGGAACACGACGCTGAGGGTGCGCTGCTCGCCGGCGCTCGCTCCCTTCAGGCCCTCTTCCAGCTCGGGCATGGCCTGGCGCGTGCCGAGCACGACGCTCACGTCGCGCAGATCACCGCCTTCAAAAGGCTTGCCGCCGATGCGCACCTGGTAGTCGAGCCGCACTCTGTCGGTGTCGCGCGCCGCGCGCGCCACCGATGCGAACACCGGGCGTTGCTGGCGCATGTTCTCGATCATGGCGTCGATGTCCGCCTCGGTGACCTCTGCGGCGGGCCGCTCAATCGCCAGCCCCTCCGGCGGGTTCACCTTGATTTCAGGCAGGACCTCGAAATGCGCCGCGTACTTCAGATCCGTCTCCGGCCCGAGCGCGATCGGCTCGATGCGCGGCCCCCCGGCGGGCCGGAGATTCTGCTCGCTCACTGCCTGTGCGAAGGACGCGCGCATCAGGTCGCTCACCACCTCGGCGCGTACCTGCTCGCCGAACTGCTTGGTGATGACGGCCAGCGGCGCCTTGCCGGGACGGAAACCCTTCAGGCGCGCCGTGCGCGACAGGCGCTTCAGCCGCTGCTGCACCTCCCTGGCCACTTCAGTGGCGGGCACGGCTACCTCGAGACGCCGCGATAGCCCGCCGGTTTCAGACAAAGAGACTTCCATCAGACAATGCCTCGACTCTTGAACGACCCCGGCGCCTCAAAAGGGCTGCAACTTATTGATATAGTGAGGAATCTGGTGCGAAAGGAGAGACTCGAACTCTCACGGGTTTCCCCACTGGATCCTAAGTCCAGCGCGTCTGCCAGTTCCGCCACTTTCGCGTACCGTGCCGGACGATGCTCGTGCGCCACGCCTATCGGCCGCGCGTAGGGGTGGAGCGCATTATAACTGATGCGGCGGGAGCGACCCGATCACTGCAGCGCGCAGCTCCCGCAGCTGCCGGAAGCCGGCGGTTAGCGTGGGCTCCGCACATCGCGTGGTGCCCTCACACTCGAAAGCGTTCATCGACCGGCAAGCACATCGACCGGTGCGCACTGCCGGGATGCAATATGTTCGCTTCCGCGGCCCGGTTGCATCCGGCACAATCAAGTCACGCAATGATGCCGTTATCTGGGCTCACGCCACGGACGACGCTGTGCACCGCCATCCGGGCTTCCAGGCCCGGCCACTGTGGGTTCTGGCTGCCAAGTGCCTGGTGACGGGCGGCGTTGCGCGGCACTTGCCGACTAAGATACCGCTTGCGGCCGCAGGCGACGCGTGGCGCGGCGCCTCGCCGCGCTGCATCGTTGCACGTGTCGCCCTGCAACTTGTCTTTTGCGTCGTTAATGCGCTGCGGCCGTTGCCCGCATCGACATGACAGCGCGACCCGTCACACTGTGCCTGATTAACTTCGACGGGGTGCAATGTTTGCCCCAAGCGCTCGATGCCGCGCAGGCACACGCGCAATTCGCCGAGATTCTGGTGGTCGACAACGCGTCGACCGACGGCAGCGTCGCACTGCTGCAGAGCAGGTATCCGCATGTGCGGATCGTGCAGCTGGACAGCAATCGGGGACCGGCCGCTGCGCGCAACGCCGCTCTCGTTGCTGCGCGGTGCGATCTGATTCTGTTCCAGGACAACGACGTTCAGCTGACCCCGGGCTGCGTGGGTTATCTGCTCGCAGCGCTGCAACGCTCGCCGCGTGCCTTGTTAGTCGCTCCGCGCGTACTGTATGGCCACGATCCTGACATCGTGCAGTACGATAGTGCGGATTGTCACGTTCTCGGGCTCATGATAACGCGCAACGCCAACCGGCGTGCCGCGTTGACCGCCGACGAGCCCGCCTCGACCACATCTTTGGTTACCGCTTGCTTTCTGCTCGACCGGGCACGTTGGCATTCACCAACGCTGTTCGACGAGCGCTTTGGCTTCAATTACGAGGACCACGACTTTGGCGTTCGCGCCTGCGTGAGCGGCTACGAATTGCTGGTCGAGCCGCACGCGCAGGTGCTGCATGCAGGCGGAACCCCGGGGCTGTCCTTTCGGCCCGGCGGTACAGTGTACGCACCACGGGTGTATTACCTGATACGCAATCGCTGGTACGTACTGACCAAAGTATTCGCCCGGCGCACGCTCGTTGTGCTGGCTCCAGTACTGCTGCTGTACGAGGTCAACCAGTTTATCGGCGCGTTGTACAAAGGTTGGCGGCGCTCCTGGTGGGCGGCGGCACGTGACTACTGGCGCGAGCTGCCGCGTCTGCTACGTGATCGAAGTGCCGTACAGGCGAGTCGCCGCGTAGGTGATCGCTCGCTTCTGAAGAGCGGGCCATTGCCACTGACCGTCGCGGTGAGCTCAACAGCTGCCGAGCGGATTGCGGTGGGTGCGCTTCAGGCCATCGTCAATGTGTATTGGCGAATGGTACGTCCCCTGATCTAGGCGTCGCCGTCGCGTATGAGGATCGCGATGGTAGCGGCCTGCCCCTTTCCGTGGCAGCGTGGTACTCCGATTCGAGTTCATCGAATGGCCGAAGCGTTGGGTCGGCGCGGCCACAGTATCCACGTGGTCACGTATCACTTCGGCGATACCACCCCGACACCGCACATGACCCTGCACCGGATTTCCGGCCCGCTCGCTTATGCCTATGCAGCGCCGGGTCCCACGCTGATTAAGTTAGCGCTGCTCGATCCACTGCTCACGCGCAAGCTGCGGCTGGTGCTGCGCGCCCAGCACATCGAAATCATCCACGCACATCACTACGAGGGATTGCTGTGCGGTTTGTTGGCGCGCGGCAGGCGCGGACCGCCGCTGGTATTTGATGCCCATACACTGCTTGAGAGCGAGCTGCCCTCCTACAGCGCCTCGGCAGGCGGCCTGCTGAAGTGTATTGGTCGCGCCTTGGATCGGAATCTGCCGGCTTGGGCCGATCATGTGATCGCGGTGTCCGAGGAATTGCGACAACATCTCGAACGGCACGGAAGAATTCCCAGCTCGCGGTTGAGCGTCGTCAGCAACGGCGTTGAGGCTGGGCATTTTCGCCGCGATACGACACATAGCGGGCGCGATGTGGTCGGCTTTGCAGGAAATCTCGCGCCCTATCAACGAATTGACCTGCTGCTGCGGGCTTTTGCCCTGGTGCTGCGTGCCGAGCCGACCGCGCGGCTGCGATTATTGAGCGATGGCGACTTCAGCCGTCTGCGGGCGCTGGCGCAGGAGCTCGGTGTCCTATCCAGCATAGAAGTGGCGCCAGTAGGCTACGCGGCACTACCCGATCAATTGCGTGCGGTCACAGTGCTCGTGAATCCGCGCGTCGAGTGCAGCGGTATGCCGCAAAAGCTGCTCAACTACATGGCAAGCGGGCGGCCGGTGGTGTCGTTCGCGGGCTCCGCCAAGATGCTGGAACACGAAAAGTCGGGGCTGATCGTGCGCGACGGAGACGTCCCAGCGCTCGCGGCGGGGATCATTCGGCTGATGCGCGACCCAGACTTGGCCGCCCGACTCGGCGAGCGTGCACGCGCGCTCGTTACGGATCAGTTCAGCTGGGACGAGGTTGCGGCGGGAGTGGAGCGCGTATACCAGCACGTGCTTCGCGCGAGGGAGCGCCAACTCGCGAACGTCCCTGGGGAAACTGAATGAGCAACCAGAGGCGCAGCAGGCGCAAGGGCGCACGGTGACCGGGGCTGTCGCAGGCGGGCCGGTGGTGATGCTGGGCCTTGATGCGGCCGAGCACAGCGTAATCGAATCGCTGATAGCGCGCGGGCGCATGCCAACACTCGGGCGATTGCGTCAGCTCGGCACCCACGGACTACTGCGGTCGCCCGCGGATCTGTATTCCGGCGCCGTGTGGCCGACGTTCTACAGTGGACAGAGAGTTCCCTGGCACGGCGTCTATCACAACAAGCTGTGGCAGCCTGGCCGCATGTGTTGCACCGTGCCCGACGCGCGCACCTACCGGGCGCGCCCGTTCTGGGAGTCTGCGGGCGACGCCGATATCCGTACCTGCATCGTCGACGTGCCGTTGATTCTCGGTAACGCTCGACCGTCGAACGGCGTGTACCTGAGCGGGTGGGCTACTCACGATCTTACGGCAACGCGCTCATCGCCGGCGAGCCTGTGGCGCGCCCTGCAGCGTGAGTTCGGCCGTCGCACGATGCCGGTCGAGAATTTCGGCCCGCAGAACACGCGCTCTCTGGAGCGGCTGCTCGGTGAACTGCTGCGCGCAACCGAACAGTTGCAGCGCGTGTCGCTTTCGTTGCTGCGACGTGAGAGATGGGACTTTACCTGCATCGTTTTCGGAGCTGCGCACCGTGCCGGCCACTATCTATGGGACCTGGAGCAGGCGCACGAAGCGGATCGCGCGGATGCGAAGCAACGCGCGCGGCTGGCCAAGGCGGTGGAATGTGTCTACGAGGCGATCGACGGCGCCCTCGGTGAGCTCCTCCCGCAAGTCGGCGCGGACGCCAGAGTGATCGTGTTCTCGCTGCACGGCATGGGACCGAATGGCGGCTGGAGCGAAATCGTCCCCGAGATGCTGGACACCTGGCGCACGTCACTTTCGCAGCAAGCTGTCCGTCGTGGAGTGCTGTATGCATTGCGTAACGCATTGGGCGGTACGGCACGCCCGCTGCGGAGGCTGATCCCCGCGAGCCTTGCCGCCCAACTGGTGCCGCTGTGGTCTTCACGGATGTTCGAGTGGTCGCGCACGAGCGTTTTCCCGTTGCCCATGGACCTTACGGGGCTGTTACGAGTCAATCTGCGCCTGCGGGAACGAGATGGGATCGTGTCGCCGGGGAGGGACTACGAAGCATTGTGCGGTCAGCTTGAGGAGTTCTTCAGCTCGCTGCGCGATTGCGCCACCGGCCGCCCGATAGTTTCCAGTATCGTGCGCGCGTATGAACAGGCGCCGCATGCGGCACCCTACCGTGACGGTCAACCGGATCTGATCGTTCGCTGGACAGAGTTACGCACCAGCGAGGTGCCGGCGCTCCTATCGAGCCAGCTGCCGCGGTATCGATGCCCGGTGCCGCGCTGGTTGCCTTCCGGGCGGTCAGGCAATCATCTGCCGACCGGCTGGTTCGTCGCCGCAGGGCCCGGCATAGCAGCCAAGGCGAGCTTGGCCACGCACGACATCCTCGATCTCGCGCCGACGGCGCGAGTTCTTCTCGGGCTGCAGCCCGACCCGTCGTTGCACGGGAGTCCCCTCCCCCTGGGTTCAGCCCAGTGATCACGGACGCCCGCCGCAACGCCCCGCGGCAGCCGGTCGATTGCGATGTGTGCATCATCGGCGCAGGCGCTGCGGGGATCACGCTCGCCATGAAGCTGAGTAGTCCTCACCGGTCAATCTGTGTGCTCGAAGGAGGAGGACGCTCCATGCGGCGTGCATCGCAGGCGCTGCTGGAAGGTGAAAGTGATCCGGGCTATCCGCCGCTGCGTACCGCGCGAGTCGCGGCTCTGGGCGGTTCGACGCACGTGTGGAGCGGCTGGTGTCGCCCGCTCGACGCGATCGACTTCGAGCGCCGACCGGAGATGCCTCATTCGGGCTGGCCGCTCAGCCTCGCCGATCTGCAACCCTTCTACGCGCAAGCGCACGAGGTGCTGCAGCTGGGCCCGTATGACTACGATCCAACCGCTTGGGAACGAAGCAGCGGCACAGCCCGCTTGCCGCTCGCGGATGAACGCATTGCCACCCTGTTGTTTCGACAATCGCCGGTGAGCTTCGGTAGTGCATACCGAGACGCGCTGGCCAAGTCTCCCGAGGTGCACGTCTATCTTCACGCCAGCGCCGCGCGCCTGAGGTTTTCGGTCGCTGCTACGTCCATAACATCCGTGGAGGTGGCAACGCCCAACGGTCACAGGTTCGAGATACATCCGCGCCTCGCCATACTCGCAGCCGGCGGCATCGAAAACGCCCGCTTGCTGTTGTTATCGGCGCCGGGCAGCCCACGGGGACCCGCCAATGCCCATGGCCAGGTGGGGCGCTGCTTCACCGAACACGGTTACGTCGATTCGGCCATCTATGTACCCGCCGTGCACGGTAGCTCGCTGGGGTTCTACCTGCAGAATCCCGTGCGGAAAGATGGCCGTATCCGCGTTGCGCGAGGGGTCTTGGCAGTCCCCGGCTCGCGTCAGCTTCGCGACGGGCTGCTCAATTGCGCAATGTACTTCCGTCCAGCCTACGAAACGCATCCGGCGTTCGACAACCCAGGCGTGCAGGCGCTGCTGCGGGTGTGGGATATGTTGAAAGGGCGCGCCGTACCCGACCGGATATGGACCAGGCTCTCCTGCGCGGCTCGCTCGCCCTACGCACTGGCACGCGCAGCGTGGAGCAAGCTTCGCAATGGGCCCGATGGCGCGCAAGAATGGCGCATGCGCGCTCTGTTCGAGTGTGCAGCCGACCCGGACAACCGTGTCGAGCTGGGCAGCGCGCGCGATGCCATGGGCCGCCCGCTGGCGCGCCTGCGCTGGCGCATGCGGGCTTTCGACGTGCAGAGCGTTGCACGCTCACACATGATATTGGATGAAGCCTTACGCGCGGCTCGCGTCGGCCATCTGCGGCTGCGCGGCGACCGCTGGGACGAATGGCTGGCGGCGGCACAGCCTGGCATGCATCACACCGGCACGACGCGCATGCACGATGACCCCTCGCAAGGAGTCGTGGACCGAAACTGCCGGGTGCACGGCGTGGACAATCTGTTCATCAGCGGCAGCTCGGTGTTTCCGACGGCCGGTTGCGCCAATCCGACGCTTACGGTGATTGCGCTGTCACTGCGGCTCGCCGCGCACCTGCGGCAGCTCCACCTGGATCGGGCGGGATATTGATCGCGGGTGCACAGGCAAAAGCTTGAATTGGTGGGCCGTGTAGGGATCGAACCTACGACCAAGAGATTAAGAGTCTCCTGCTCTACCAGCTGAGCTAACGGCCCTGGCAATTGGGGTGGACGATGGGACTCGAACCCACGACAACCGGGATCACAACCCGGGGCTCTACCAACTGAGCTACGTCCACCGTCCGACCCTTATCGCGCGGCTGGCGTGCCCGGCAGGACTCGAACCTGCGACCCTCGGCTTAGAAGGCCGATGCTCTATCCGCCTGAGCTACGGGCACGACCCCAAGGGCGCCCCTAGCCGGCCCCGCCGCACGGGGGCGCGAATCATACGTAAGTGGCTTAAGCAGCGTCAATTTCCCGATGGCCGCCGTATTCCCAGCGCGAGCGCCATCGGGGCCTCGCCCTTGTTTCACTCTGGTGACCACAAGACTTACACTTCACCCCATCCATGAAGATTCCCTCGAGCGCCAGCGAGGCTGAGCCGAGTGCCGCTGACGGCGGCGCTGATGTGATGCCTGCGGCTGCGGCCGCGCTCTCCGCGCCTGAGTCCACCTTCGACGCCTCCACCTCCGCGTGCGAGGTGGCGATGGCGGAGCTGCGCCGCTTGCTCGCCGTGTGGCGCATCCACGAGCCCGGCGCGCGCATCGGCCGGGATCCCGAGGAGCTGCACCAGCTGCGCGTGACTGCGCGGCGCATCGATGCGACTCTCGGCCTCTTCAAGAGCCAGCTCCCGGCGGCAATGCTGCGCGCCCGCCGCAGCACCAAGGCGGTGTTGCGCAGCCTCGGGGCTGCGCGCGACCTCGACGTGCAGCTGAGCGAGCTCGCCCGCTACTGCGCGGGGCTGCCGGAGAGCGAGCGCGCGGCGGCCGAGCCCCTGCGGGCACGCCTCGAGAGCGATCGCAGCCGGGCGCGCGCACGCCTGGTACGCGCGCTCGACTCCGAGCCTACGCGGCGCTGGCTGGAAACGCTCACCCTGGCCTGCGCGGCGGGCGCCGAGAGGAATGGCGGCGAGCGTGCCATGGTGCTCATGCCACAACGCGTGCGGCGGCGCTTTCGCAAGCTCAGGAAGTCGGTGGGAAAACTGCGGCCGAAGTCACCGCTGGAGGCCTATCACCAGGTGCGCCGCCGCGCCAAGCAGCTGCGCTACGCCACCGAATGCGGCGCCCTCATGTTCGGAAGGGCGGCCCAGGACCTGCTCAAGGCGCTGCGCCGCCTGCAGGACCGGCTCGGCGTGCATCAGGACGCTTACATGGCTCAGAGCCATCTGGCAGCGCTCGCCGCCGATCCGGGAAGCGGCCTTCCGCCCGCCACGCTGTTCCTGATGGGCCGGCTGGCCGAGCATCACGCGCGCCTGACCGCGCAGGCACACCGCACGCTGACGCGCTCCTGGCGCAGAGTGCGCGGCAAGCGCTGGAAAGCGCTGCGCGCAAGGCTGGCGGAACTGGCTGACCGCGCCGAAGCGGCCAACGGCGCGTTTGACGTGCAGGGCACCGCTGCTGAGGACATCGCTCCTCAGGAGGCTGCCCCGGTCGTGCATGCGCCGGCGCCCGAAGCGCGCCCGCTCAAGCACTGACTACACACGGCTCGCCGGTATGGAGCTGCTCATCGTGCGGCATGCCATCGCCTGCGAGCGCGATGCGAAACGCTGGCCGGACGACTCCGAGCGCCCGCTGTCCGCGCGCGGCGTGGTGCGCGCCCGCCAGGCCGCCGCAGGAATGAAACGCCTCGTGCCGCGTCCGACGCGCGCCCTCGCCAGCCCTTTGCTGCGCGCGCAGCAGACCGCGGCGATCCTCACCCAGTTTGCCGCGTGGCCGCGGCCGCACCCTTGCCCGCAGCTGCTGCCCGAGGCCTCACCGGCGTCCGTTTTCGCGCTGCTCGCGCGCGCTCAGGAGCCGCGCATTGCGCTCATCGGGCACCAGCCGGGACTCGGTCGGCTGCTGGCGAGCTGCCTCGCCGGCGACGCGGGGAGCGCGGCGTTCGACCTGCGCAAGATGGGCATCGCTCTCGTGGCTTTTCCTGGCGCAGCTCGCGCCGGGCGCGGCGAGCTCCTCTGGCTCGTGCCGCCGCGAGTGCTGCGCGCCGTCCGCTGATCTCGCGCGCCGGCGCAGCTTTCGCGCAGCCCTGCGCCCTCAGTGAGCCCCCGAAGCCGAGGCGGCGGCGCCCGCCCCGCGCACCGGGCGCGCCAGCCACACGAGAAAGATCAGGCCGAGGAAGGCCACGGCCGAGACGTAGAAAATATCGTCCGCCGAGAGCATGAACGCCTGCGCATCGACGAGGCGGTTGATCAGGGCATAGCTCTGGTCGTTCCCCGCGCCACTGGCATTCAGAGTACCGAGCGCTTGCGAGGTCACCGGGTCGCCCGAGCTCATGCGCTCGATGAGCTGGGCATGGTGGAGCGTCGCGCGCCGGCCCCAGACGGTGGTCGTGATCGAGGTGCCGAAGGAGCCCGCGGTGATGCGCGCGAAGTTGAACAGCCCGGAGGCTGCCGGGATGCGCTCGGGCGGAAGCCCTGAGAGCGAGATCGATACCAGCGGAATAAAGAACGCCGCCATGCCGGCCCCCTGAATCACGGTCGGCAGCATGAGCGTGCCGATGGTGGCATCGGTGTTGAAATGCGCGCGCATGAAGAGCACGAGCGAGAACACCGCGAAGGAAATCGTCACCATGATGCGCGGATCGACGCGGTCGTTGAAGCGCCCGACTACCGGGCTGAGCAGGATCGCCAGGAACCCCACGGGGGCCAGCACCCAGCCGGCGAGCGTCGCGGTGTAGCCCATGTACTGCTGCAGCCACAGCGGCAGCAGCACCACGTTGCCGAAGAACAGCCCATAGGCAAACAACATGGCCACGGTGCTCACCGAGAAATTGCGCGAGCGGAACAGCGTCAGATCGACGATGGGGTGCTCCTCGGTGAGCTCCCAGATCAGAAATACCGCGAACCCCACCACGGCCACGCAGGCGAGTGTCACGATGGCGCTGGAGTTGAACCAGTCGAGGTCCTTCCCCTTGTCCAGCATGACCTGCATCGCGCCGACCCAGATCATAAGCAGTCCCAGCCCTACGGCATCGACCGGTACTTTTGCGGTCGCAGTCTCGCGGCGGTGATAGATCGCCCAGGTCGCGAAGGCGGCCGCGATGCCGACCGGGATGTTGATGTAGAAGATCCACGGCCAGGAGATGTTGTCCGTGATCCAGCCGCCGAGCACCGGTCCCACCACGGGCGCGACCAGCGTGGTGATCGACCACATCGCGAGCGCAGTGCCCGCGCGGTTCTTCGGGTAGCTCGCCAGCAGCAGCGACTGCGAGAGTGGAATCATCGGGCCGGCCACCGCCCCCTGCACCACGCGGGCCAGGATCAGCAGCGGCAGGCTCGGCGCCAGCGCGCACAGGAAGGAGGCAATGACGAACAGCACCACGGCGACGGTGAAAAGCTTCACCTGCCCGAACCGTCGCGTGAGCCAGCCGGTCAGCGGCAGCGAGATGGCGTTGGCGACGCCGAAGGAGGTGATCACCCACGTGCCCTGATCGGGAGAAACGCCCAGGTCGCCGGCGATGGAAGGGATTGATACGTTCGCGATCGAGGTGTCGAGCACGTTCATGAAGGTGGCGAGCGACAGCGCCACAGTGCCGAGCGCGAGTTTTGCGCCGCTGAGCGGCGGCGCGGCGGGGGGCGCCCCTCCCGGAGCGCCGCCGCCCGCCGGTCTGTCAGCATTCTCGCCCGGCATCTCTTACTGCCCCTGGCGTGGGTCGCGCGCCGTCCTTCAGTGCAGCCGTGGCGCCGCGGCCGCCCTGGACAGATGCGCGCTCGCCAGCAGGTCACCTTGCGCCGTCGCCCGCGCCCTCGCCGCGTGCGGCGCCGGTGCCGACTCGTTGGCCGCGATGATCGCCGCCACGCGCGCATCGGCCAGCGCATTGCTCGAGCCGAACACGTCGGTCGACCAGGCGGAATCCCGGCTCGCCAGCTGCGGCAGGCGCGCGCCGTCGGTGCCGCCGCGCACGTCCACATCGGCCTTCATGGAGAGGCCGATCTGCAGGGGATGCGCGGCGAGCTCGTGCGGGTCCAGCGCTACGCGCACCGGTACACGCTGCACGATCTTGATCCAGTTGCCCGTGGCGTTCTGTGCCGGCAGGAGCGAGAACGCCGCCCCCGTGCCTGCCCCGAAGCCCGCGACGGTGCCGTGGTAGAGAACACGCGTGCCGTAGAGGTCGGCGGTGAGCGTCACGGTCTGTCCGACCCGCATGCGCGCGAGCTGCGGCTCCTTGAAATTGGCATCCACCCACACCTGATCGAGTGGCACGACGGCCATGAGAGGCGCTCCAGGGCTCACGCGCTGACCGAGCTGCACGTTGCGTCGGGCCACGAAGCCGGCCACGGGTGCGGGCAGCTCCGTGCGGGCCAGCGTGAGGTAGGCGTTGCGCACCGCGGCGGCCGCATCGCGCACCTGGGGATGATCCTCAAGCGTCGTGCCATCCACCCGCGCACGGTTGGCGGCGAGCTGCTGCTGCGCCGCCTGCAGCCCCGCCTGCGCGGCCTTGACCGCATCGGTCGCATGCTGCAGTTCCTCGCCGGAGACCGCACCCGAGGCGCCGAGACGCTGTCGCCGGGCGAGATCGCTCTGGGCCGCGCTCAGATCGGTCTGGCGTGCCTGCGCGGTGGCCGAGAGCTGCGAGGTGGTGGCAAAGAGATTGCGCACATCGCGCACCGTGCGCGCCAGCTGCGCCTCGGCCTGGTCGAGCGCGACGCGCGCGTCGGCCTCATCGAGCCGTACCAGTGGCTGCCCGGCCTTCACGAACTGCGTGTCGTCGGCGCCGATCGCCACGACGGTGCCGTAGATCTGCGGCGTGATCTGTACCACGTTGCCGCCGACGTAGGCGTCGTCGGTCGACTGGTGGTAGCGCAGCACCTGTGCCCAGTAAGCGCCCCAGGTGGCGACCGCAATGAGCGTCACCCCGAGCACGGCGCCGAGCCAGCGCCAGCGCCGTGTCGGGGTTGAAGTGGCCTTCCTGTTCTGGGTGCTCATCATGATTCCTTACTGCCGTGGCGGCTAATGCCTAGGCAGATATCTATGCAAAAAAATGTGCCTCAGGCGCTTGCCCGGGGGGTGACGCCGTGTGCGTTCTCCAGCATGCGGCTGAGCAAGGCCTCGAGCTGGCGCGCTTCGCTCTTGCTGAAGCCGTGCAGAAAGCGGTTCGCCACCGTCATCGAGATCTCGCGCATTCGCGGATAGGCGGCACGGCCCTCTTCGGTCAGCTCCAGGTCCATCAGCCGCCGGTCGTTCGCGCTGCGGGTGCGTTGGATCAGACCCTTGGCCTCGAGGCGATCGAGCATGCGTGTCATGGCTCCTGCGTCGTAGGAGATGCCCTTGCACAGATCCGCGGCCGATTTCGGTCCCTCCGGCGCCGCGAGATTGGCGATGATGATGTACTGCGCGGCACTGATCTCGAGCGGCGCGAGGCGCTTGTCGCCAGCCAGCTCCCGGTCAATGGCCGCCAGCATTTCAACCCGCACGCGGCTCAGGAGAGCCCCGATGCTCTTGCCCGGCTGGTAACTGCTGCTGTCGTAAATGTCGCCCAAGTTCGTGCTCCGTCAAATCTCCCCTTCGGGGGGAGAGCCCCGTGCC
>DASZHQ010000004.1:0-9189 GCA_035937715.1 Steroidobacteraceae bacterium | reverse complement strand
CAGGAATCTCGAGCCGTTGTAGGAGAGCACCGCGCCCTCGGGGGTGATGCTATCCACGTGCACGCCCTCCGGGAGCGTGTCGCCCTCGTGCACCTTGTGCATGTTGATCATCACGAAGCGATCCTGCGCCCGAGCCGCAAACACGTGCAGATCGAGCCGCAACTGCGGGATCTGCGTTCCCGCCGCAGTGGCAGCATCCTGGTAGAGCGTCACGCCCGAGGCGGTGCCGCGCTGCACGCGGCCGCCGAGCGGAGCAGGTCCCGGGTCCTGCGCCGGCGCATAGTCGTCGGGATTGCCTTCCTGGGTAGCGCCGGGGGCGCTCGAGCGCGTGGGCGAGGCCGCCAGTGCCGGTGCAGCGCCGGTCGCGGCGGTGATTGTCGGCGCGGCCGCGGGAGGGACTGCGCCGGGAGCTGCCGCAGGCGCTGTGGCGGGCGTTGCCGCGGACACTGCCGCCGGCGCGGCCGCTGCCTGGGCGGCCGGGACCGGCCCGGGGGCTGCGTTGCTCGCCGCGACGCGCGTGGAATGGCGCATCAGCATCCACATGACGATGCCGAGATTCACCACCAGGAGCACGGCGATCGCGATCGCCCACAGCGGCAGCCGGGTGCGGGGTGGAGCGACCTTCACTTCGAAGAGCGCCGGGCCGCTCTGGCGCTGGCGATCGCTTTCGGACTTCTTCAGGGCATCGAGGATGAAGGACATTCGATCACCCGCCGTGGTGGGATTCGGTAGCCGACAGCAGCGGCGCATCGGGGCCGGCGACGGCGCTCGCGAGCGCGATCTGAGTTTGCACACCCGCGATGCCGTCGACCGCCAACCGGTGCTGGCGCTGAAACTCGCGCACCAGAGAGGTGAGCTCGGCATCGAAGAGGTCGCTGACCGGCGCATCGCCCGGCGCGCCGTGCAGGTGTTGCAGGCTCTGGCGGAGCCAGCGCACCTGGGCGCCACGCATGCCCGGCCACAACGGCTTCACCGGCGAGCTGGCCGGGCGCCAGAGCATCACGAAATCGCCCAGCCAGTAGTGTGACAGCTCCCCGATGGCCACGGTGTGCGCACCGCCGAGCTCGAGGCGCGCGTGCTCGTCGTCGAGGGCCGTGAGCACCACCTGGTGACTCGCGCCGCCGCTATCGTTCAGCAGCAGGATCACCGGGTGATTGTATTGGCGCAGCTGCCCGAAGGAGCCGCGCTCGGAAACGCACGCGAGCCCCTGCTCGGAGGCCTGAGTGCAGGGATCGGTGCCGTTGGCCTGGTACTTCGCGCCCCAGAGCGCAAAGAGCCGGGCAAAGGCGCTGTCGGTATCCGTCTCGGCCCCATGCTGCGTGAGTAACTGCGCGAGCTGCGCCGCCGGGGCGTCGGGGGCGCGCGGCGTCGCCGCCGCGACGGCCGGCACCGCGACGGCCGGCACCGCGACGCCGGTATCCCCAGGGGCTTGCACGGCAGCGGCCGGCGGGGGCGCTCGTGCCACGCGCGCGCGGGCGCTCAAGGACTGAAGGTTCCACAGCACGGCGGTCACGAGCGTCAGCAGCACGGCGACGGCCGCGGTGACCGCCCACGGCAGCCAGTGCGGCGTGAAGCGCCGGCCGAAGACTTCTGCGGCGGCGCTGCGCACCAGGGCCGCCGTCACCCGGTGCCGGTCGAGCGAGTAGGCGCCGAGGAGCGCGCGGTCGCAGATCACGTTGATGACGCGCGGCACGCCGTTCGACAGGCGGAACACCGCACTGACCGCTCCCGGGGCGAAGATGTCGCTGGTCGCGCCCGCGACGCGCAGGCGATGGTGCACGTAGGCGACGGTCTCTTCGCGCGAGAGAGGGTTCAGGTGATAGCGCCCGGTGATGCGCTGCGCGAGCTGGCGCAGCTCGTTGCGCGCCAGGAGTTCCCGCAGCTCGGGCTGGCCGATAAGAATGATCTGCAGGAGCTTCTGCGTGTTGGTCTCGAGGTTGGTGAGCAGGCGCACCTGCTCGAGCACCTCGGGAGAGAGGTTCTGCGCCTCGTCCACCACCAGCACCACGCGGTGTCCTGTGGCATGGGCGCGCAGCAGGTAGTTACTCAGGATGTCGACCAGGTCCTTCAGGCTTCCGAGCGCCGAGTCCGGCACGCCGATGCCGAGCTCCTCGCAGATCGTGAGCAGGAACTCCGGCGCGGTCATCTTGGGATTGAGGATGAGCGCGATCTCGGCATTCTTTGGCGTCTGCGCCAGGAGCGAGCGCACGATGGTGGTCTTGCCGGTGCCGACCTCGCCGGTGAGCTGCACGAAGCCACCGGCCTCGGTGATGCCGTACAGCAGGTGCGCGAGCGCCTCCGCATGCCGCTCACTCAGGTAGAGGTAGCGCGGATCGGGGGTGATCGCGAACGGCTTCTCGTTCAGTCCGAAGAACTTGAGGTACATGAGGCGATGCTACTCAAACGTGTTGCCGCGCCGCAGCGCCCGGCTGCCGAAGCGCTCGCGCGCCTCGTCGAGCGTCGCATCCAGACGGCCGCTCAGGCGCGCTTCCTCGAACAGGCCCAGCTGGGCGCCGGGGATCAGTTCAGTGAGGACCACCCCCAGCAGGCGAAGTTTCGCACCGGGGTTCACCGCCAGCCAGCGGGTAAGGAGCTCCGCTGCGACGCCCGTCACAGCGCGCGCCTCGCAGGTGGGTGGGCTGACGGCGCGCTGGCGGGTGAAAGTCGCGAAATCATCCCGCCGGATCTTGACCCCGATGCAGCCGGCCGTGAGCTGGCGTGCGCGCAGGCGGCTCGCCGCGAGGTCGGCGAGGCGGGCGAGCTGGCGCTGCAGCGTGCGCGCATCGGCGATGTCGTGCTCGAAGGTGTCCTCGGCGCTCAGGGACTTCTCCTCGACCTCGGGCAGCACCGGCCGCTCATCGACCCCCGAGGCGCGCTCGCGCATCCAGCCGCTGTAGCGCCCGAAAAGCGGCCACAGCACCGCATCGGGGGCGCTGCGCAGCTCGCCGAGGGTGTGAATTCCGGCCGCCTCGACCCTCGCCCCGGCCTTGCGCCCGAGTCCTGGAAGGCGCCGCACCGAGAGCGGGTCGAGCACTTCGCGCACGCGCTCCGCCGTCACGAGCGTGAGCCCGTCGGGCTTCATCAGGTCGGAGGCGATCTTCGCCACCAGCTTGTTGGGAGCGACGCCGACCGAGGCGGTGAGCCCGGTGAGCTCGCGGATGCGGCGCTTGATGAGACGGGCGATGTCCTGGGCGCTGCCGAGATGCTCCTGGCTGGCGGTGACATCCAGGAACGCCTCATCGAGCGAGAGGCCCTGCACGAGCGGGGTGATCTCACGAAAGACGCCGAACACCACGGAGGAGACTTCGCTGTAGCGCTGCATGCGCGGGCGCACGCAGATCGCGTGTGGGCACAGACGCAGCGCGGTTCGCATCGGTATGGCCGAGCGCACCCCGAAGCGGCGCACCTCGTAGCTGGCGGCGGCGACCACGCCGCGACCGCCGTCCCAGCCGACCACCACCGGCTTGCCGGCGAGCGCCGGGTTATCGTGTTGCTCGACCGATGCGTAGAACGCATCCATGTCGACGTGCAGGACGGCGCGCGTCACGGCGCCCCCGATGGGCTTTACTCGACGACCGTGATGGTGATCTTCTTCGAGATCACCGGCGGTGCATGCGGCACGTGGTTCATGTCGCCGAGCAGCAGTTGCAGCGTGTGCTTGCCGGGCTTGAGGGTGAGCGTCGTCTCGGTCTGTCCCTTGCCGAAGTGCACGATCTTGTCGGTGGCCGGGAGCGGGGCGCTCAGCTCCGCCGGTGCCTCGGTGTCGATCAGCAGGTGGTGATGGCCGGTGTTCTCGAACTTGACGCCGGCTGGGGCGATGCCCATGCCCTTCAGGCCGAACTGCACCCGCACCGGGTTATGCACCTTGGCGCCGTCCTTGGGACTGATGACGTAGACCTCGGCGCCCGCCGGCGAGGGGGTGCGCTCCTGCGCGGCAAGCGGGACGGCGGCCAGGATCAGCGCGGCAATGATGAACGTGCGCATCGGGATCTCCTTCACAGCGTGAGGGCGCTATAGATGCTGGTGAGGACGAGCAGCGCCGTGCCGCTCACCAGATAAAAGAGCGACAACAGTACGAGTTTGCCTGCGGTAAGCCAGCGCCCCTGGGCGTACACCACGCGCATGGAGCGGTACAGGTACCAGGGTATGTAGACGGTGATCGCGACGCTCACCCAGCCGGCCGCGAACGGCAGCAGCGCGGACAGCGCCCAGGCGAGCGGCAGCAGCAGGAACACGAACGCATGGTAGTGCACCAGGAGCAGCAGGTGCTCGACGTAGTAGTGCTGCGGCCACCAGTACATGAGCATCATGCCCACCGCGAGCAGCGGCAGGAACAGGAACATGGCTCGCGGCACGTTGTGCAGCAGCGCTTCCTGCAGCGCGCGGCCGTTGTCGTCAACGATCCGCCGGCAGGCGCTCGCCAGCAACGGCTGCATGCGGTCGGCACTCGGACCGCGGTAGATCGCGCCGCGGCAGACGCGCTCGGCGCGCTGCTCGCGCGTCTCACCCCTGCTGGCGGGTCTCCAAACACGGCCGGCTTCTTCTGCGAGCGGCACGACCGCCGCCGCGCGCTCCCGTGCGTTGATCTCGAGCACGTAGGCCGAGTGGGGGGTGGCGGAGGCCCAGAGGAAAAACGCCACCGACAGCACCAGGTACAGGCGCACCGGCGGCAGATAACGGGCGCGGCGCCCGGCGAGAAACTCCGCCGTCAGCCTTCCAGGCCTGAAGAGCAGCGCTGTGAGCGTGCGCCACAGGCGCGAGTCTGCGTGCGTCAGGTCCTCCGTGGCCACCTTGCTGAAGTGCCACAGCGAATGCACCGGCGGCTCACGGCGCTGGCCGCAGCTGCCGCAGTAGCGCGCGGGTACCGGGGCGCCACAGTTGTCGCACAGCACCACCGCGGTCGGGGGCGGGGCGGGTACGGCAGGTGCCGCGGCGAGCGGGGGGCCCTTAGGCTCGGGCGCGCTCGCGACCGGCTGGGCCGCCGTGTTCATGCGACGTACGCGCTCGACCTCGTAGCCGGTTGCGCCTGCGCGCCGAGCTCGGCTGACTCGAAGTCATCGACGCTGATGAGCTCCATGACCTTGCGATCGTAATCGCGCAGCGCCGCCGCCTCGGTCTCGGACACGATTCCGAGGGCGAGCGCCTGCTGGATGCGCCCGGGCAGGTCGAGCGCGGTGATCTTGCCGCTCTTGACGCCCTCGACGCGGATGCGCTTCTCGAGCGGCTCGAACTGCACCGCGAGCAGCAGCGCCTCCTGCAGGAGCCCCAGGGGGTTCCCCGGCTCGAGCGTCCAGTAGATGTATTCGCAGAGCCGCTCACGTGCCTCGGTGGGTGTGGTGACGAGCGCTGCGACCTTGCGGCCCAGGCGGTCGCCGGGCGCGGAGTAGACGCGTCCGCGCGGGAAGATGAGCGCGCGCATCAGCGCGGCGAGCAGCGGGTTGGGAAAGTTGCGCAGAAAGCCGTGCAGCTGCTCCTGCGCGTGATAGAGCAGATTGCGGCACGCCCACTCGACGATACACAGGTCCTCCTCCGGGCGGCCCTGGTTCTCGTGGTGCTTGAGCACCATGGAGGCGAGGTACATGCACGAGAGGACGTCCCCGAGCCGTGCCGAGAGGCCCTCCTTCTTCTTCAGGTACCCTCCGAGCGAGAGCATTGCGACGTCGACGGCGAAGGCGAACGAGGCGGAGAAGCGCACCACGTGCTGGTAGTAGCGTGCGGTGGCTCCTTGCACCGGTGCGCGCGTGAAACGCGCGTGGGTGAGCGCCATGATGAAGGAGCGCACGGCGTTGGATATGGTGAAGCCGACGTGCGCGAACAGCGCGCGGTCGAATTCATCGACGCCGGCGACGCGGTCGGGGTTGCGCGCGGCGCTCATCTCGCGCAGCACGAACGGATGGCAACGCACCGCGCCTTGGCCGAAGATGATGAGGTTGCGCGTGAGGAGGTTCGCGCCCTCCACCGTGATCGCCACGGGCACGATCTGGTAGGCGCGGCCGAGATAGTTGCGCGGACCCAGGCAGATCCCCTTGCCGCCGTGCACGTCCATGGCGTCGTTCGCCACCTGCCGGCCCATCTCGGTGACGTGGTACTTGAGCATCGCGGAAGGGACCGAGGGCTTCTCGCCGCCGTCGATGGCGCCGGCCGTGACCGAGCGCGCCGCGTCCATGGTGTAGGTGAGGCCCACCATGCGGGCAATCACCGTCTCGACGCCTTCGAACCTTCCCACCGGCAGGTTGAACTGCGTGCGGATGCGCGCATAAGCGCCCGTGGCCCACACCCCCGCCTTGGCGGCGCCGGTGGCGTTGGAGGGCAGCGAGATGCAGCGCCCGACTGATAACTGCTCCACCAGCATGCGCCAGCCACTCCCGGCCATCGCCGGACCGCCGATGATGAAGTCGAGCGGCACGAACACATCCTTGCCCTGGATGGGTCCGTTCTGGAACGGGACGTTGAGCGGAAAGTGGCGCCGGCCGATGCTCACCCCGGGCGTGTTGCGCGGGATCAGCGCGCAGGTGATGCCGATGTCGGTCGTGCCGCCGAGCAGGCGCTCCGGGTCGAACATGCGAAAAGCGAGCCCGATGACGCTCGCCACCGGCGCCAGCGTGATGTAGCGCTTGGTGAAGTTAAGTCTGAGGCCCACCACCTCGCTTCCGGCCCACAGGCCGCGGGTCACGATGCCGGTGTCGGGGATGGAGCTCGCATCCGAGCCGGCGCGCGGGCCGGTGAGCGCGAAGCACGGCACTTCCTCCCCGCGCGCCAGGCGCGGCAGATAGTAGTTCTTCTGCTCCTCGGTGCCGTAGTGATTCAGAAGCTCCGCGGGCCCGAGGGAGTTGGGCACGGCGACGGTCGAGGAGGCGGTGGGGCTGCGGCTCGAGATTTTCGCGAGCACGCACGAGTGCGCGTAGGCGGAGAATTCCAGGCCGCCATACTTCTTCGGGATGATCATCGCGAAGAAGCCGCGCGTCTTGAGGAACTCCCACACCTGCGGTGGCAGATCGGCGCGCTCGTGGGTGATGTTCCACTCATCGAGCATGCGGCACAGCTCCTCGCATGGGCCCGCGAGGAAGGCGATTTCGGCGGCGGAGAGCTGCGGGGGCTTGGCGGCCAGGAGCTTCCCCCAGCGCGGTGCGCCGGTGAAGAGTTCCCCGTCCCACCACACTGTGCCCGCCTCGAGCGCCTCCTTCTCGGTCTGCGACATCGTCGGCAGCAGTCTCAGGTACGCGCGCATGAAGGGACGCGTGATCAGCGCCTTGCGCAGCGCGCGCACATTCAGCAGCCATACCCCCGCGACGAGGAGCCCCAGGAACCCTTTCCAGACGCCAGCCGGCGCGCCGAGCAGCGTATAGGCGGCAAACAGCACCGTGAATGTCACGCTGAAGACGAGGAGCGATAAGCGCCGGTAGGCGAGGTACAGCACCGCAGCGATGAACACCAGCGTGATGAGCCCTCCGATCTGTGTCACCGCGTACGCCGCCGCGACGAGCAGAACCAGGAAGACGATTGCACCCAACATGAAAACTTCCTAAACCTCATCCGAGGAGGTTTTTTACCCCGTCGCGCTCCTCGTGCAGCTCGGCGAGCGTCGCGTCCAGGCGCTTGCGGCTGAACTCGTCCACCGCGAGGCCGGGCACGAGGTGGTAGGCGCCGCTCGTGCATGTAACCGGATAGGAGTAGATGACACCTTCGGCGATGCCGTAGCTGCCGTCGGAAGGCACCGCCATGCTCACCCAGTCGCCGGGGGTGGTGCCGTGCACCCAGGTGTGCACGTGGTCGATCGCCGCCGCCGCCGCGGATGCCGCGGAGGAGGCACCGCGCGCCTTGATGACCGCCGCGCCGCGCTGCTGCACGAGCGGAATGAAGCTCTCCTCGATCCACTTCTGATCCACCAGCGACTTCGCCGGCTGGCCACGCACCAGCGCGTTCGAGAGGTCGGGGTACTGCGTCGCCGAGTGATTGCCCCAGATGGTCATGCGGCGGATCTCGGTGACGTGCGCTCCGGTCTTCGTCGCGAGCTGCGACAGTGCGCGATTGTGGTCGAGGCGCGTCATGGCGGTGAAATTGCGCGGGTTGAGATCGCGCGCGTTGGCACGGGCGATGAGCGCGTTGGTGTTGGCGGGATTGCCGACCACGAGCACCCGCACGTTGCGGTCGGCGACCGCATTCAGCGCCTTGCCCTGCGCGGAGAAAATCTGCGCGTTCGCGAGCAGCAGATCCTTGCGCTCCATGCCCGGCCCGCGCGGGCGCGCCCCCACGAGCAGCGCCACCTGGCAGTCGCGGAAGGCGACCTGCGCATCATCCGTGGCCACGACCTTGCCGAGCCCTGCGAAAGCGCAATCCTCGAGCTCCATCACCACGCCCTGCAGCGCCGCCAGCGCCGGGGTGATCTCCAGCAGATGCAGATTGATGCGCGTGTCCGGCCCGAGCAGTGCCCCGGAGGCCACCCGGAAGGCGAGTGCATAGCCGATCTGGCCGGCGGCACCGGTGATGGCAACGTTGACTGGAGCTTTCATGGAGCTGGGGATTCTAACGTGCGTCTGTGGGCGCCCCTAGCTGCGCCCCAGTCCACCTCGGCTCGCTCAAACCTTAGGTCGCGCCTCGCTCTCAAACGCGGTGCCAGGAGGCTCCGAGGCTGCCTGGCACGGAAGCTCGCCACCACCGGTCGGAAAACGGCGCCCTGGGCTGCTCCGCCGAAAAATCGGTGGGTTGGCTTGACCACTTAAGTGGTGTAGTAGTATAGTACAACACTAACGGGAGGCGGCTTGATGACACGCAGCCCAGCAAGAGAAGACCAGGACCCGGACCAGACCACAACCGCAATCTCAGAAAAGGACACAGATCATGAACGCTCTCTTTTCGGCCCTCTATCGCGACCTGACCTGCGCCGCTGCCGCCCTCGTGATCACCCTGATCGTGGCTGCAAGCTTTGTGCAGTCCACCGCCGTCGCTCCCGGGACCTATGCGGCCGCCCCTGCGGTGCACGTGCCCGCGGGCGCGCAGGCCTGAACACCCTCAACCCAAGACCTCAGGAAGAAGTCCCATGAACGCGCCTTTTGCCACCCTTTATCGTGACCTCACCTGCGCCGCGGCTTCCGTGGCGATCACGCTGATCCTCGCCGGAAGCTTCGTGCAATCGACTTCCGTCCCGCCGGGGACGCACGCCAAGGGCGGCGTGTTCGGCGCGCTGCAGCC
>DASZHQ010000003.1:0-8834 GCA_035937715.1 Steroidobacteraceae bacterium | reverse complement strand
GTGTTGGTCAGATTGTCGGCGAAGGCGGCGAGTGACCAGGAGCCGAACTGCAACCCGCCGCGCAGGCTGACGAAGGTCGTGCCCGGCAGCACGAAATTCGCCGGGTCGTACTGCGAGCTGCCCGGATCCTGGCTCGCGGTGGTCCACTTGGCGCGCCCCTGATATTCGCCGTCGACGCGCACGAAGCTCTCGTGCGCGAAGACGTTGAAGCGGTACTCCACGCCCGCGGCCACCGTAAACGGTGAGGTGGGCTGCCCGCCCCCGGTCTCGCTGCTCGCACCGACGATGGCATCGCCGTTGCTCACCAGCGGACGCGGATTGAGACCGGTGCTGCTGAAGCGGAAGTCCTCGGTGTAGCGAGCCTGGGTATAGCCGGCGGCCAACTCGACGCTCAGCGCGCTGCTGAGCGCAATGTCTGCCTGCACGTCCGCACCCTTCGCCACCGCCCGCCCGGTGTTGGCGATGAAGGAGATCTGACAGACCGGTGGAACGATCAGCTGCTGGATGTTGTTCCACTTGATGTAATAGATGCTGCTGGCAAGACGCACGCGGTTGTTGAAGTTGTCCTTCGCTCCTATTTCGTAGCTGTTCACCGAGTCGGAGCTGAACTGCGCCGGATCGGTCTGGATGCCGAAGTTCGCGAAATCCGTGGGGCACGCCGCGTGCGGAATGGGATTGTTGGCGCCCCCGGGACGGAAACCCTTCGCATAGGTCGTGTAGAGGAGGTTGTCCGGATCCATCTGGAACTGCAGGCTCACCTTGGGCGTGAAGGCGTGCTCGGTGTTGTTGCCGCTCCCGCCGCGCGTCGGTGCGTACAGCTGCGGACCGCCGGTGAGCGTGTCGAACGAGTACTTCATGTACGAATAGCGCGCCCCGACCGTTGTCTTCAGCCGCTCGGTCAGCCCATACGTCGCCTCTCCGAACACGGCAAGCTGCTGATCCTTGGAGTTGGTGCGCAGGAAGTAAGAGTCGAACGGATATTGCGGATCGTAGGCGTCGGGCCCGGTGCACACTCCGGCGTCGTTGAGGTAGCAGAAGACGCTGGTATAGGGCACACCCAGCACCGCCTGGGTGAGCTGGTTGAGCATCGGATCGTGAATCTGCTCGAGATAGGTCTGGCGGTTCTCGTTGGCGAAGATGCCCGCGGTCCACAGCAGCCGCGCGTTGGGGTCGATCGACTGCAGGCGGATCTCCTGGGTGAGGTTCTCCTGGCCGTTGTCGATGGTGGAGGGGGAGTGATACTGCAGCCCGCCGGGAACGTGCAGCCCGTTGGCGTCGAGGAGCGGAAACGAGACTCCCGGCAGCCACGGCAGCAGGAATATCGGCGCGGCGTTCTGCGTCTGATAGTAGCCGAGGTTATAGAGCGTGCCCTCGTACCCGGTCTGGTTCTCGCGGTGATAGAAGGAGGTGTTGGAGATCAGCCGGGCCCAGGCGCCGACATCGCCCTCGATCTTCAGCGCCGGCAGGTAGAACCTGTCCGGCGAGCTGCGCGCGTCGGGATCGGCAGTGACGAAGCTGTTACCCCCGGGGTCGGAATACAGCGGCCAGTAGGTCGAGTTGTCGTGGCGCTGACGGCTCTGGTAGTAGATGCTCGGGGTAATCGACCAGTGCTCGCTCGGTGCCCACAGGGCCGCGAGCCGTAGCAGCGTGGTCTGATCGTGGTTGCCGTTCTTGTCCACGCGGGCGAGCGTGTAGGGATCGATGCGGTCGATCCAGCCGCCATCGCGGCGGTACCACACCGACAGCCGCGCACCGAGCTTGCCCTCCACCAGCGGCCCGCCGACGGCGACACCCGCCTCGTAGCTCACATCGCCCCCTTCGGTGGTGGAGACTTCCGCCCGGCTGTAGATGCTGTTTTTTGTGAGGCTTGGCTGCGTGGTGATGTAGCGCACCGTGCCGCCTTCGGAGCCTGAGCCGAACAGCGTGCCCTGCGGGCCGCGCAGCACCTCCACGCGCGCGATGTCGAACGACTTGGGCAGGGCCTCGTCCGGACTGAAGGCGAGCGCGCGCATCTGGATCGGCGTGTCATCGATATAGATACCGGTCGTGCCGGCGCCGCCAGTGCCGGAGATGCCGCGGATCGAGATGTTGTTGGTACCCGAGTTGTCGAAGTTCACCCCCGGGGTGAAGCGCGCCACTTCCGAGAAATCCTTGATGCCGCGCAGGTCGAGATTCTCCTGCGAGAGAGCGGTGACGCTGATCGGTACCCTCGAGAGGCTCTCCTCGCGTCGGGTGGCCGTCACCACTATCTCCTGCAGGCCGCCGGCCGCGCCGGTCTCGCTCGCCTGAGTCTGCTCCTGTGCCTGGCCCGCACCGCTGGCGAGCAGCAGCAGCGCTGCTGCCGGCGCCGCGCTCGCCGCGCCCACCACCCGGGACCTCTGGTAAATACGCATTGCCCCTCCCCCGTTCCCCTCGCGAGTCGTTGCGTCACACGACTCGGTGCAGCACTGTAGTCACAAGTTCACGTCAAGCTCAAGCGCCCGCGGCGCTCGCACCCCGCGCCGCGCGCGCCGCGTCCTGACGGGCGTTGCAATAGTTCATCGGCGGCGCGGTCCCGGCGCGTCGCCGATCGAGGCGGCACGCGCGGTCTGCAGCAGCAGCGGCGAGAGCTTCGCGCGTAACTCCGCCAGCGTCCAGCGGCTCGTGGGCGCGGAGATGTTCACCGCGGCACGCGGCGCGCCGTCCCCGCCGAGCACCGCCGCGGCGATCGTCAGATCACCGCGGTAACACTCCTGGTCCGACCAGGCGTAACCGGCTTCGCGCGCCGCCTGGATGCGCCTGAGGATCTGCTTCGGATCGGTCAGCGTCAGCGGCGTCAGCGCCGTCAGCTGCGAGCGCCGCAGGATGCGCTGCGCGACGGCGGACGGCAACGCCGACAGATAGGCGCGCCCCGAGGCGGTGCAATATATCGGCAGGCGCCGCCCGACCGGTGTGTGAAGGTGAAAGCGCCTGAGGCTCGGGAAGCGCGCGATGAACACCATGTCCGTGCCATCGGGCTCCGACATGCTGACCGATTCACCGCTCGCCTGATTCAGGTCGATGAGGTGTGTGGTCGCCTGCTCGAGCAGTACATGCCCCGACAGGTACGCTGCCGCCAGGATCAGAGCGCGCGGGGTCAGCACCCAGCGCCGCAGATGCGCGTTGCGCTCGAGGTAGCCGAGACGCACCAGTGTGTGCGTGCAACGCTGCGCGGAGCTCGTCGTCATGCGCGCGCCGGCGGCGAGCTCCGCCAGGCTCAGGGCGCGCCGCTCGCCGCCGAAGGTCTCGAGCAGGGAGAGCGCTTTGGCCACCGAGCTGTTGAAGAGCGGGTCGCGCTCCCGCAGCACGCCTGGCTTGCGCGGCGTAGGCCTCATTGGCCGCGAGTATGGGCTATCGATTATCGATAGTCTACGGCGCGAGCCGCGCCAGCCCGTCCATGTAGGTGCTCAGTGCCGCGGGCACGCGCACCGATCCGTCCTCGTTCTGGAAGTTCTCCAGGAGCGCCACCAGGGTACGCCCCACTGCGAGTCCCGAGCCGTTCAGCGTGTGCACCGGTTCGGGCTTGCCACCCTCGGGGTTGCGCCAGCGCGCCTGCATGCGCCGCGCCTGAAAGGCCTCGAAGTTGCTGCAGGAGGAGATCTCGCGGTAGCGCTGCTGCGAGGGCAGCCACGCCTCGATATCGTAGGTCTTGGCGCTGCCGAAGCCGATGTCACCGGCGCACAACGCCACCGTGCGGTAGGGAATCTCCAGCCGCCGCAGCACGGCTTCCGCGTGCGCGGTCAGCTCTTCGAGCGCGGCGTACGAATCGGCGGGACGCACGATCTGTACCAGCTCGACCTTGTCGAACTGGTGGTTGCGGATCATGCCGCGGGTGTCCTTGCCCGCCGCTCCCGCCTCGGAGCGGAAGCACGGCGTGTGCGCTACCCATTTCAACGGCAGCCGCTCGGCCGGCACGATCTGCTCGCGCACCAGGTTGGTCACCGGAACTTCCGCGGTCGGGATCAGGTAGAACGATTGCTCGCTGCGCACCGCGAACAGGTCCTGCTCGAACTTCGGCAGCTGGCCGGTTCCGGTGAGCGCCGCCGGCCGCACCAGATAGGGCACGTAGACCTCGGTATAACCGTGCTCGCGGGTGTGCAGATCGAGCATGAACTGCGCGAGCGCCCGATGCAGCCGCGCCACCGCCCCGCGCATCACCACGAAGCGCGCACCCGAGAGGCGCGCTGCCGCCTCGAAATCCAGCCCGCCGAGCCGCTCGCCGATCTCCACGTGGTCGCGCGCCTGGAAGGGAAATGCCCGCGGCTCGCCCCAGCGGCGCACCTCGGCATTGGCGCTCTCTTCATTCCCATCCGGCACGGAATCGTGCAGCAGGTTCGGCAGCCCCAGCTGCCACTGCTCGAGCTCCTCCTGCACGGCGGCGAGCTCAGCTTCCGCGCGCGTCAGCTCCGCAGCGAGGCTCTCGCTGCGCGCGATGAGGGGGGCGGCGTTCTCTGCGCGCGACTTGGCCGCGCCCACCGCCCGGGCGTTGGCGTTGCGCTCGGCGCGCAGGCGGTCCACCTCCACCTGCCACGGCTTGCGTTTGTCCTCCAGGGCGCGCAGCGCCGCCACATCGAGCAGGTAGCCGCGGCGCGCGAGGTTGCGCGCCACGGCGTCCGGATCGGTGCGCAACAGCTTCGGATCGATCACTGCTGTCTCAGCCTTTCGACGGCGAACGCGCGCGCAGCCGCGCGAGCGCCTCGCCGATCTTCAATTCCAGTCCACGCGCAACGGGCCGATAGTATCGCCGCTCCGGCATCTGCTCCGGCAGGTATCGTTCCCCGGCCGCGAAGGCGTCCGGCTCATCGTGCGCATAGCGATAATCGCGGCCGTAACCGAGCTCCTTCATCAGCCGCGTCGGCGCGTTGCGCAGGTGCAGCGGCACGTCCAGCGTGCCGAACTCGGCCACGTCCGCCATGGCCTCGCCCATGGCGACATACACCGCGTTGCTCTTGGGCGCGCAGGCGAGATACACCACTGCGGTAGCGATCGCCAGCTCCCCTTCCGGGGTGCCCATGCGCTCGTACGCCTGCCACGCATCCAGGCAGAGCGCGAAGGCGCGCGGATCGGCGAGGCCGATATCCTCCACGGCCATGCGCGACACGCGCCGCGCGACGTACAGCGGATCGCACCCGCCATCGAGCATCCGGCACAACCAGTAGAGCGCCGCGTCCGGATCGGAGCCGCGCACCGCCTTGTGCAGCGCGGAGATCTGGTCGTAAAACTGGTCGCCGCCCTTGTCGAAACGCCGGTGTGTTCCGCTCGCCACCTCCTGCGCCACCGCGAGCGTAAGCGCCCGCCCGGGCCCGGAGGCTTCCGTCAGTGCCGCCGCGAGCTCCAGCATGTTGAGCGCGCGCCGGGCATCACCGTCGGCGGCGCGCGCGATCAGATCGAGTGCGGCCGGCTCCGCCTCGAAGTGCTCCCGGCCCAGCCCGCGCTCCTCGTCCCGCAGCGCGCTATGCAGCAGCGCCGTGAGATCCTCGAGGGCGAGCGGACGCAGCACATAGACGCGCGCGCGCGACAGCAGCGCACTGATCACCTCGAAGGAGGGATTCTCGGTGGTGGCGCCCACGAAGGTGAGCGTGCCGTCTTCGAGGTAAGGCAGAAAAGTGTCCTGCTGCGCCTTGTTGAAGCGATGCACCTCGTCGAGGAACAGCAGCGTGGGCCGCCCCTGCTGCGCGCGCGCGGCGCGGGCCGCCTCGACCGCCGCGCGGATGTCTTTCACTCCCGCCATGACCGCCGAGAGTGCGATGAATTGCGCGTTCGAAGCCTGCGCGATGAGGCGCGCCAGCGTCGTCTTGCCGGTGCCGGGTGGCCCCCACAGGATCAGTGAGTGCAGCTGTCCTGACTCGATGCTCGCCGATAACGGCTTGCCGGGCCCGAGAATGTGCCGCTGCCCGAGGAACTCGCTCAGGTTTTGCGGCCGCATGCGGTCGGCGAGCGGTCGCAGCGGGTCGCGGTCAGTCAGGTCGCGTGCAGTCACGAGGTTCGGCCGCGGTGGCGTGGGTGCGCTGCTCAGCGGCGCGGCGTGCCGATGACATCGGCCCCCGCAGGCGGCGTGAAGCTCACCTCGGCCGGGCTGACCGGGCCGTTGCGTTCGATCTTCTCGAAGACGATGGTGGCCGTCTGGTCGAGCTTATCCTCGAGGATCATGCGCTTGAGGTCTCCGTGCGCAAAGCCGAACAGCGCGCTGCGGAAGTCGGCATCCGTCCCGTTGGGTTCCACGAGCACCCACTCGAGGCCCATGCGTTGCCCGGCGCCGCTGATGGTGAAGCTCTTGCGCACGTCCAGGGCGCCTGACAGCAGCATGGCGGGCGTCGCCGACAAAGCGGCATCCACCGGCTTCACGGTCACCTGCTGCAGATCGCGGTCGAAGAACCACAGGTTGACGCCGTCGCAGACCATGAGCTGGCCGGCGCCCGCGCCGCCTGTAGCGCCTGCCGTACCCGCACCGCCCGCAGGCTGCGGATGGATCTCCCAGCGGAACTTGCCGGGGCGGGCGACGATGAGCGTGCCGGTGGCGCGATCGATCTCACGGCCCTGGGCGTTGGCGAGCGTCTGAAGAAAGGTCGTGCGCAGCGTCTTGAGATTGTCGAGGTAGTCGTTGAGCAGCCTCGCGTTCTGCTCTGCCGCAGGTGCGGCAAGCACCACGGCGGGCGCAGGTGCCGTCGTCGCCGCCGGAGCCGCAGTCATTGGTAGTGCGAACACTAACGCGAGCAAGACCGATAGCAGACGCGAGCACAAAACAGGTTCTTCGCGGGCGTGCGCGCCAGGGATGGCGCGCCCGCAGCCTACATGGACGTACTTGCGGCGGCCGCGAAAAACCTGTTTTGGGATCGCGGATGCGGGCACCGTTCTCACTCCTCCGGCGGCGCGGGCGCCAACACGTCGCGCGCACCGTTCGCTTGCAGCGGGCCGACGAGACCGGCCAGCTCCATGGCCTCGAGCAGCCGCGCGGCGCGGTTGTAGCCGACCTTCAACCGCCGCTGCACGTACGAAATGGACGGCTTGCGTTCTGTGGTCACGATGCGCACCGCCTCGTCGTACAGTGGATCTGCCTCCGCGTCCTCGAGGCCGTTGCCAGCGCCCTCGCCCTCCTCGCCCGCGAGTCCGGCGATCGGCGCCTTCGGTCCCGACAGCACCTCCTCGATGTAGCTCGGCGGGGTGGAGGTACGCAGTGCCTCCACCACACGGTGCACTTCCTGGTCGGACACGAACGCACCATGCACCCGCGTCGGGTGCGAGGTCCCGGGCGGCAGGTACAGCATGTCGCCGTGCCCGAGCAGGGTCTCGGCGCCCATCTGATCGAGAATGGTGCGCGAGTCGACGCGCGCGGAAACCTGGAAGGCGATGCGGCAGGGGATATTCGCTTTGATGAGCCCGGTGATGACGTCGACCGAGGGACGCTGCGTCGCCAGCACCAGGTGCAGGCCAGAGGCGCGCGCCTTCTGCGCCAGGCGCGTGATGAGCTCCTCGACCTTCTTGCCGACGATCATCATGAGGTCGGCGAGCTCATCGACTACCACTACCACGTACGGCAGCGGGGTCAGATCGGGGATCTCGCGCTGGTCGATGCTCGGGTCGTTCGCCGCCCGGGCCATCAGCACCGGGTCGCGGATGGGCTTACCCGCCTCGCTCGCCTCTTTCACATGGCGGTTGAAGCCGATGATGTTACGCACGCCGAGCGCGGCCATGAGCTGAAAGCGACGTTCCATCTCGGCCACGCACCAGCGCAGCGCGTTGGCCGCCTGCTTCATGTCGGTGACCACCGGCGCCAGCAGATGCGGGATGCCCTCGTACACCGAGAGCTCGAGCATCTTCGGATCGATCATGATGAGGCGCACATGCTCGGCGGTGGACTTGTAGAGCAACGACAGCACCATGGCGTTGATGCCGACCGATTTTCCCGAGCCGGTGGTGCCCGCGATCAGCAGGTGCGGCATGCGCGTGAGATCGGCGACCACCGGCAGGCCGCCGATATCCTTGCCGAGCGCCAGCGCAAGCGGTGAATGCATCTCATCGTAGGCCCTGGAGCGGATGATCTCCCCGAGCGTGACCACCTCGCGCTTTTCGTTGGCGATCTCCAGCCCCATCACGCTCTTGCCGGGAATCACTTCGACCACGCGCACCGACAGCACCGACAGCGCGCGTGCCAGGTCCTTGCCGAGCGCGGTGATCTGGCTGGCCTTCACCCCCGGCGCCGGGCGCAGCTCGAAGCGCGTCACCACCGGCCCCGGCTGCACCGCCACCACCTCCGCGTCGATGGTGAAGTCCTTCAGCTTCATCTCCACCAGGCGTGAGAGCGCTTCGAGCGCCTCGGCGGAATACAACGGCTCGCGCGGCGGCGGGTCATCCAGCAGCTTCAGCGCCGGCAACTCGCTGGCCTTCGGCGGGTCGAACAGCGGCACCTGCCGCTCGCGTTCCACGCGCGCGCTCTTTTCCATCAGCGGCGCCGGGGCTTCGATCCGTGGCGGCGGGCGAGTCACCGCTTTCTTCTGCAGGCTCTCGACAGCCTCCTTGCGCGCCTGGCGACGCTCGCGCCCCTCGGCGGCGTCGCGCGAAGAGCTCCAGCGTGCGCGCAGCCAGCCGACGCCCGCCCAGACCGAGTTCCCGAGCCGGTCCATGATGGTGAGCCACGAGACCCCGAAGGCGAGCGACAGGCCGGCCATCCAGGCGGCGATCAGCAGCAGTGTCGCCCCGAGAAACTCCAGCCCCGCGGCCAGGCCGCGGCCGACGACGCTGCCGACGACGCCGCCGGCGCTCTGACGCAGCACTCCGGGCGCCCAATGGAGCGTCGCGAGCGCACAGCTTGCAACCAG
>DASZHQ010000002.1:0-8452 GCA_035937715.1 Steroidobacteraceae bacterium | reverse complement strand
CGTAAATGTCGCCCAAGTTCGTGCTCCGTCAAATCTCCCCTTCGGGGGGAGAGCCCCGTGCCGGCGGGGGTATAGACGCGAATCTACTTGCCTAGGCTGTGATTGTCAAGGCTTTGATTGCCCGGGCAGGCTGCGATGCCTCTGCGCGAGCGCTCCCTGCCCTCCAGCGTCGGCGAGCCGAGAGCCCCGCGGGCGCGGACTTTCCTACGCGGAACACTACCGATTTTTGTATCGCGAACGGTGACAGAATTCTGAAACCGCTTCACCCACTACTTCAAGGAATTGTTGGTCGAATTTTTTCTTCCCAGCGTTCACGCGCTATTTCAAGAAACATAAACGCTTGCGCATATTCGCCGCGACGATAGCTGCCGCAACAATTGGAAACATGATTTTTCATTTTTTAAAGAACTTCGCGTGGGTCGCCGAGGTGGGTTTATGGAGGGCGTTGGTCGGGTTTCAGGAGTACGCGTTTTATGCCACCGCGCTCGGATTAGGGATCGGGATTTCGCAGTTGCGGAACGCCGACAGGAAACACCTGGGCGACGATGCGCCGTGGTGGCGGCGGGCGCTCGCGACGGGGGGCGTCATCTCATTTTTCGCCCTGTTGGGTATTTTCGACCAGGAACGCTCCTACCATTTCGGCGCGGACCTGCGGTTTGTTCTGCGTCTGTTCCTGATTCCGGTTTGAGGCGTTCTTCAACATGAACGATAGCTTGGTGATACGCGAGTTCTTGCAGTCCCTGCTGAGCCGGAAGGGTGACCAGGGAGCATTTTTAGACAACGAGGAATTGATCGCCGGGGGGCGGCTGCAGTCCATCGATACGCTGGAAGTGGTGCTTTTTCCAGAAGAGAAGTATGGGATCGACTTCGCGGAGAACGGATTCGACCAGAACCAGGTAGGCAGTATCGATAACATTCTCGCTCTGATTGGCCGGCGCTGACTTCTCAGGCGTCTTTTGGCCCCACAAATGTGTCCGGAATAGACCGTCACCTATGTGACCGGAATGGACCCTGTGGAAATGGTCGGGGCAGAGGGATTTGAACCCCCGACCCTCTGCTCCCAAAGCAGATGCGCTACCAGACTGCGCCATGCCCCGAACCCGCGCGAAAAATCATACTCTCGTTTCCCCCATCACTGCTCGACCAATTCCACGCGGCGGTTCTTGGCGCGCGGGACCTAGGCGCGACGCCAGGCGGTTTGGCCGCCGGGCTTGTCCTCGAGAATGACGCCTGCGGCCGCGAGCTCCGCTCGGATGCGATCGGATTCGGCCCAGTTCTTCGCACGGCGCGCCGCGGCGCGCGCGGCGATCCGCGCCTCCACCTCCGCGTCGCTGATCGCCGGGCTCACCTGCTGGGCCTCACCGCTCACTTCGGGCCGCCCGGAGCTCGTTGCCGGCAGCGCCGGCTTCGCCAGCCTGAACCATTGCGCCGGCGCCAGCGTGAAGAGCCCGAGAACCGCCCCGAGCGAGCGCAGCTCGGCGGCAAGCCCGGCGGCGCGCTGCTCTTCGCCCGCGTCGCGTGCCGAGTTCACCTCGCGGGCGAGCGTCTGCAGCACCGCCAGCGCCTCCGGGGTATTGAAATCATCGTCCATGCTCGCGTGAAAGCGCGCGCTGTGCTCGCCGGCCGTGGACGTGACGTCCGGCAGGTCGCGCAGCGCCGTGTACAGGCGCCCGAGCGCGGCGTCCGCCTGCTCGAGCTGGTCGAGCGAGTAGTTGATCGGTCCGCGATAGTGGCTCGAGAGTATGAAGAAGCGCAGCACCTCCGGGTGGCGCAGCGCCGGCAGCACCTCGCGCAGGGTGAAGAAGTTGCCGAGCGACTTCGACATCTTCTCATCGTCGATGTTGACGAACCCGTTGTGCATCCAGATGTTGACGAACGCGTCGCCGCTGGCCGCGCACGACTGCGCGATCTCGTTCTCGTGATGCGGAAACTTCAGGTCGAGGCCTCCGCCGTGCAGGTCGAAGTGCGTGCCGAGCAGCGCCGTCGACATGGCGGAGCATTCGATGTGCCAGCCGGGCCGGCCCTTGCCCCAGGGCGACTCCCATGCCGGCTCGCCGGGCTTGGCATGCTTCCACAGCACGAAGTCGAGCGGATCGCGCTTGGACTCATCCACCTCGACGCGCGCACCGGCGCGCAGGTCCGCGAGGCGTTTCCCGGAAAGCTTGCCGTAAGCGGCGAAGCGTGTCACCGCGTACATGACGTCCCCGTTCGCGGCCGGGTAGGCGTAGCCCGCCGCGAGCAGCTGCGTGATCATGGCGATGATCTGAGGCAGGTAATGCGTGGCGCGCGGCTCGTGATCGGGGCACGCGATGCCGAGTCGCACGCAGTCCTCGTTCATGGCGTCGATGAAGCGCGCGGTGAGCGCCTCGATGGGCTCGCCGTTCTGCGCCGCGCGGCGGATGATCTTGTCGTCGATGTCGGTAATGTTGCGCACGTAGGTGAGGTGGTAGCCGCGGTGGCGCAGGTAACGGCTCACGACATCGAACACCAGCAACATGCGCGCATGCCCGATGTGCACGTAGTCGTACACCGTAAGGCCGCACACGTACATGCGCAGCGCGCCCGGTGTGATGGGCCTGAGCTCCTGCTTCGTGCCGGTTAGCGAGTTATGTATGCGGATCATGCGAAGCGCGCCAGCCGCTCGTGCGCCTTGCCGGGTGGCATAGCCTTGAGGAGCGGCGCCAGCTCCGGGCCGTGTGCGCGCCCGGTGAGCGCCAGGCGCAGCGGCATGTAGAGCTGCGCCCCCTGGCGCCCAGTGGCCGCGCGAACCGCGGCGGCGATCGCCGCGAGGTCGTTTCCCGCGCGCGCGGCGGCGGCCGCCGCCGCGGAGAAGTAGTCCGTGCCCGCCCGCCGCACCAGTTCCTCGCCGGCGGGCTCGAGCGGCGGCGGGGCGCCGAAGACTATCTCGACCCAGGGCCGCGCATCCTCGGGCAGTACGACGTTCGGCAGGAGTGCCGCCACGAAGGCGTCCGCGGCGCGCGCCTCGAGCCCGGCCGGCAGGATCGGCGCGAGCCAGGTGCGCGCCGCCGCCGGCGAGAGCTGCTGCACCGCCTGCTTCTGCCACACCGCGAGCTGCGGCTCATCGAAGCGTGCCGGGGCGCGCCCCAGATGCGCGACATTGAACGCCGCGGCCATCTCGGCGAGGCTGAGCAGTCCGTGGAGCGGCGTCGAGTGGCCCAGGCGGAAGAGGTGATTGGCGAGCGCCGCCGGGTGGTAGCCGCGCTCGCGGTATTCGCGCACGCTCACCGCCGCGTGACGCTTGGAGAGCGGCGCTCCGTCGGCACCGACGATCAGGGCGACGTGCCCATAGGCGGGCGCCGGCAGCCCCAGGGCCGCAAGGATCAGCAGCTGCCGCGGGGTGTTGGTGAGGTGATCCTCCCCGCGCAGCGTCAGCGTCACGCCCATGCACGCATCGTCCACGGCATTGGAAAAGAAGAAAGCGGCGGAGCCGTCAGCGCGCCGTACCACGAAGTCGCCGATGTCATCGGTAAGGAAGCTCTGCGGACCGTGCACGAAGTCGGTGAATGCAACGCGCTCGCCGGGCGGGACGCGAAAGCGCAGCGTGGCCGGCAGGCCCTGCCCTTCCCGGCGTGCGCGCTCTGCTGCCGGCAGGTCGCGGCAGGTGCCCGCGTAGCGCGGCGGCTGGCCGGCGGCCAGCTGGGCGCGCCGCGACAGCGACAGCTCGAGCGGCGTGCAGAAGCACCGATATACGGCCCCCTGGCGCTCGAGCTCGGCGAAGTAGCGCGCGTAGAGGGCACCGCGCTGCGACTGCCGGTAAGGCCCGCGCTCGTCCTCGTGGTCCGGCCCGGCGTCCCATTCGAGGCCGAGCCAGCGCAGGTCCGCCATCAGCGCCGCGCTATGGCTCTCGCGGCTGCGCTCCGTATCGGTATCCTCGATCCGCAGCAGGAACCGGCCGCCGCCGTGCCGCGCCAGCAGGAAGTTGAAGAGCGCCGTGCGCGCATTCCCCAGGTGCAGCTCGCCGGTGGGACTGGGGGCGAAGCGGGTGACCGGCTGCGCGTGCTCGCCGGGAGCTGGAAGTGCGCTTGCGCTCATGACGCCATGGTACGGGAAACCCGATGATCTCAACAAAGCGCCGCCGCGCGCCGCGCTGCTATAGAATTCGCGGCCGGCGCGCGTGTGCCGGCAGTCCACGAAGCGGAGGATCGATGCTCATTCCGTCCAGCACCCGGATTTCCGCACTCGCGGCCGCGCTGTCCGCGTTGCTGCTGCTGCCACTCGGCGCTACGCGTGCGGACGAGCCGAACTCCCAGGTCAGGGTGAGCACCAGCATGGGTGAGTTCGTCATCGAGGTGCGCGCCGACCGCGCGCCGCTCACCGCGACGAACTTCTTGCGCTATGTGCGCGAGGGGTTCTATTCCAACACCGTGTTCCATCGCGTGATCGCGAACTTCGTCATCCAGGGGGGCGGCCACGACGCCACCACGCTCGCCCTGAAGCCCACCCACGAGAGCGTCTTCAACGAGTCCGGCAACGGCCTGCAGAACAAGCGCGGCACCGTGGGACTGGCTCGCGGAGAGGTGCCGCATTCGGGCAACTCGCAGTTCTACGTCAATCTGGTCGACAACCCCGATCTCGATCCGGTGCCGACCCGCTGGGGCTACACGGTCTTCGGCCGCGTCCTGCAGGGGATGGACGTCATCGATCGCATCGGCGAGACGGCCACGGGCGCCAAGGGACCGTGGAAGGCCGATGCGCCGCTGAAGCCGGTGATCATCGAGAAGATGGAGATCATCTCCCCAGGTGGCAGCGCCGCCACGCCCCCCGTGACCCCGGTGACGCCCCCACCGCAGAACACGATCCTTTCGCCTAAGTGAGCCAATGGCGCGCCTGTTTGTCTCGGATGTGCACCTGGACGCGCAGCGCGCTGAAGCCACCGAGCAGTTCCTCGGTTTTCTCAGCGCCGAGGCCGCCGGCGCCGAGGCGCTCTACATTCTCGGCGACCTGTTCGAAGCCTGGGTCGGGGACGACGACCAGGAGCAGGACAACGAGCGCGTGTGCCGCGCGCTGCGCGCCCTCGCCGCGCGCGGCGTGGCATGCTTTGCGCTGCACGGCAACCGGGACTTTCTGCTCGGTGCGGGCTTTAGCGAGCGCAGCGGCTGCCGCCTGTTGAGCGATCCGGTGATCACACAGCTCGACGGCGAGCGCGTGCTGCTCACCCACGGTGATGCGCTGTGCACCGACGATCACCCCTACCAGGAGCTGCGTAGCGTCGTGCGCGATCCCGCCTGGCAGCGACGCTTCCTGGCGCTGCCGCGCGCGCATCGCGAGCTGCTGGCCGATGAAGCACGCGCGGGCAGCCGGCGGCATACCGCACGCACCGTGCCGTACATCATGGACGTGAATGCCGCCGCTGTGATGGCGGCGTTTCGCGCGGCGCAAGTGCGACGCATGATCCACGGTCACACACACCGCCCGGGTGTGCACGACCTGGAGGTCGACGGCAGCGCCGCACAGCGCATTGTGCTGGGCGCCTGGTACGAGCAGGGGAGTTATCTCAGTTACGAGCGCGGGCGGTACCAGCTGCGCGAGCTGCCGCGCTAGGGGCAGCGCTCCGGCGCACGCGTCTGTCCGATGCGTGCCGGCTCAGTTCTGCGCCTGCGGCGCGGCGCCCTCCGCAGCGCCACGACCGGGCCCGCCATGAACGAAGTGGCCGTGCATGCCGTGCATCCGCTGGCTGAGGATCTGGAACTTCTTCAGCTGCACGGCCGAGAGCACCGGCGTCAACTTCTGCAAGGTCTCCTGCTGCAGCTGCTGGTGCAGCGCGTGCATCTGCGCGGCGTCCGGCTTCGTGCCCGAGGCCCTCGCCTGCTCGAAACTCTGCCTCATCTTGGCGTGCTGTTCCTGCAGGATCGCCTGTACCTGCGCCTTCTGCACATCGGTGAGATCCAGCAGCGTCGCGAGATCGTCCATGTGGCGCGCCGCGTGGACAGCCTCCGGCGCAGGAGCCTGGGCGAACGCTGCGCCGGCGCACAGCAAGGCGAGCGTTAGCACACTGGCTTTCATGAGAATCTCCTTGCGGGAAGGGTTTGGGGGCCCGCGTCGAACTCGTACGCTAACGGCGCGCGCGGCGCAGGCGGTGAGCAATAGTGAGGGAGTGTGAAAGCGGCGGCGCGCTGCGCTGGAAGGCCCGCCGGCCGCGGCAGGAGGTTCACTCAGCGCCGCCGCGGCAGGCGCAGCAGCGCCTCCAGGCCGCCGGCGGGCAGGTTGTGGAGCGTGAGCGAGCCGCCGTGCGACTGGGCGATGTCGCGCGCGATCGACAGTCCCAGCCCGCTGCCGCCGCTGTCGCGGTTGCGCGAGGACTCAAGCCGGTAGAAGGGCTCGAACACGCGCTCCAGCTCGTCCTGCGCGATCCCTGGTCCCTGATCGCGCACACGGATCACCAGCTCCGCGCCGTCCTCCACCAGGACGTCGGCGCGCGTACCGAACTTGATTGCGTTGGCGATGAGGTTGGTGAGGCAGCGCTTGAGGGCCTGCGGCTTGCCGAGGTATGGCTGCAGAGCGCGCCCGGCGAGCGTCACCACCGCGCCCATATCGGTGAACTCGCCGCGCAGCTGCGCCAGCAACGCGTCGACGTCGATGGGGGCGGCCGGCTCGCCGTCGTCCAGGCCGCGAAACAGCGCCAGCGCCTCGCGCACCATGCCCTCCATCTCATCGAGCTCGCGGCCGATGCGCGCCTGCATGGGCGGATTGTCGAGGGCCTCCACCTGCAGCCGCAGCCGCGTGAGCGGCGTCTTCAGGTCGTGCGACATGGCGGCTAGCACCCGCGTGCGGCTGTCGAGGTAGCGCCGCAGGCGGTCCTGCATGGTGTTGAAGGCACGCGCCGCATCGCGCAGCTCGCGCGCGCCGCGCTCCGCGAGCTGCGCCGGACGCATGTCCCGGCCCACGCTGTCGGCGGCACGCGCCAGATCCGACAGCGGCCGGGTGATGTTGCGCGCCGCGACATACAGCAGGATGACCAGCAGCAGCACCAGGAGCGTCAGGTTGACGAACAGGTTGCGCGGCAGCGGTGCGCCCCCGGCCAGGCGCGTGACGCGATAGGTCACCGCATCGCCGTCGGCAAAGTGCACCGTCACGTCATATCGCCGAACGGAGCGCTGGTGCGCGGCGAGCTCGTACGCCGCGTAGAACGGCGCCGGCAGCGGGATCGCCGGCGGTGCGGGTTCTGGGGTTGCGCCCACCTCGACGCCGTACGCGGGGCCGAGCGATGCGTTCAGCTGCTCCTTGAGTGCCCGCTCGAAGTCCGACAGCAGCGGCAGGCGCACGAAGCCGCGCTGCATGGTGTGCGCGCCGTGCCCGTCGTGCGCGCCGCCCGCGGGGTGGGGCGCGAGCGCCCAGCCACGCGGTGCCGACAGCTCGGCGAGCGCGGCGCTGCGCTCGGCGGCACTCATGGGCTGCAGCCTCAGGGTTGTCTCGGCGATGCGGCGCGTCCACTCGCGCACGGTCCCCTGCAGGATGAAGTGTTCGCGTTCCTGTGCGATGAGGAAGAGTCCCACCGCCTGCGCCAGCAGCACCGCGGCGACCGAGGCCGCCAGGAGTCGGCCGAACAGCGACTGAGGCCAGAAAGGCAGGCGCATGTGGTGGCGGCGCGTCAGTCGCTCACGACCTTGACGCCGATGACATAACCCTCACCGTACACGGTCTTGATGATCTGCGGCGCGCGGGCATCGTCGGCCAGTATCTGGCGCAGGCGGCTGACGCGCACATCGATGCTGCGGTCGAAGGGGTCGGCGTCGCGTCCGCGCAGGAGCTCGGTCAGCTGCGCGCGCGTGAGCACGCGGTTGGCAGATGAGAGCAGTACGGCTAGCAGGCGGTATTCCGCGCCGCTGAGCGCCACTTCACTGCCGGAGGCGTCGGTGAGGGTGCGCGTGACGGTGTCGAGACGCCAGCCGCCGAAGGAGAAGCCGCGCACGCTCTCGGGACGCGGGTCCCGCGGGGCGTGCTGCGAGCGGCGCAGGATCGCCTTGATCCTCCCCAGAAGCTCGCGCGGGTTGAAGGGCTTGGCGACATAATCGTCGGCGCCGAGCTCGAGGCCGACGATGCGGTCGACTTCCTCGCCGCGCGCGGTGAGCATGATGACGGGCAACTGCGAGCGGCTGCGCAGCTCGCGGCACAAGGACAGGCCGTCCTCCCCGGGGAGCATCAGGTCGAGCACCAGCAGGTCGACGTGCGCGCGCTCGAGCACGCGGCGCATCTCCTTGCCGTCCGCCACCGCGGTGGTGCGGAATTGATGCTTCTGCAGGTACTGCGCGAGCAGGCCGCGAATCTCGCGGTCGTCGTCGACAATGAGCAGGTGGGGTCGGTCGTTCACGGGTGTGCGCCCTGCGAAAGCTCAGGATACCGAAGGCATCAGACCCGCGGCAGCCGTTTTCGTGCCCGTAACGTCGTGAAGATCTGTCCCCGCGCGGTGAGGCGAGTTGTAAGCAACTGTGGG
>DASZHQ010000001.1:0-6338 GCA_035937715.1 Steroidobacteraceae bacterium | reverse complement strand
ACTGGGTCCAGCATCAGGTGACGAGCGAAACCTCCATCCGGATGCACCGCGGCAACAACCTGCTGCTGGCGCTCGGGGAGGACCTGGGCGCGGGACGCTGGAGCGTTCGCATCCAGATACGGCCGCTCGTGAGTCTCGTCTGGCTCGCGGCGCTCGTCATGGCCATCGGCGGGGCGCTCGCGGCCTCCGACCGGCGCTACTGGTCGGCGAAGGCCGCAGCCGCTGCGCGCGCGGCAGGGGCGGCGGAGCAGGCTGCATGAACCGCTTCCTGCTGCCTCTCGGGGCGTTCTTGCTGCTGGCGACGGTGCTCGCGATCGGCATCCGGCACGCCCCCGAGAAGGGCGTGATCGCCTCGCCCCTTCTCGGCAAGCCTGCACCGCAGTTCTCGCTCCCGAGCCTCACCGACCCCGCGCGTCCGGTGCGCTCAGCCGACCTCAAGGGGCGCTGGTACCTGTTCAATGTCTGGGGGACCTGGTGCGTGGAATGCCGCGCGGAGCACGAGACGCTCCTCAGGGTGCACCGCGCCGGCGTAGTGCCGCTCATCGGGCTCGACTGGAAGGATGACGACGCGCAGGCGCGCAACTGGCTGGCGCTGCTCGGCGACCCTTACCAGGCGGTGGCCGTCGATCGCAGCGGGCGGGCAGCTATCGACTGGGGAGTCTACGGCGCGCCGGAGACTTTTCTCGTGAACCCGCAGGGCATCGTCGTCTACAAGCACGTCGGCGCGCTCACCGAGGAAACCTGGACGCGCGAGATCCTGCCGCGCGTGTCGCCGCCCCCGCCGGGCAAGTCGTGATGCGCGGCGTGAGGGTGTGGGTGGTGGGCGCCTGGGTCGCGCTCGGGGCTGGCGCCGCCGCCTGGGCGGTGGATCCGACCGAGCTCCCCAACCCCGTCTTGCAGGCGCGTTATGTCACCCTGACGCACGAGTTGCGCTGCATGCAGTGCCAGAACGAGTCCCTGGCCGATTCTCCGGTGGACCTGGCGGCCGACCTGCGGCGCGAGGTGCGCGACCTGCTGCTGGCGGGCAAATCCGACGACGAGATACGGGCCTGGATGGCCGCGCGCTATGGCGACTTCATCCTCTTCCGCCCGCGCTACTCGTTGCGCAATGCCTGGTTGTGGGGCGCGCCGGGCGTGCTGCTGCTCCTTGGCATCGTGGTCGCGTGGCGCGTGGTGCGCCAGCGCGCGACGCTCGTCGCCGCCGATCACGAGCCCATCGAAGAAGACGGCCAGCCCTGATGGTCGGCTTCGTCCTGCTGGCGGCGGCGCTGACGATCGCAGGTGTCGTCGCCGTCGCGTTGCCGCTGCTGAGAGGTGCGGCAGGGGACACCCCGCCGGCACGCTGGGCGGCGCTCGCGGCGGCCGCAGTGCTCGTGATCGGCTCCGCGGCGCTGTACGCGGGCTGGAGCAACTGGCCGTGGGGGGCAGCGGCGCCGGCCGACTCCCCCGAGGGCATGGTGGCGCGCCTCGCGCGTCAGCTCGAGCGGGATCCGCAGAATCTCGAAGGCTGGCTGATGCTCGGGCGCTCCTACACGGTCCTGCAGGAGTATCCGCTCGCCGTACGTGCGTTCGAGCGCGCCGACCGCCTGAGCGGGGGCAAGAGCGCGGAGGCGCTTACCGGAGAGGCCGAGGCCCTGGCGCTCGCGGATGAGAGCGAGCTCGATGGCCGCGCGGCGCGGCTCATCGAACAGGCACTCACCCTGGCACCCGATTCGGGCAAGGCACTGTTTTTCGGCGCGACGGTGGCGGTGCGGCGCGGGGACCTGCCGCTTGCGCGTCAGCGCCTGGCGAAGCTGCTGGGCACGAATCCGCCGGAAAACGTGCGCTCGATCCTCGAGCAGCAGATCCGCACCATCGATGAGAAGCTCGCCACCGATCAGAAGGTCGCCACGCCGGCTCCCGGCGGTCCGCCGCGGACGGCAGAGTCGCCGATCGTGCGCGTGAATGTCACCCTCGCACCGTCTCTGTCGGCGACTGCCGCCGGCGCGCCGCTGTTCGTGTTCGTGCGCGCTCCGGGTCAGGGCGGCCCGCCCCTGGCGGTGAAACGCCTGGAGAGTCACTTTCCGCAACGCGTGGCGTTGACCCCCTCGGACTCGATGATCCCCGGGCGCGTGTTTGCGGCCGGTCAGAGCGTGCAGGTCGTGGCCCGGGTGGCCCGTTCCGGCAGCCCCGTGGGGGCGAGCGGCGATCCCTTCGGCGAGGTGACTTATCGCGTCGGTCAGGACGGGCTGGTGAGCCTCGTCATCGATCGGCTGACCCCCTAGTCGCGCTGCGCTGAAAGTAGGCGTACGCTGACGGCAGCGGTCAGGTTAAAACTGATATTCCAACCCTGACACGAGCGGTATGCTCTCTGCTAATACTCTTAAACATCAACATCGCAATAGACCGCAGCGGCTGGCATCTGCGGGTTTGCGAGATAAAGGAGAGCAGTGATGGCTGAAGGAACAGTGAATGAAGGGCGTATTTCGCACCGCGGCTTCGCCTCGATGAACGCCGAGCGGCAGCGGCAGATTGCGAGCATGGGCGGAAAGGCGGTGCCGGACGAGAAGCGCAGCTTCTCCCAGAACCGCCGACTGGCTGCCGAAGCCGGCCGCAAGGGCGGACAGAGCGTTCCGGGCGCAAAGCGCAGCTTCTCGCAGAACCGCGAGCTTGCCGCGGTAGCCGGCCGCAAGGGCGGCCAGAGTGTGCCCGACGAGAAACGCAGTTTCTCGCAGCATCCCGAGCTTGCGGCCGAAGCCGGCCGCAAGGGCGGGCAGGCCAGCCACGGAGGCGGCGCCCGCCCGACGACCTGAGGCGGCTTCATCCCAGGAAGGTCATCCCAGGAAGGGAAGAGATGGCGCGGCGCGCGCTGCTGGCGCGCGCCGCGCCTGTTCCTGAGCGTCACTCTGGGCCGCTGGCTCCTCGGGCACTTCCCGCGGCACCCGCCGTTTGCCGCATCGCACATACCTGCGTTCCCCCAAGCCGCCATTGACCGTGCGCGGCTGTCGTACTACTTTCCTTGTGAGCTAGGGGAGCCCCGGCAGGGGGCTGAGAGGCCAGCGAGCGCTGTGGGAAAGCGCGGCTTGGCGACCCTCCGAACCTGATCCAGTTAATGCTGGCGTAGGAAAGTTTTCCCGACACTGACAGCGCGGCGGTGAGATGAGATCACCGCACCGATGCCGCTTCCCGCCGCACAGCATTCACCGGGTCTTCTGAAAACAGGAGCTTGCCCGTGAATGCACAGCTGCACGTCGTCTCCGAAGCCTTACCCGCCTCACGCAAGGTGTACTACTCAGGCGCCCTGCACCCCGATCTGCGCGTACCGATGCGCGAAATCGAGCTGCAGCCTTCTGCGGCGGAGCCGCCACTGACGGTCTATGACCCCTCCGGCCCCTACACCGACCCGACCGTCAGCATCAACATCGAAAAGGGCCTGCCGCGCACCCGTACTGCCTGGATCACCGCGCGGGCCGACGTCGAGGCCTACCCCGGGCGGCGCGTGCAGACGCGCGACAACGGGCTGGAGAGAGGCGGCAAGGCCGCTCCGGAATTTCCCGTGCGCCGCGCACCGCTGCGGGCGGCGGGCAGCGCAGCGGTGACGCAGCTCGCGTACGCGCGCGCCGGCATCATCACCCCGGAGATGGAGTACGTCGCGATCCGCGAGAACGTCGGGCGCCAGGCAGCTCGCGCGGGCGGCCCGCGCGATGGCCACTCCTGGGGTGCCCGTATTCCCGATTACGTGACGCCCGAGTTCGTGCGCTGCGAGGTCGCCGCGGGTCGCGCCATCATCCCGGCGAACGTCAACCACCCGGAGTCCGAGCCGATGATCATCGGCCGCAACTTCCTGGTGAAGATCAACGCCAACATCGGCAATTCGGCCGTGACCTCATCGACAGCCGAGGAAGTCGACAAGCTCGTGTGGGCGATTCGCTGGGGGGCGGACACGGTCATGGATCTGTCCACCGGCCGCAACATCCACACCATCCGCGAATGGATCCTGCGCAATTCCCCGGTGCCGATCGGCACGGTGCCCATTTACCAGGCTCTGGAGAAGGCCGGGGGGGTGGCCGAGGAGCTGACCTGGGAGATCTTCCGCGACACGCTGATCGAGCAGGCGGAGCAGGGCGTCGACTACTTCACAATCCACGCCGGCGTGCGCCTGGCGTTTGTCCCGCTGACCGTGGGGCGCGTGACCGGCATCGTCTCGCGCGGCGGATCGATCATGGCGAAGTGGTGCCTGGCGCACCATCGCGAGAGCTTCCTCTACGAGCGCTTCGCCGAGATCTGCGAGATCTGCCGCGCCTATGACGTGAGCTTCTCCCTCGGCGACGGGCTGCGGCCGGGCTGCATCGCGGATGCCAACGATGCGGCGCAGTTCGCCGAGCTCGAGACGCTCGGAGAGCTCACGCAGATCGCCTGGCAGCGCGACTGCCAGGTGATGATCGAAGGACCCGGGCACGTGCCGATGCACAAGATCAAGGAGAACGTGGACAAGCAGCTCGCCACCTGCGGCGAGGCGCCGTTCTACACGTTGGGGCCGCTCGCGACCGACATCGCCCCCGGCTACGATCACATCACCTCGGCGATCGGCGCCGCCATGATCGGCTGGTTCGGCACCGCCATGCTCTGCTACGTCACCCCCAAGGAGCACCTGGGACTGCCGGATCGCAATGACGTGAAGACCGGCGTCATTACTTACAAGATCGCCGCGCATGCGGCCGACCTCGCCAAGGGGCATCCCGGCGCGCGCGCGCGTGATGATGCGCTCTCGCGGGCACGCTTCGACTTCCGCTGGCAGGACCAGTTCAACCTCTCACTCGATCCTGACACCGCCTGCGCCTTCCACGATGCCACGCTGCCGAAGGAGGGGCACAAGGTCGCGCACTTCTGCTCGATGTGCGGGCCGAAATTCTGCTCCATGCGCATCTCGCACGAAGTGCGCGCCGAAGCGCGTGCGCAGGGCATGGCCGAGATGGCGGCGAAATTCCGGGCCGGGGGCGGGGAGCTCTACGTGCCGGCGAGCGCGGCGGCGCCCGAAGAGGGGCGCTGAGTGATGCAGGCGAGCATCATCGGCGCCGGCGTCGCGGGACTCACCTGTGCGCTGGAACTGGCCGAGCGCGGCGTTGCCGTCGAGGTGCTCGAGCGGGCTGCTTCCCTCGGGGCGGGCAGCTGCTCCTGGTTCGCAGGCGGGATGCTCGCGCCCTGGTGCGAGCGCGAGAGCTCCGACCCGCTCATCGCGCGCCTCGGGGCAGAGAGCCTCACCTGGTGGCGCGAGCGCTTTGCAGCCACGGTGATGAACGGCACGCTCGTGGTGGCACAACCCCGCGATGCCGCGGAGCTGGTCCAGTTCGGGCGGCGCACGGCGCACTTCGAGCCCGTGGGGCGCGACGCCATCGCCGCGCTCGAGCCGGATCTGGCCGGGCGCTTCGAGCGCGGGCTCTACTTTGCGCAAGAGGGCCACCTCGATCCGCGCGCGGCGCTCACCGCCCTGGCTGAGCGCCTCGAGGCTCTCGGCGTGCGCATTCGCTTCGGGGTCGAAGTCACCGCGGGCAACATGCCCGCGGGGAGCATGCTCGTCGACTGCACGGGGCTCGCCGCCGCAGCGCGCCTGCACGATCTGCGCGGCGTCAAGGGCGAGATGCTGCTGCTGCGCTCGAAGGAGCTCGCGCTCAGCCGCCCGGTGCGGGTGCTGCATCCGCGGCTGCCCCTGTATGTCGTGCCGCGGGCGCAGGGGCACTTCATGGTAGGGGCGACCATGATCGAGAGCGATGAGGGCGCGTACATCAGCGCGCGCTCGATGCTCGAGTTGCTGTCGGCGGCCTACGCGCTGCATCCCTGCCTCGGCGAGGCGCAGATCGTGGAGATCGGCACCGGGGTGCGCGCCGCCTTCCCCGACAATCTGCCGCGACTGCGCCGCGAGGGCCGCACGCTCTACGTCAACGGCCTCTACCGACACGGCTTCCTGCTGGCGCCGGCGCTTGCCCGGCGCGCGGCCGAGGTGCTTCTCCAAGGCAGCCATTTCCCGGAGGTGATGCATGAAGATCCTCGTCAACGGCGCCTGGCGTGAGACGGCGGCGGCGCAGCTGGCGGCAGTGCTCGAGGAGCTCGGCTATGGCGAGAGCGTAGTGGCGACCGCCGTCAACGACGAGTTCATCGCCGCCCCGATCAGGGCGGGCACGCGCCTCTGCGAGGGCGACCGCGTTGAGGTGCTGGCGCCCATGCAGGGGGGATGATGCTGCAACTCTACGAGACGCAGCTGCGCTCACGAGTGTTGCTGGGGACGGCGCACTACCCCTCACCCGCCGTGCTGACCGCGGCCGTCAGGGCCTCGCGCACCGAGGTCGTCACGGTATCGTTGC